>JAHZJL010000150.1 GCA_022600935.1 Gammaproteobacteria bacterium
AACCGGGGTGAAAATGACATTCGCATGACCAAAGTACAGCAGAAAATATCCGGGTGTTTCCGAAGTATGACCGGTGCCATGATATCCTGCAGGATTCGGGGTTATCTGTCGTCCTGTCGAAAACAGGGAATGAGTGCAACTCAGGCGATGAGCCTTGTGTTTGAAGCAAAACTCCCTGCGTTTGCTCAGCCTGATGATTAACGCTGAGTAGTTACGATGATTTTATGCAGAATTACGTCACATGTACTCATATTCACAATATTCACACAGCAAATGTGATTACTACTGGTTAAATCACCTCAATCAGTCAACAGCCAAATTACTTTTAACATACTGACCAACCCTGGTTCTCTCAGTCCCAGCTCTCTCCGGCTTAGCATCAAATTCAATATTCTCAGAACCATTCAAAACCTGAAAGGCTTTGCCTTTGGCGCGGGAAATGAGAGTAACGCCTGCCTGACGCGCGACATCAAGCCCCATTTGGGTTGCGCCGGAGCGAGACAGTAGCAGTGGTATCTGCATCTGACTGACTTTGATGACCATTTCCGAGGTCAAGCGACCTGTGGTGTAAAACACTTTGTCTGAACCATCAATTATTTCAAGCAACATATAACCGGCGATGGCATCGACTGCGTTGTGCCTGCCGACATCTTCGACAAACATGAGTATTTCCCCATTCTGGCACAATGCGCAGCCATGAACTGCTCCGGCTTCCTTGTAGACCTGATTATATTCGCGGATATTGCGCAGCAAGGTGTAACAGTCAGACTGCTTGAATTGTTGTTGCTGCACCTGGATACTGCGAATTTTATCCATCATCGATCCAAATACAGTACCCTGTCCGCATCCGGTTGTAATGGTGCGCTTTTCCAGCAGGCTGCGTCGGTCTGCATCGGGTGTATTGGTCACAACAGCAACTGATTCAGTCTCCCAGTCAACCTGAACAATACGGACCTGCTCAAGACTGTCCAGCAATCCCTGGTTTATCAAATAACCAATCGTCAACAATTCCGGATGAGTGCCGATTGTCATCAAGGTCACAATTTCGTATTTATCCAGATAAATTGTCAGCGGACGTTCGCCAACCAGTGCCACTGGTTGTTGTTCACCGAGTTCGTTGATTGCATTGACTGGTGTCGTTGATGACAATCCGGCATCGCTGATGTGCAGATTGGGAAATTGTTGTGGTGATGGACAAATCAACGTGTTCATTTCATTTGCAGTTCGAGTGCTTTGAGTTGTTCAGGAGTATTGACATTGAGAAAAGTCTCCGGCTGGTCTGAACAGTCAACCTTGACCAGTTGATGTTGTTCAAGCCAGCGATCAATCTTGCGCTGGCCATTGGCCAGATAATCGGCCAGGCTGGTTTGAAGTTCGGTTTTGAGTAGCAAAAACACCGGGTGAACACGTTCACCATCATCAGGAATACAGCATTCGGCTTGTTGTTGATTAAGCGTATCAACCATGCGTTGCAGCATGGCAGCATTCATCAACGGACAATCACACGGTACGGAAAACACATAATCTGTTTGTGCCTGCTGCATCACGCTCAATACACCAGCCAAAGGTCCGGAGAAACTTCCATCCAGATCGGAAATCACCGGGTAACCCAGTTGCTTATAATCATCAATATTGCGATTGGCATTGATCACAAGGTGATCAGCAACCTCTTTCATCGCATCGAGTGCATACAGCACAAGCGGTTGATGATTCAGTTTGATCAATCCCTTGTCTCTGGAATCAAAGCGTCTGGCCAGTCCTCCTGCCAGAACCATACCGGTAATTGACTGTTGCAAGTAATTAATCCTGTTTGTTATTCAGTGAGTTTGAACTTCGATACACAAAAACAAATCGAACGATTGATTCTGTCATATTCAAACCATCGGGTTATAATGAATGACTATGCCACAGTCTCAAATACTTTGACACCTGCAACCAATCCCTTGTTACGGCATTGTTTGATTGCAAAATGATATTGTGCGACCGGACATGAACACTGAATCCTGATACCGACTTAACCTTAAATCAATCTGGCTAAACATGAAAGACTTATTAACAAAACCATTGGTGACTAATACCCTGCCCCTGCCCCTGTTCCTGTCAGTTTTACTCGTTCTAACGCTGATGTTATCTGGTTGCGCCAGTAACAAAAGCAAAGACGATGCTGAACCGATCAAAGCCAAGGATTACCCATCGCTTGCCAGTGAAACCGGACCAGCCGAAGAACACGCTTTCCCTACGCTTGATACTGTCGAATATGTGATTGCATGCATGAATAGAAATGGTGGTCAAAACCTCACCACTCTCTATCAGTGCAGTTGCCAGTTTGATGAGTTTTCAAAGTTAATGACTTACGATGAATATTCCCAGGCGGTCGTGTTTAGAAACCTGAAAAGCATGCCGGGCGAAACAGGTGGGGTATTTCGCGATCCTCCACAAGCCAAAGTATTAAGAACCAAACTGTTTGAATCTGAAAAAACAGCTAAACAAAACTGTGGCATCAAGGACACTATTGCTCAGCAGTAATGAGACGATCACCGCTTCCAGTGTATTGCTTGTGATTATGCAAACAGCTTGAACCAGCCACCTTTTTGACGTTTGTTCAAGGTTTGTAATTCCAGAACAGCCCGGTCATGGCTGATTCGTTCATCCACAAGGTCTTGATAAATCTGGTCTGCGCGTTTGCGCCGCTTGACGGCATCACCGGCATCCAGAAACGCCTCAATCGCTTCGCTGATTTTGGCGAAGCGTGATTGAGTCTGTCCTTGTGAGCTGGTTGCATTATCCAGTTTGAGAATTGAATGCTCCAGATTACTCGAGATCATTTCCAGCTCGGACTGATACTGGTCGTTTTGCGCCATTGCTGAGTCCCTGACCTGATGTACTGTGTTCTGCACGGTTTCCTTTGCCAAATAACCGAATTCCTGGATCGAGGACAGTGTATTCAGTCCCTGACGGGATTCAGAAACTGCTTTGCTCAATAATTGCTGACAGGCTTTCTGGCAGTTTTCCCAGGCCTGCCAGCGATACACGAAATCCAGGCCGGTTCCTTTGATGTTTTGCATCCCCAGAATTCGGTTATAGAAACCCGGTGGTGTGGCATCGCAGATGTGTTTAATCACCTGATCACCACTGGCATAATAATCATCCACAACAACCAGCTTTTGCTCGAACCAGCCCCATAGCAACTCTGCAATTTCGTTTTGAAGCGCGCCACTTGATCCGCCGGACTGTTTTAATTGATCCTGGATCCGGGTGAAATCCTGATACTGGGACTGACCTTGCCTGAAACATGTCATGATCTCGTCATAATGACTCACTTCAAGTTGCGCCAGTCTGTTTTCCAAAGCATCAGCATCATGCATTAACGCCAATAATTCAGCACAGTCCAGCTCAGGGTTTTGAGCCGATATCATAGCTTGTAACTGGTTGCTCAATATGTCTTCTGTAGACGCAATACGAAACCGTTTAGCCATAGTTGACAGCAATTCAGCTGCCTGGCTTGACTGTTCGCCCAGAGACAGTGACTCAATCCATTCAGCCCAGGCTTCTTTTATATAACCCAGCATCCCGGTCAGATTATTGCCAATCAATACACAGCGATCAAAACTGATATCCTTGACAATAATGCTGGCAAACACCCTGGAACGCGCAATGCGGTCAGCACGGTTATTAACGACAATAGTAATCCAGGTATCCGGCTCATGTTCAGGATCAACTTTATCCAGACCCATACGGGTCCAGTTACCGAGACAACCAAACCGCTCATTGGCCGACATGCCATTGATAAATTCCAGTCGGCGACTGCGCAAAGGCGCACAAGGGAATGTTTTCAATACACCGATATCGGCTACAACCCGATCTGCCATCTCTTTAACGGTAAAATCATCCTCGACACCCAACTCCCGGCCCATCGCCATCACCAGTGCAATATTGAATGGATGCTCGTCATATGGATAACGTTGCAGAATATCATCGGCCAGCAAGCCACATTCCAGCCAGGTGACTGCTCTGAATTCAGTGTTTTTTTCGCGTGCGGCTGCCCGCAGAATCGGAAGCATTTGCTCTTCGCTGGTCACCAGTGTCGAGTTTTTGGGAATAAAACGGGTCATGACTTCAGGTATATTGACACCAGCCGGACCCTGCAAATCCTCGTGGTCCGGATAGGTATTGGTGATGGTGGCAATATCATCGGTCATCCACTGGTTTTGCAGAATTTCAATATACGATGGCGTCAATCCCATACATTCCCACAAAAACACCTCTGTGTTTAACTGGTCCGATAAACAGACCAGATTATGTTGCTCCCAAATGGTTGCCTTGTCATAAGGCCTGAACAGAAACATTTCCCGCAACTCACCAAACGGGTGAGCATGCAGAAACATGGCTTCACAACCTGTGGTCTTGGAGACAATCGAATAACCCAGTGCATTCATGAGCGCCGCCTTGATGCGCTCGGTACCGGATTTGCCTCGTGTCCCCCAGCCACCAAGGACCAAGGGCAATCGACTTCGGGATTGCTTGAGTTTCCGGTACAGGTACACATGGCGACCAAGAAAATAGGCAATCGCTGCACCCAGAAACACGCTTAATTCGTATAAGCTGTTTTCATAGACTGAGACAAAATAGTCTTTGAAGGAATGCCAGCTTTCCGAATTAATAACAGGCATTGGCAATGCAGCAGGAAAAAAACGCAGAACCGCTGAATCCACAGTCGCCGGTTTTTCAAAAGCATCATGGCCCTGAAAACTGACTTTAATACCCAGATCGGTTAGCGCTTTCAAAAATACATGCGGCGAATCCTGACTGTCTTCTCTCCAGTTGCGCATACGTGCATAATCTGCAAAGTAATAGCTAATCCGCCAGCTGGCCAGCCAGCGTTTGAACCAGTTTTGTGGTGGTTTCAGACAGGTAATGCCTTCACTGTGATAAAACCAGGTGGGTTGTTTGCCATTATTCAGGCTGGATAATACATCATCGACTAACGGCAGATAACCTCGCCAGCCATCCTCGGTATCAAAATAGAGCGGTTCACCCGGCACTTTAGTCTCAGCAAGTTCGGAGAGAATCGCTGACGGCACCCGCAGGGTTCCCCAAAACAATCGCCCGCGAGTATGCTGGAAAGCCTGACGTTTGTCCGGTGACGGATGCCTGAATTCATGTAACAGTCGCCAGATTCTGAAACCGAACGCATGACCTCTGGTTAAAAACGTACCAAGCAGGCTTTTTTCAACATCAAAACCATAATCCTCTTGAGCCAGAACAGACAGCAGACGACCAAGCTGTAAATCATCGTCAAACTTTAAATCAGCCGGAATCTTACGTGACCGGCCAGGCGGAATCGCTTCGACAAATTGACGCAATGATTCAATTCTGTCCGAAATTCCGGGGTTGGAGTGACACAACAGGTATTCCCGAGTCTGGGACGCCCAGCGCCGAACAGAGAGGGATTCTGCTTTCAAATGCAAATGGTTCAGCGCTGGCAATAACTGCCTGACAAATTCAGGTTTATCAATCCTGTCTGGCAAACTGTCACGACACACCTTAAGCGCTACTCTAAGCACAAATGTGTGGGTTTCCTGGTATAAACTTTCCAGCAGATATGACAATGCCTTAGCATAACAATCGCTGCGCTGCATCAAGCCGCTCAAACCCAGCAATGCCGATGCTCTGACCTGCTCCACGCCATCCTTGAACAATAACTGCGGATAATATTGCTCAATAATCGGCAAATCAGTGCGATTCAGAACGTCAGGTAATTTCTGCCGGACTGACGGGCAGGAATCAGCGATAACATGACGAATTAAATCCTTGAGTCTGGATTCGGCATTGATCAGACGCGCCATAATGTCGACAACCTTACGCCGCACGAACAAGTCATCGTCCGGCTGTGGCTTGACCAGACGCTTTCTGAATACCGGTAACAGCGATTCAGGTGAAGCGTATTGCAATAACTCCAGAGCCTCACATTGTATCCAGACGCTGCGCTTGCTGCTTAGTGAAGCATGGTAAATAAAACGCAGGCTTGATTCTGAAATACACTGGGTTTGCAACCCGACCGGCATGGATTTTAAAGCCTGGGTCAGACAATGGAACGCCGAACTGACCACACGCCTGTCACCACGATGCACCAGCAATGGTTTAATCACCGGCTCAATTTTGATACGTTCCCATAATTGCTGATAACCAACAGTTTTGCCATCGGTTTTCAGTAACAGCGCTGCAATACGCCCGGCAGCATCCAGAACAAAACTGATATAACGCTCTGTTTCCAGACTGCGACGTTGATAGCGATCACTGACTGCATCATGTCCAAACCAGCGCTTGAAGGCTTTGCGGTCACCTTTGATGTGCTGATCATTTGCACCGAGGTCTCGTGCGTAGTCAAGTATCAGTCGTTGCCTTTCCTGGTCACTGACTGCTTTGGTATAGCGATTACTGTAATTGCCATAACGGGTTCTCAGTTTTTCAAGCCGGGTCTGGCTTTGCCCGATTTCGTACAACAGAAAACGTAATATATGTTCAGCGATCAAACCAATCATTTCACGACCGGATTCCACCTCTCTGGTGGACACGTCCGGCCACAGCGCAAACTGTTCTGCAACCTGTTCAATTAGCGCCTTGTTGAGCTGACACCAGTATTGATTCTGGCCTCTGTTGACCAGGCGCCGGACATCATCACTGCTGACGCTGATTTTTTCACTCTCAACGATATCCATCTAAACTCTGTAATTCCCTGATACGGCGAAAATTGACAGCTCCCGGTTTAAAATCTCGCAAGCCTCTGTAATCTCCAAAATGGTAGGTAACACTCAGCATACCCAAATGCTCATCACGATCGATGTCATAGTTGTATTCCGCATTCAATTCAAACCGATTCAACCGGGCAGTCCAGTTCTGCCAGTTCAGGCGTAAACGTGTAAAGTGTCGGCGGATATCTCTGGAACGTTGATTGTCCTCCTGATAAAAATTGACCCGCATACTTGCATCAAGATCAAAATCACCCAGTAACTGCTTCCAGTGAACTTCTGTAGACATATGGTCTGGAATAAACACATTCATGTTCTCGTTACTGACACTGCTGACCCGCGCAGTCAAGCTGGTATCCAGCCAGGGCTGATGATTGAAGGTCAAACTGGCGATCAATCCGGTGGTATGTTGGGCCTTGTAGATGGTGTATAAATCCTGGTCCACCTTACGCACGAGACGTTTATCTCTGAATGAATCATCACCCAAAACCCGGTTGCTGTTTCGCAGACTGAGGTAACGTCCGTACCAGGATAAACCGGGTGTAAAACTGGTTTTGGGGGTGAACTGAAAGCGTTTGTACAACCCGGCTTTGAGCTGGCCCATCCATTCCTGCCTGCTGTCAACTTCCTGAGTCATCAATCTGGCATCCAGATTGATAGAAAACGGAAAATCCCGGGGTTGCCAGCGAATCGACTCTGTAATGCCGAAACTTGGCTTGCCGTTTTCACGGTAACGGGTAAACAGCTCAGTATTCCAATAGGCTTGGTTGTCCAAATCGAAATAGCGGTGTTCCAGACGCAGTTGCTGAAAATGAATGGGACCGCTCAAACCTGCATCTTCCTGAACATTGTTTCTGCGAATCAGATCAGTTGCCAGGGACCAGGTACCTGTATTGCTCTGGATCGCATCGAGACTGGATTCCAGCCTGGTCTGATACACGCTGTTATCCGCTGAAGTAACAACAACCGGCTGTACCTCATAACCGGATGCAGGCTTGATCCTGCGCGTGATGATTCTGGGTTTGACCGGTTTAATCAATTCATTGGCTATGCGCTGTCTGACCTGTACCAGACTCTGATTCTGATTGATTGATGGAGTGATGGTAATGTGCTGCCAACCTGGTTCGACAGTCTGATAGCGGGTGATCAGCTTTTGCTCATGCCATTCGTCGATCTTGAGTGTTGTCGGCCCTTTAACATTGACTTGCAGTGGCGCATCATGGCGACTGACAAAAAAAGTGCGCTCCCTGGACAACTGAATATTCAGTTCCGGATAAGCAAAACGCAGTTTGACGAACTGATTAGTCACCGGATTGGCAATCGAAAATCTGACTTCATGCTCTCCAGCCGGAATATCCAGGGCAAATTGTTTCCAGCCTTGCAGACGAGACAGTTGAATCTGCATCATGGGCTGGTCATCGACCTGGAACAGCACTTCAGTGCGGTGATCCGGCAAAAACCTTAAATCATCCAGTTTGGCTTCAACCTGAATCTGCCTTGGCTCAAGATTGGACATAGCCATCACCAGTCGCTGATAACCGGACAGCACATGCTGATCTGATTCGTTATCAGCAAGCATCGCTTGTCTGATCTGCAAGTTCCGGGAAGCCGGTTTCCAACCATCGACCCTGACAAACTGCACACCGGCATGACTGTTAACTGAGTAAACGGTTTGCCAGGTACTGTAACGGGAAATACGGTTCCACATCGAACGTACTGTTGAATCATCCTGATATTGCCGGTATATCGCTTCGGCAATGGTTAACAACGCTTGTCGACTGTCTTTGTCCTGTTCGATGCGATTCAGATAGCGCATCATGTGTTGCCCAGCCTCAGCAGCTTTATCGGGTTGTGGCAGAGCCAGCAGGGTTTTGAGTGACTCTCCCTGGGTTGGCACCGCAGCTGATTGCGATTCAGTCACAGGAATCAGCTTCGCCAACCGCTTTTCATTAAACCCACTGCGCTTGAAGTGCTCGGCAAAAACCGTTGCATTCAGAGGAGCAACAATACCCATTGGCAATTCAGGACGCTCCTGTTTGACTGCCACGGTCATCGCAACAAATTTTGAGGACACAGCAATCTCATGCATGCCTTCGCCAACCTGGTATTCGAATGATTGCACCGACCCAGGCGCCATTTCCGGCTGATACACATTGACCAGACCCGGTACAGGTTGACTATTGGTCAATAAATATTCAGATAGTGTGCCATTATCCTTAATCTGTAGCCACGCATCCAACCTGTCTTCTGGGACTTGTTGGGCTTGCGGATGCAGGATACGCATCTGCAATTTGAGCCTGGCCGGACCTAGGACTGATAATTTTACCGGGCGCAACGGCGTAGATTTCATTTCACTGAACAATTCATCGCGCTCGATGGAATGAAACAATAACGCACCTTCAGCGTCTTTGATCAGCTCACCGGCGTTTACCCATTGGCTGGCGCCAGGATGAGACTGTTGCCACTGCATCCATTGGCGGTATAGACCAATAAGGGTTTGATCATCGATCGTGAGTTGTTGAGTAAAAGACGATAACTTCTCACGAAGTTGCTTGCCGTGTTGCAAATACGAAAACCATGCGCTACCCTGCTCTCCCTTCCAGATTGTCTCTGCCCGATTAACATCTCCTTGTTTCAAAGCCATTAATCCCTGCCACAAGCCCTGTTGTGACTCGGGCAAACGATTCACCAGTGCAGTAAAGGTTTGCCACCAGTCGAGTCGATACGCAGCGGTTAACATGGCCTGGGTCGCTTTTCCCGTCTCGGCATTTAATCCCAGCAACAGTACATATCGATCCTTGCCTTCTGTAACCAGGGAGTTGACCAGAAACTCGAGGCTGGATTGATCGGGATGCTGAAAAAAACTGGTCGCCGCCAGGCGGATAATGGATGCGGTTTGCTGATTAGCTTGATATCGGTTTAATAAGCGTTGCCTGGCCTGCTCAGCAATGTCAGGCTGCGCGTATAAGACTAAATATCGCAAAATGGATTCCGCGAGATAGTTTTCAGATAAGCGCTCCAGTAAATCAGCCTGTGATAACAACGCCTGTTCACGCATATGGCCTTGCGAGGTTTCAATCACCTGACTCCACAATTGCAAGGCGTCTATCCATTGCTGTTGCTGCTCTGTTTTCTCGACCTGTTGCAGCAAATTGTTCAACATGTCACTTTCAGCAGCTTTTCGCACCGGATACTTACCGGCAACCGAGCTTTTAAATTCTCTGTACAGTTTCAGTAAATAACGTTTAAGCGGTATCCATTGATTCAGCAACTGTTGTTGTGAAGAAGAGGTCAATTCAGCATTGCTGGTCAAATCAGCAACCAGTAATTGCAGGGATTGAGAACCCTGCAGTTCATTCAACTGAGAGAGATAACCCTGTTCTGCCAATTGATACCGTGAAGACTGCTGTATTTGAACCGCCAGATACAATGGTTGCTGATTGTTTGAATCATTAGTCTGTTCGGCCCATATATTCAGATGTGTGAGAGACACGGGAACAGTCAATTCAAATACGGCAACTGGAATCAAGTCTCCTGGTTTTCTATACTGCGCGAATTCATGTGTCAGGGTCGCAACCCTGTCTGTTTGTAAATCCGCCTGCATCTGTTGTAAAGCGGTATCAGCCAGAGTGTTACGGAATGTATCGGTACCGTGGTTAAAATCTGAACACTCTGTTTTGAATTCCTGCGCGCCAAGCTGATCAGACTCGACATAAATGGTGGAATCATGGCACTGGCTGCGATCAACAATCAGCCTGACTATCGCGGGTACCGAACGCTGTGGAAGAACATAAATATCCTTGCCCGTCTTGCTGTCCGATATCGGGCTGAATCGGGCATAACCAAGCTGGTTTAACGCTGCAGAAAAATGCTGCCCGGCCAAAATCTGCGCTTCCTCTTGCGGGGGAATGTCACTGTCAAGGTCTGTCAATCGCTTGTGTCTGAAATACAGTGTCCTGAATGCTTGCCGGGAATGTTTGAATACAGGCAGTAAAGTTCTGAAGAAGGTATGTGCAGCTGATAGTTGCTGTGCTTTCCTTAAACCTAAGGGATAGTCAGATCGCTGCAAAGCCGCCTGTTTCATGACATATTGACCGGACAACGGTGCATTTTGGAAACGGTTATCACGCACCAGGGTTTTAGCCAGTTCATTGGAATTAATCAACGCTTGATCTGCAATCAAATTATGTTCGCGTACGGTTTTGACTGACAACGCCGGTTCATTGAGTAAAGGAAGCAGGTAATCATCGTCGCTCTGCTCCAGAATCTGGAAGTACACTGTTTGATCAGTGACCAGTTCCAGTTGGTGCGAACCGGATGGGATATCGATATATGCCGACTCGGAACGACTCACAGTTTGCATTTGTGAATCGATATAGATCGGGACATTCTTCTCAACTGAAGTGCTTAAATCCAGCCATTCTTCGGGAAGCTGATCGATACGGTAACTGATCCGATAAGCCTGGTTGAGTGCGGCAGTTTGTGCTTCATAATGTATTCGATGTTTGAGTCTGATACGCAGCGGACCCTGTACTGTGACCAATGTCTGCCGATACGGTTTAAGCACCGAAAAAAGCTGGGGAATATTCAATCCGCTGTCATACAACCAGACTTGTTCACCACTGAGTGACTTCAATGTCGGATATGGCGCCAATGGATTGGTCGAGCGGGTTTTGGACACCAGAACTTCGAAATCATAGTCCTGGAATTGCCAGTACGAGTTGTTCAGTTTGACATCTACATAGACGGGGTATGCGATTTGTGGCGAAATCAACACTGAGTGACCATCTTTGGAAACTGTGACAACGGTTTTTTTCAACAATCCGGTGCCGTTGGACAAATACGCCTCGACCATGTCACCCGTCAATTGATGATGGGGATCATACAAACGCAGGTTTTCGTATGCGGGCAGATAAAACCGGTGTTTGTGATCGGTTTGTAAACGGATGGTCTTGTTTCTCCAGAATGCCAGACTGTCAAACAGTTGATTAAAACTCCAGCTGGATTGACTGACATCAGGAGACAGTGAGCTGGTAGATTGCCAGATCATTGGCAGCTGGTCCTGGTAAGGCTGTCGCATTGCCAGTTCCATTCCATCGATCATGGCGGCTCCTGGACGTATAATCAGCATCAGGACCAGCAGCACGCCTGCCAGAACAGGCTTCATCCGATACACTGAACCAGCCGCTGCCGCAAATGTTTGTCCTTAACCAGACGTTTGCGCATCGGCAGGCTCATTTCTATATGCAGAAATCCACCAAAACCCATGTTTTGCAGTAACCGGTTCTGTGCATTGGTGGTTGCTCCCAGCTCCCTGACATCCACAGGATAAAGACTGATCGCTGCATCGATTGAGTTTTGCAGACAGGTTACCACAGCTTGCACCCAGAATGGTGGATGTTGATGACCGGCACTGACAATCATGCTGCTTTCACGGGCTGCAACAGATTCCCGCCTGGACTGGTTATAACCATGCAGTTGAATCACCCTGCCCGATCCGAATTGTTGTGCAAAAGTTTCGGTTGCAGCCTGCCAGTACGTACCATGCAAATGCGCCATGTCAGCATTGCCTTGCCCTGAGGCGCTCTTGATCAAGGCTTTCCTGGGAACACTATTCCACATCACAGCCTTGACAGGGTGTTCTGCAAACAGTTGAGCAGCCAGCTTACCGGTGTATTTGTCTGACCTGGAATGAGGCGCCTGAATCAACCAGGGTTTTGTTGCTGCCGACTGATTCACAGCAAACAACCCTCGCCCGGTTTTTGAGCCGGGCTGTTCCTGAATAAACCGGGTATTGCCATCGCTAATGCTTTGCATGTTCAGCATTTCCCAGCCATGACTGGTTTCTGAGCGCAATTCACTGCTGTACATGGTTTTGAATTGCTTTAATTCACCAGGGCCAGGCCATTGATATTCCAGTTCATGAAACGCTGTATTAAAGCGCTTGTAAACAGATTCAGCATGAGCTGGCATGGTCATCACCAGTATTAACAACATGACATGATTAACCTGCCTGATCATTGGTTTCACGATAAAAATACAATTGTTCATAATCTCCAGGACGAATCAGAGACAATCCGATATATGCCTGTGCTCCTTTTCTCAAGCGGATATGAATCCGGTATCGCCCGATCGGCATGTCATGTTTGAATGCAATAAAAAAATTTTCGCCATGGCTCAATGTCTGGTTCCGGCTGTATAACAGTATTGCAGGCTCTCCACTTGGAGTCCTGATATCATATTGACGCCTGAAAAATGTCCAGCTGTCCCTCACAGGTTGCATGGACAGCGGCTCCAGAGGTTCGATATCGACATCCAGTACGCTGCGCTGCTGATCATTGCCAGCACTGTAAATGCGTCCGCTGAGAATCCGGTCCTGAACCTGGTTATTGATAACATCAAAGCTCAAGACGTTATCGGACAAGCGATAAACACGTCGTTTCAGACGCTGTTCCGAGTCACAGTGACGTCTGTAATTGAGATAAAATCGACCTCCACCCTTCGTTATTAATCTTAGTCGATGTTGGCCGGTTGGCAATGGCGGCAAGCTGATAATGCCTTGGTCGCCAGCCAGTTCACTTGTAAACCGGATCTGTCCATCGAGCTCCAGGTCCAACTGAAACGGTGTTGTGTCGTTGCGAAAATAAATCAGTTGTGGATTGATCTGTTGTCGTTTGCCATAAATACCCAGCTCGACCTGTAAAGAGCGATTTGCTGTTATCTGACAAAACAGACCTGGTAAAGCCTGATCTCGATAGCTTTCGGCCTCAGCCGACGCCAGAACAAGATGAGCCTGGGTCTGTTGCAAGGGTTTGAAATCCTGCCACAGATATCGATCCGGCTTTTGCTCAGTTTCAATATCCGGCGGCCGGTATTGTCCAGCAATTTTGAACAGTGCGTTGTTTAATGTGAGCTGCTGGTGATTGACTGCGCGTAACTGAAACCAACTGGGAAACCAGTTGTATTTATCCAGTGAAACAAATGCATTCTCCGGCACACGTTGAATCTTTCGAAATGGCTGTGGCTGGTTATACGCATTAATGATGACGTTGGCAGCACCAGACTGCACACGTAACCGGCTGACTTCAGGCGGGAGATTGAAATAATAGCTGACCGGATCAGTGACGCTGAAATGCTTGTGCCGGGCTGTCAAGCGATCATACATTGAAGGTTGTTGGGGTACTGACAGGATATCCTGATACACAACCTGGTCATCATCTGATAACCACTGAAATTGCAGTGCTGAAGTGTTGTCTTCATCATCCTCAGACACCAGTTTGCGGACATCCATACGGAGCGGAGTCGAGCGCTGATCAACATGCAGAATGTCGTATTCAATGCCCTGACTGGCCTGGTAGGTGCTGATAATCAGCGGTGCCGGAGTGATATCCAGTAATTCTCCTGCAAGCGTACTTAATTCAACCCGAGCGACGGCAGCTTGTTCGACATGCAATTGCAACAAGCCGCCTTGCACCTGCAACTGCATTGCACTGCCATCGGCAAGCATCAGTTGGTTTCGTGACCAGTGCTGATCACGGGTTCTGCCAAACCAGTCGAGCCTGACGATCATCGGTTTTTGAAATGGCGAACCATCATGGTGAGTCAGATGAATCGATAATTCACCTCCGTGCTCGGGAATCGGGATAATTCCCGGACGACCGGGTTCCATTTGCAGACCGGATGCAATCACCGGTTCCAGAATACGTTCCTGTTCCAGTTCTTTAAGGATGTACAGGGTTCTGGAATGATAATCCCTGCCCTGTATGCCGTTAGGACCAACGACTTGCCACTGATTTTGTAATAAGTTCCTTTTTTCTTCGGCTGTCAATAATGACGGTGGATAAGCGGTATTGTGAGCCAGTTTTTGTCTGTTCTTGAGACTCATGCGCAACCAGGTTGACACCAGTTGCTGCTCCTGCAACTGATCCGGAATATACAATCTGAGTGCTACAGACTCAATTTCCGGGGTTTGCTGGATATAACTGATACGAACTGTCGCTGCTGACTGGATGGTATTCATCGACAACAGCATCAAACGCCCATCCAGTGGGGTTTCCGGATATCCCAGATAATAATTTCCGAAAATCTGTTTACTGCTTTCATTCAGATAACGGGTCAGTTTTGTACGGTGGTGATATGTTTGGTCAACCAGTATCGCGCCATGCGTATCGATGAGCTGGTAACGTAAACTGTATTTCAGAGTCTGGTCAGGCAATAATTGCAGTTCAGGTGGTAGATGAGCATTGGAAATCACCCTGATTTTTTCAGTTCCAGGAGGTAGCGAGAAAGATATCCAATCCCCAGATTTCAAGGTATACACCAGACTGCTGGTTTGCAATTCACTGGTTTCGCGCTTTTCACTCTGATAGCGTTTTATCCAGTGTTCAGATTGTTTCGATACAACCGGCAAGCCGAAATACAACAGCAATGCAAACAGCATCCATGCAGCCAATGGTCGTTTAAAACGGTTCATGACAGTTATTCAGCCTGCAACCAGGCTTTACGATGTTCCAGAAAACTCAGAATCTGAGGCTTCAGATCACTGGATTGGTCGAGTGTGACAACTGTCTTGCCCTGTGGCAGCAAATTGACAACTGCCAGAATCTCATCCTTCTGATTGTGGACAATTAAAAAAGCCTGCTTGGTGCTGATGTCGACAATATGCTTCAGTCTCAATTGTAACTGCCGCGCCAGAGAAACAACGCCTTGCAAACGGATCACATCCTGGCTCTGGATGTAGTCAAATATTACCGGTTGCAGAGCATCCCTGGCCTGAGCCGCATCCGAGAGCTGATGGGCAAGCAAGTATTCAATCAGACTTTGTTGAGTGGATTCAATCTGTAACGATCTGAATTGCGCGGACTGCCAGGCATTGTCGTCCTGCTGCCGGTAACCGGCTCTGGCCAACGGCGACAACCAGAGCATGGCGTATTGTTTGTTTTGTGTCGCGCGCAGATATCGGGCCTGAGAAGAACCACCAATTTCATAACCAGTAGTGAGTTCCGAACCATCGACAGGTTGTATCACCAGATGATCATTTTCCAGCATGGTCAATAACTGTTTAAGCAAGCCATCGATCTGGCTGTCATCGATGACTCCTTGTGAATGTGCAAATAACACATCGGCTTCAACCGCTGGCTGATCGGGACGATAGGAAAAAGCACGGCAACTGACTGCCAGTATATCCGCGACCGGATGTTCCCTGAGCATGACCTGGTTGACCACATTGAACAAACTATTGAGGTTGGCCGAGGAAATCAGATCCGAGCTGCCATCCTGATTGGCATAAGGATGCGTGGTTGAGATCATCAGCAATCTGGCTTTAACACGCTCAAACATGGCAACTCCAAACTCAAAACTGTTGAACTCAAACAAGGGCCGGGGAATCTGAATCATGTATTGCTGTGACTGACCCAAC
>JAHZJL010000151.1 GCA_022600935.1 Gammaproteobacteria bacterium
CCTGGAACAGGAATTTCATCAATGCCTGGAACAGGCCCGATCAATCTGGAATGAACAGAGTGAGGTTGTAAAAACCTTGTTGCTTGAGGACACGGCTTTAAACCAGAGAAGCTATAAAAAGGACAAGTTGCCACAGCAATTAACTCAACTCGAGGATGTTATACAGGCATCCGAATTGATATTAATATCGGATGACGAACGCAAAAATCTGAAAAAGTTTACCCAGAATACTTTAAACCAAAAAACTAAAAATAACTGCCAAGCACCTGTGCATCCCCTGTTTGAATGCATGGATAGGTTGGACGAATTGCTAGAACAGATCATAGCGGATTACATTCAAGCCGGGAATCATATCCGTTTTGAATTGTTTAATCATGTGCAGTCAGAGCTTGTGACTGTCAAACATGATCAAGGTGTTTTGAGTTTTAATGATTTATTGCTGTGTTTGCACACTGTTTTGGTAAGGCAGCCGGATGCAGGATTTGCCAGACAACTCTTAAAACGATTTCCGGTTGCCCTGGTCGATGAATTTCAGGATACCGATCCTATTCAATATGAGATTTTCGATGCGATTTATAAACCAGGCAATCAGGACGATCAGGCATTGTATTTTGTCGGTGATCCAAAACAGGCGATTTACAGTTTCCGTGGCGCAGATATTTATACCTATTTAAAAGCCAGAACCACTGTGCAACACCCGTGGTGGACACTGGATTCAAACTGGCGCTCTTCCAAATCACTGATTGCAGCCATCAATCATATCTATTCAAGTAATCCAAGACCATTCTGGCTGGAATCTATCGAGTACCAGGATGTCGTTGCTGCCCAGGGTGAAACACTGGATTCGCATCTGCCGGATGATTACCCGGCGCTGCGCTGCTGGTCGTTACATAAAGACGATGCTGGGGCGTTATGCAGGCCTCTGGACAAAAACAAGGCCAGGCCTGTTATTCTTGATGCGCTATGTAACGAAATTGCTGAGTTATTAAATCAGGGGCAGTGCGGTCAATTCTGTATAGACTCTGTTCCAGTGTCGGGTGCTGATATTGCGGTTCTGGTCAGAACCAACGAGCAGGCAGTGGAAGTACGTGATTGTCTGGCGATGCGTGGAATTTCCAGTGCGTTTATCAGTCAAGCCAGTGTGTTTAATACTATGGAGGCAACTGAGCTGGGGTTGATCTTGCATGCTGTCTCTCAGCCCACTCGTCATCAATTGATTCGAGCTGCGCTGGCAACCGAGATTATCGGTTTGAGCGCCAGTCAGATCGCCAGCTTCGATAGTGATTCTGAACGATCGCAAAAAAGTTGGGAAGACTGGTTGATAACTTTCCACAACTGGCAACAGGATTGGCTTGAACATGGGTTTATGCATGTGTTTCGAGCAGCTACAGAAATCGGACAGTGTTACAGTCGCTGGTTGGCGTTGTCTGACGGCGAACGGCGACTGACTGATCTGGTTCATCTGGCTGAACTGATCAATCGAGAAAGTCAAATCAACCCGTTTGGCATACAAGGACTGGTTCGTTGGTTTGATCAGCAGTGTCATGATCAACAGACCGGCAATGAAGACGTGCAATTGCGTCTGGAAAGCGATGAAAATCTGGTCAGGATTGTAACGATTCATGCCAGTAAGGGACTTGAATATAATCTGGTGTTTTGCCCGTTTTTGTGGGATTCCAAAAGCCATTCACAATCCGCCAATACGCCGTTTGTTTTTCATGACCCTGAACAAGGCCATCGTGCTTGTCTGGAAATGGGATCAAAACAGCGGGAACAAGGCTTGAAGTATCTTGCCAATGAGAATTTTGCAGAGGATTTACGGCTATTGTACGTGGCTTTAACCCGGGCAAAATATCATTGCACGATTGTGACCGGACATATCAAAGGCATTGAATCATCGGCGTTTGGCTGGCTGTTGTATGGCAAGGATGATATGAAAGACCTTGAGCAGGTCAAAGACTATATTGCCAATCTGGACGCTGCAGAGAAAGCCAGTGTTGTGGAAAGTAACGTTAAAAATACCAATGGAGTGATGGTTTGTTGTGACATTCCACGATCAAATGACGTTGTTCAGGTGATAGAATCAGATCAAATTGACTCAACAAAGTCCGCACGACAATTTGAAGCTGTAATCGATGCTCAGAAACAGGTTAAAAGCTTTACATCTCTAGTATACGGAGTCGAGCATTCTCACATCGATGATGATTTGAGGAATGTCGATAATGAGCTTGCAGTGCAGGGTTTCCCTCTCGGTATACAGGCAGGAATTTGTCTGCATCAGATGTTTGAACATCTGGATTTTACCCAGCCGGTATTGGAACAAATGACTCAGCTTGAAACCATCCTCACT
This sequence comes from Gammaproteobacteria bacterium, assembly GCA_022600935.1. Classification (GTDB taxonomy): domain Bacteria; phylum Pseudomonadota; class Gammaproteobacteria; order Methylococcales; family DRLZ01; genus DRLZ01. Next base: position 2,351 of record JAHZJL010000151.1, read on the forward strand.
GCCAGTCAGTTTGCTGAACAGACAGAGCGACTGTTGCCGGTTGTCAGTGAATGGTTGCAATCAGTACTGGATACACCGCTGCAAGCAGATGGAGGTTGCTGTCTGGCTCAAATCAGCCATGCAGACAGAGTGGATGAGCTCGGGTTCTACTTTCCATTGCTACAGGCAACGCAGTACGATATCAAGCAATTAATTAAGCATTTTTATACCGATTCACTGATACAGACTGCTGCCAGTCATTTGCCAACTCAGCGTTTATCGGGCTGGATGCGTGGATTTATCGATCTGGTCTTTCGTTATAACGGTCAATATTATATTGTCGATTACAAGTCTAACTGGCTGGGTCATAACCAGGATGCTTACCAGCCTGAACAGTTAACCAAAGTCATCGCGGATCGCCATTATTATTTGCAATATCTGATATACAGTGTTGCATTACACCAGTATCTTCAGGTTCGATTGCCAGGTTATCACTACCAGCAGCATTTTGGTGGAGTGTATTACCTGTTTATTCGTGGCATGTCTGAGGACCAGCCGGGCCAGTCAGGTATTTATTTTGACCGCCCCCAGCAATCGCTGATTGAGCAGTTGAGTGAGAGTATGATGTCTGACAAGGCAGTTGCGTGATGCATCGAGAATGGAACTGGGAGTCGATCGATTGTCATCTTGCTGGACTGTTATGTCAACGACTGGATTCAAGTTCAGATTCGTTTGAGAGTCGATTACTTGATGTCAGTGTCAGGATGCTGAGTCATCAACTGCGTCAAGGCCATGTCTGTATTGAATTGTCGGAATTCAGCGGTGAAACAGTCGATGACATTAATTTACCCGATCCACAGAGTTGGGTTACTGAATTACTCAAAACACAAGTGGTCGGAGTAGCAGGAGATACCAGGCCATTAGTGCTGGAGAATGCCGAACGATTGTTTTTTCAGCGCTACTGGAATTATCAACATCAGTTAATGACGTTGTTACAGCAACGAATTGATGATGTTCCCCGGAACAATCAGGAATTAGCATTGCTAACACCTGAATTCAAGCTGGTGTTTTCGGAACAGCAGGCCAGTGTTGTGATCGAGGCTGCGCACAGTCAGTTCAGTATGATCACCGGTGGACCGGGTACTGGTAAGACCACAGTGATTGTAGGGTTAATCGATTATCTGCTGCAACTGGATGGGGACACTCGAATTGCTCTGACAGCGCCAACTGGCAAGGCTGCAGCGCGTATGATAGAGGCGCTTCAGAATTACGATGAACGACTGGCAGAACGGGTCAGTGCGGCGACAATTCATCGGTTACTGGGTGTCAGGCCAGGGCGTGTTGAATGCCGCCATCACCAGAATAATCCCCTGGCTTTTGATGCAGTCATCGTTGACGAAGCCTCGATGATTGATCTGGCGTTAATGACTAAATTAATGGCTGCAATTGCATCCACGACTTGCCTTGTTCTGGTGGGCGATGCAGACCAGTTAGCCTCTGTTGAATCCGGTGCGGTATTTGGCAGGCTGTGTAAGTCTGCTCAGCAAACCGGTTTAAGTCAATCATTGCATCGACTGGACAAGAGTTATCGTTTTGCAACGATTCCGGGTATTTCTCTACTTGCTGATGCCGTTAATCGTGGTGATGCCGAACAAGCCATTCAATTACTGGAATCGGCTCAATACCCGGAAATCGGGTTAAAGGAGTTGACTCGTCGTGGTTTTGATCGATGCATGAATCAAAATATGACTCCATTGTTTGAGTCCGTTAACAATGCCAATCCAGCACAGGCGTTGCAGCGTTTAAGTCGTTTCCAGTTGTTATGTGCGCACAGAAAAGGGCGTTGGGGTGTCGATACCTTAAACCGAAACATTGAAGACTGGTTGGCTGGCAGACATTATATTCCTGCAGTGAAAACAGGCAATCGCTTTTATCACGGCCAGCCTGTCATTGTTTCAGCTAACAATTACCAGTTAGCGTTGTATAACGGGGAAATCGGGTTGGTACAGAGCATGGACGGAGACATGAAGGTATATTTCAGTGGTTCCGGAATAACTCCAAGAGCTGTTTCGCCAGCTCGTCTTACTGATTATGAATCTGCATGGGCATTGACCGTGCATCAATCCCAGGGTTCTGAATTTGAACATGTTGTATTGATATTATCTGAAGCAATGTCGCCGGTGCTATGCAGGGAGCTGATTTATACAGCAATTACCCGTGCCAGACGGCGTATTGATATCATGGCTGACAACTCTGTATTAAGGCAGGCGATCAAGCATCAATCTCGACGCTAATGAGGCGATGAACATTATCTGCTGTAACTGATTGCCTTGATTGCTACTGATTTGAATTTATCTTTAAACAACAACCAGGCAAACACTGAATTGGTGATCAGATAGCGTTTCCACATGCGTTCGGGTTCCTGGAGAACCCTGAACAGCCACTCCAGGCCACAGTTCTGCATCCATTTCGGCGAGCGCCTGGTTTTGCCAGCCAGAATATCAAAGGTTCCGCCAACTCCCATGACAAAATCAACACCGAGCTGATCTTTCCATGTGTTGATAAAGTTTTCCTTTTTTGGCGAGGTGATGGCAACGAACAACATTTTGGCACCTGAAGCATGAATTTTTTCCACTACGCTTGCTTCATCATTCCAGAAATAACCGTGGTGGTAGCCTGCCAGTTTCAGTTTTGGGTGTGCATCTTTGGCAGCGCCGACTGCCTGATCCAGAATATCCTGTGTTGCTCCCAGAAAATAGACTGGATAGTCTTTATGAGCGGCAAGTTCCAGTAACTCATGAAACAAGTCGATGCCTGCCACGCGCTCAGAGATCGAATGACCTAATAGTCTGGCACCCCAGACAATACCCATACCATCAATATTGATGATATCGCAGGCTTCTACAGAAGAGCGTAAATGATCATCTTTCCTCATGTTGACCAGTTTTGCGACGTTGATCACGACATGTTGGGTAAATTGCTGTTTATTAAGCCGTTGGTCGATCTGGTTCAGTGTTTCCTGCATGGTTGCCACATGCATGGGAATGTCTAGCAGTTCAATGCGTTTCATATGCGTTTTGAATAATTATGGTTATGGAAGAATGCGATTGCATAATATGCCCAGGCCTGTGTCCAGCGTATATAACAGATATTATTGTTATACCAGCGGTTTATCTGGCAGCGAAAATAACCAGTTTTTTCGATATACATATTTTTTATTGCCCAATCCAGTACCATGGAGGCAAGCTCCAGGTCTGCCTGGGTTTGTCCGACTTTCAGCAAAGTCAACACAGCTTGTGAGACAAGATGCATGTCAATCGGATAGGTGGCATTGTGATAATACTTGGGTTGACCGTCTGGTCGAAAAAAATGTTGTCGGTAGAACTGTATGCCTATGTCAATGGAGCTATCAAAATCGCACACTCCAAGCGCGTCGCGCGATATCGACAGAGCTTCAAGATTGTAACCTGTGTGAAAACCATCGATAAATTGATGATGAGTGCGGCCGCCGTAAACCCATGCACCATCTTCGCGTTGTTCACTGACTGATTGCATGCATACCTGGTATGCGCGATCTGACAGCGTTTGATCCTGAAGTCGCTGTCCAGCTTCTGCGACAACAGCGGCTCCCCACAGGCTTGCATTGTGAACAAATGCTTTCTCACCGGGAATGTAGGCAAAATAACATCTGTTGTCTTGTTCGGTGTAGAGCTGATCGATGATAAATTGCCCGGCATTGTTGGCGGCATCAGCAAATCTTGTGGTATCAGGGTAAATTGATAAGGCCCATAGTGCTCGTGCAACATAACAGGTGGTAATGATATTGGGTTTACCGAGTGGAACATAAAATGCCCGAGCTTGCCAGGGAAAATGATAACCCCAGCAAAAGTATTGCCACTGTTCACTGTCACAACGGTTGGCCAATAACCAGTCACCTAATTCAACAGCAGTTTCCAGCGCTGATGAGTCATTGTTTCGGCAATAGTCTTCAAGCAGGCCGAGGATAATCAGGGCTATGCCTTTAGCGTTGCGTTGCCTTGGGACCCCGGTCAGTTGTCTGAAATTGACCGGGGAACGCTTGTACGCTTGAATCCAGGCCAGACGAACCAAGGCAAGCCTGTTTAAGCCTAGACATTCAATCAACGGTGAGTTCAGCCCGTCGAAAATATCATAACCGGCAAAATCCACAGCTTGCAGGTTATTCAATAGACGTTGGTTGATTAGCTCTGACGATTGCATGGATGTCACTGACTGTTGACGGGCTGATGCTGTTGATTGTCGATATCAATACGAGCTTGATAAATTGCCGATATCCTCTCAGCAACTTTAGAACCCATGTAGGTCTTCATGGCAAAGTCATGATTGAAACGGGACATTGTTTCCATCATTTCCCGGTCACTGATAATGGTTTCAATTTTTTGTGCAATTTCCATAGGTTCCATGGTTTGGCAGAACAGGCCCATTACGCCGTCCTGAAATTGATCGACTAGTCCTCCGACAGGGCGGGTAATGACAGGCATACCAAACATCATGGCTTCCAGAACCGATGTTGGTAATCCTTCTCCGTAATTGGTCGGAAAACAATACACATGGTGACTTTCAAAAACCTGTTTTTTTTCATCGCCTTGAACGAATCCCAGAAATTTTACATGATTTTCAGTTAATTGTTTGCTGGTGACATGGTTTTTAACATTTTCCAGAATCGAACCACTCCCGGCTATTGATAAAGTAACCGGTAATCCTTTGCTGATTAATATCGCAACTGCATCGATGGTTTCATAAATACCTTTGTCCTGTTCCAGTCTTGATAAAAAAAGAATTTTGATTTCAGGGCTGGACTGTAAGTCCAGCACTTTATTGTCGATGTTAAATGTTTTCGACAATGTCTCGTCAATTGCAGTCGTTTCCAGGTATATGGGTTGCATGATTCCCCATCCGCGCAGTACAGTTTCAAATTCAGAAGCCAGCACGATAAAGCTGTCGGCGTGTGCGTAACTGACATTAAAAAAGCTTTTCAGGAAAAGACGTACATAATGTTCAAAATTCTTGTTCCAGCCATGAAAAAAAACGATTACCGGTATTTTTTTCAATCTGGCCTGCAGGATGAATAATCCATCTCTGATAAAACTTTTAAACCCCAGAGACGGGTTGATATGTATCAGTTTTGTCGAATGATTAATGGATTTGAATAATTTAAACTGGTCTGTGAATAGATTGATAAACCCCAAACCTGACCGGTTCGATCCGATTTCTATGATGTTAATCGGAAATTGCAGGTTTAAATGAGGTAAAACAGCGTTATAAAAACTGGCAACTCCTCCGGGTTTATCAAGCTTTGGTACAGTCAGATTAATCACGGTGTCAGGCAGTGATCGCTTCAAGATAATCACCAAACTGATCAACAATGGTTTTCCAGGAATAGCGGGATGATATTTGCCTGATGCGTCTGGAATGATAAAGATGCCTGGTATTCATGATGCCCCTGAGACCTCGAAAAAAATCATCTGCGGAATCATTGATCAGTACTCCATTGGTGTTGTCGATGACCAGTTTGTTTTCCGAAGTTGCTGTGGCAATTACCGGCATCCCGGACAATAAATAGTCAAATGTTTTTGTCACAGGCTGGGCATCAAAATAATCAGTCATCGGGACAAATGAAACCCCGATATTGTGCGTATCAAAATATGTTTTGAGCTCAGTGAAGGGAATTCTGCCTTTGAGCTGGATGATATCAGTCAGTGCATGTTGCTCAATAATTGATTTCAGTGATTCAATTTCATTACCAGGGCCATCACCTATGATTGTGTAACGCATCGGTATTGAAGTGTGAAACTGTTGATAAAACCGGCAGAAACCCAGCACTGATTTGTGAATGTCGCGGCCAGACAGTGTCCCGACATAGAGTAAGTCCAGTGAGTTGAAAGATTTGTCGAGACTGGAAATTGTTTCTGAACCTAAAGGCAGGATGGTCGCTTTTTTTGACAGGTTGAGTTTTCGAGCCAAAGACTCGGAAATAATAGTAATATGCCGAAAAAAAAAGGATTCAAGAATTAGCATGGAATTATACAGGAAACGATTGATACTGTTTTGGCTGATAGATCCTGTTCGAATATCGAAAATAAAAACCTGTTTTGAGTGAAAAAACTTTAACAACGAGCAACCTCTGAAGTATTTAATAAAACATAAACTGGTATGATTATTGTTTAGGTAATCACTGACTGCTTTAATAAACCGGTAATTTCTGGAAATGATATTACCATCACGTGGCACATAAATCACCTTAATATTTGATAGTTTCTGTCTTGGCAGCCCATAATCCCAGCAGATAACTGTAATCTCATAGGATTGATTCAGATAAAGACAATAATGATATGTGCCGATATGGCTTCCGAACTGCCTTTGGTCGGCAATCAATAGTTTTTTTTGTGGGTTATAATGAGTATTCTTCATTCTTCAGAGTTATTGACCAGTTCGGCGTGAGCAGTGGCAATAAAATATGCAATGATAAAACTGAAAAAATAACTTTCCAGAGTAATTGAGTACGATGACAAAATCACTAAGGTAAATACCAATATGGTGTAGGTTCGTTTAATTGAACCGGCTACATTTGGTATATAATCGAGTCGCCTGCCAAGTGTGAAAAAGAAAATAAAAAATGCCAGTAATCCGGAATATCCGAATTCGAACAGGGTTTTGGAAAACTGGTTTCTGTCAAGACCTGCAAGCGGTCCGATTTTTTGAAAATACCTGCCGTTTTGACCGATAAATGACGCTTCAGAAACTGAACCGGCGCCATAACCTACAATACGGTGAATGGTATCTTCATTGAGGAATTCCCAGGCAGTTGTGATCGCCCTGAACCGGCCCATCCTCGGGTCTGCTCCGGCTTTTAACTGTACACTGTCCAGAATCGGATAGTGCATATAGTATTCATAGGCAAAATCAGGGTTGAACTGTTTTTCGATATCGTATTCTCCAGCCTGCCAGAAAAAGATATAAAACAGGGAAATAAATACAATCCCGATAAACCCTGACGCAGAGATTTGTTTGATTGCAGAAATAAAACTACGGCGCTTGAATAGCGAATAAAACAGGACAAACAAAACAATGATGGCGACAAATACCGAAGCGGATCGGGATTTGGACAGTAACAAGGGTGCAATCAGAACAATGCATGTCAAAAATGTATTGAATTTAGGCAGGGTATTTTTTTTATAGACGAATCTGTCTGTCATCACAATTCCGATTGCAATTACCTGACACACAACCAGTTCACCGTAACCAGCAAATGTTCCACTGACAGAGTCCAGTGTGTATTTCGATCCACCACCGGCAGCAAAATATTTCAATACACAAACCGGTAATTGAATTAAAGCCAGAATAACGATGTGTCGATTAAACCTGTCGATGGTCAGGTCTTCTGAATAATACAGATATAGTGCCAGCGTCAAAACGAAACCGACAAAGTAATAGCGTAAACTGTAAAAACCAATCAGCAGGCTTTCTTCGTTATATAAGTTTGATATCAGTGTCAGAAAGCAGAAAAACAGTGCTAATAAAAAGACGGGAACAAGTGTGCCGTATTGCCTCCTGATGGTCGGATTTTTAACAAGAAAATGCAGACATATCCGTATTCCAAGTAGTCCAACCAGAACCAGCGTCGCACGCTTGATAATGGCCGGGGCGGAATAGTATCTGACAAACCAGTCAAACTGCAGCAGAGTCAGGAATATCGACAGTGCTGTAAATATCCTTGGCTTAATCAACAACAATAAGATGATAACCAGTCCGATCAGTCCGGCTAATGCATAAACAATAGTCATGACTGATCAAAACAGTTGAGAATGGTTTTGAAATTGTTCAGAGAGTGGTGAGTTGTTGCGTAAGTCTCTGCGTTTGATGCCATTGCATGACGGAGTTGAGCATTCTGTATCAGTGACCTGGTGTCAGATAACAGTTGCTCAAAAGTTTTCGAGTGATATCCCATGTTGTATCTGGTGATGACTGAATCAGGGTTGGCATTCAAGCTGATGACCGGGGTTTTTCGCATCCAGGCTTGAATAAATGTATTGCTGAAGCCTTCGTAAAGACTTGTATTCACCAGGATATGGGATTGCTCGAGAATACGATTAACCTCATCATTGGCTAATTCTCCAGGGGCTTTAATAAAATGATTGTTGACAGCAGTGTTGATTTGTTCGGCATAGTTGTCGATTCTGCCGATCATGATGCAAGAGATTTCACTGTCTTTATTCAATTCAGCGCCAAGTTGTATAAAGATTTCCGGTTGCTTGACCGGCTTCATATTGCCGATCCAGACAATTTGAATTGCGGTGGTTGTTTTTTTGACGCCCTCCGGAATGGGATGACCATTGGCAACAATATGAGTGACACGGCGCTGAAACAGTGAATGATAGCGATCAGCTTGTTGCTGTGTCTGGGCAATGACAGATTGAGCGTGTTTTTGGCCGTAGCGTGTCAATCGATATTCAATGATTTTGAACAGGTTGAGGCTGGAGCGATTGTTTAATTCATGTGAGCTGGCCAGATGGAAAATCATCTGTGAATTGCTGGTTCTGGAATACAACGCTGCGATGGCAGTCAGACTGGAGCCGGCACGCTGGTATATAGCATCGGGCTTGATAGTCTTTAACAATGTCCAGATATGGAATCCGTAAAAAAACTTGATATTGCCTAATTTGGCAAATAATTCAATTTTAGGGATCGGATAAAGATGAATATCCAGACTGTTTTGATAAGAGTTGCCATTGGAAATAAAAATATACGAAACATCCCAACCTGATTGTTTAGCGCATTGGGCAAGATAATACGCTTGTAATTCTGCGCCGCCGCTGCATTGTTCAAAATAATTTGCCAGAATAATGGCCAGTTTCTGTTTATTCGCCATTATTGACTGCGTTGTCGATCTGATTGATGATATTTTGCGGAATGTGATAGGACTCGAACAGTAGCCTGGATTGTTGAGCAAACCGCTGGCGCAAGTTGGTGTCCATTGCAAGGGTTTTAATACGTTCAGATAGTGCTTCAATATCACCTGCTTTAACAACAAAGCCATTCACATTGTTTTTGACCAGGTTTTTTGCAGCACCAACACGGTCTGTGGTAATGATAGGAATCGACAATGAACTCACTTCATTGAGAATCAGCCCCCAGCCTTCATACAAATCCCCTTCAGTCGAATGTGGGTGAACGAAAATATCCGCCAAAGCGATATAATCCTGCTTGATGTCCGGGCTGATGGAGCCGGTTATAATGACACGATAACCCAGTGCATTACAGAGTTGAAGACATTCCTGTTCGTAAGCCTGATCATCTTCGAAACCCTGAAAATATTCATCCGCTCCACCGCATACCAGTAGTACAGCTTGAGGAATATCAGATTCAATACGCTGAAAAGCGGTTAATAAATCTTTCAGACCCTTGCGTCTTGTGATTCGCCCGAAATACAGAATGACCACTTTGTTGCGTAAAGACAAATCATCAATCAGGTTGGGGTTGTTGATTTTTATTTTGGCCAGGTCATCTGAGAGAAATGGCAGAATACGGATATTATGCGGGTTTACCCCATTGGCGATTGCAAATTCACGTTGATTGTCACCATGCACAAACAAGGTATTGCAGCGTCTCATCATGAGGTAACCGAATGCTTCATAGATTCTGTAAATAACAGATTTTTTACTGAGTTTTTGCCACTGCTCGATGACAAGTAAGAGTTTTTTAGCGAGCAATAGACTGGTTAAAAATGCAACTTTTGAATGCAGTGGTGCCTGGGTTGAAGTCAGTACAGCATCTGAGTGAAATGAATTGCTGATAATGCAATAGCACAGCTTTGCAAATGTGCTGAAAGTATAACCGTTGAGCCTGATATTTCTGGCGCCGATCACTGTTGAATTGACCTGTTTCAGAAATTCATGATCGGGTTGGTCGTCATCGCGATGATGGCGAATCCAGATGACTTTGAGATCAAAGTTACCCTGAGTCGCCAGGCGCAAAAAAAATTCACGGTTGTATTTGCGATACCCCGGCCAGATGATTAATAATTTTTGGCTTGTCTGCATTCAGTGTGTTTATACATATACAAATTGGTCTCTGAATCAGAATAAACGAACATAACGACCGAAAATTTTTCCGGCCAGAAATTTAATTCTGGATATCAGTGCAAGAATCATCAGTGTGTGACGAGGGTAGGGTGCGTGAAAATCTGGCTGGGTGATTTCAAGATTGTGCCCGGAAACAGCGGCAAGAATTGCCTGGATATCCGGATTACCCTGGATTTCATTAACAGTTTGTGAATCCACCAAGTTCTGCTCCTGTTTGTAATAAATGGAGCGGTGAGCATTGTCTGCTGTCTGTTTGCCTTGCCCGTCGATCACTGAAGAATGCTGGTTGTCTTCAATTGTCAGATCTGAACTGTCTTTATGTAAATGCACTTTTGCCGAATCATTGCCAAACAAAGTATGGTGTGTCTTGGTCCAGTAATTTTCCATATCAGGCGAATGATTGACCCCGATGCAATGATTGATAGACGATAATGTTGCAGAAGGATATGTCACAAGATCGACATAGGAAACAGGCATGAAATCAGTTATCAAAGACAAATAAAGCGTGTGATAGTTCACCCAGGCTTTGATGCATCCGGTTCTGTTTCGTTTCAACATTGATGCGCAAAAATCGACAGGTGTTTTCCAGATCAGAAGATGATGAACTTCAATTCCCTGATTGCGCAAACGCTGACTTTGTTTGTTAATCCAGAACGGGTCTTTACTGGAGTCAACGATATAGTCCAGTTGTTCAAACCTGTCGAAGATCGTCTGGTATAACCTGTCTTCCCCTTGCTGCCTGACGTGTACCCATAACGAGCAATTCGGGTCCCCGCATCCACACCTGGGATTGAAGTGGTGAGGGCGAAAAGGCCGGAACAAAGCATGCACTTCACCAACTGAAAAGCCTGAATCAGAATTGGACAGCATCATATCCAGCATGGTCGAGCCGCTATAGGAACTGCCTCCAATAAACAGTATTTTTTTATTTTTCAAAGGGGTCAGACTCGCTTGATTATTTTTCAAAGGGGTCAGACTCGCTTGATTGCTTTTTCTTTAAAATCTTCTGATCGCCGGTCTCCGCCTCTAGCCTTTGGTTCCACTTGCCGTGCCGACAATGTCTCAATTTTCTCTTTAAACCGATCATTACCAAGCACCCAGGCTTTGTTGGTGGCCTCTCGAATGTCTTCTATATCAGTATGTGACATTTTACTGTTGAATAACGCTTTGTAGCTATACTGGCGTTCAGCGTCATTACTGCCCAATCTCTTATAAATTGGATGCGGAGTAATTAACACGTTATCTTTACCCATTGCATTGCAGCGATAACTCGACCAAGGGTATTCACTGGCATGTGAAACCATATTAGCCCGTACTGGGTTTAACTCAATATACCGGCTACAGATCAGCAGATACTGTTCACTATCAAGTAGCGTAGCTTTATACCGCCCTTCCCATAACGTTCCTGTCCGGTCATATTGGAAATTGAAATATTGAACATAATACCTGCCTAAGGATTGCATGACCCTGCTGATACTGTTTTCCGAATGTGGAGTCATTAACAAGTGCACATGGTTGGTCATTAAAACATAGGCATGGATCTGACACTGAAATTTCTGGCAAGCATTGTTCAGTTTTTCCAGATAAAATAGATAATCGTCATCAGCCACAAAAATGACATCGCGATTATTCCCTCGCTGAATCACGTGTTGGGGTAGGCCGGGAATTGAAAAGCGCGGAAGTCGAGCCATGTTGAAGCGATTATTTCTCTATGTGAAATTTTGATTAGATGAAGTATACTTCATCTTTGACTTTCAATCGAGTCTGACCCTTTTGGTTTGCTTTTAAATTTCACATCAGTAGTTCTTAGTCTGGTTTGTTCAAACTGGCTTTATCTTACCTTCAAATAACAAAAAAAGGTACTGGGTCTTGGTTGTGGCTGAAAACCAAAAACCAATGGAAAACAAATGGGGTCGGACTCCAATACCGCTACCCGAAGCGTGATAAATTGTTGAAAAACAATAAAATGAGTTAAATATTTAAAGTTAAGCTCCAACTCATAAATGGATATAATTGAGTCTCCAAGAAGTAACCAAAAGCAGTAACCAAAAGGGTCAGATGAACCAAAAGGGTCAGACTCGATTGAAATGCCATCAAGTTTGAACCTATTAGCTCCTTTTGCTGTGTTCAGTGGTTGTGTCAAATGGTTTTTGCTTTCAAAGCATAAGGCAACAGCGTCAGTAGCAATGCCAGAATACCCAGTATCCATCGTATATCGGTAGGATGGATTTCCTGTTTGATATAAGGGTCACTATTGAGTAAATCGGCGAGTTGTTGCTGGTTTTCCAGTACCAGTATATTCAGTTTGGATAGTTGTGCGTATTCACTGAGATTGGTGATATCCAGTTGCGACAGGTATTCTTCGTCATTATCAGATCGTCGGTTCAAAGGGTTTCCGGTTTTCACGTCTTTGCTTTTCCAGTAACCGATTATCGCATCATCGTTGTCATAAAGAGGAATGCGTACGGGTTGTTTACCGCCAATTCCGACTATCAGGCCGTTGACTTTACCTGATCGTTTTGCCAGTGGTGGAGCATAGTGTTCACTGACGGTTTGTTCACCATCAGTCAGGAAAACGATGGTCGGGTCGTTTTCCAGTTGAGCGACTTGTCCCAGCGCCGAATACAGGCCACGCTGGATGTTACTGTCTCCCGCCCAGGCCATACGCCAGCTGAGTCGGGAAATGACCTGGTCAAGCAGACTGTAGTGTTGGCATAGTTCGATCGGGTTGAACAGTAACAAAGCATCTTTGGAAGCAAACATGCCGACTCCGACATGAGAGCCACAGGGTAATTGTTTTAATGTTGTTTTGATTGTCGCTTTGGCGGCTTCCAGGCGGCTGATGGATTGGCCGTTATTGGAAAAATCCCGCGCATTCATGCTTTGTGTGATATCGACAATGAACACGACATTGACCACCTGTTTAGGCAATAATGCAGTGGGTGAAATAAATGTCGCTGCTGTGATTGATAATGCCAACAGTGGCAATACCAGCTTTCGATAGAGTTGTAATGATTGTATTGCCTGCATTACGGTCAGGGACCTCCGGCAGGTTGTCCAGGTAAGACGGCGTGGACACTGCTTCTGCTTTCTGTCATACCCTGTTTTTCGCGTTCTTTGGGTGGCGGTGTAATACGCAAGGCATAATCCAGATTATAGCGAGCATTCCAGTGTCCGGGGTTGTGTCTGAGTACGGTCTTGAATGCCTGTTTGGCCTGATTCAATGGCACGATGACTTCACTGTAAGCCCAGACCCCCATCTCATTCCAGGATGCCGCTGCTAGCTTGAGATTGATCACGCCAATATTGTAAAGAGCTGTTTCCTGAACCTGTTGCCAGTGATTTGAAGAGAGTTCAGTATCAGACTGGAGTATCGACCGATACATAGCCAGTGCTTGCTGGGTTTTACCTTGCTGATGCAGATGCCAGGCCCGAATCAGTAATTGATCAGGTTCCAGTTCGGACTGTCCTTCGAACAGATCAGGATTGTTCAAAGCCTGATTGTAGTCGAGCTGATCGCTGAGCCGGACACATTCAAGCACTGTCAGGCAACTGCACACAACAGCCAGGGCCAGGGCAAAGGTGATTGACCAGCGACGCATATTAGCGGTTGCCTGCATGTTTTAATTGGGTGTTGAATGATGACAGAGCGCGAGCTTCCATGAAACGTATCGGGATCAGCAAGGTCATCAGTAACATCGCCAGCGTATAAATCCAGCCTGACAATGAATGGCGCGGTGTTTTTTCCTGATAGACCAGTGGTTTGTTTTCCAGACGGTCAATTTCAGCAATACTGTCTTTTAACATCTGCGGATTCTCTGCTTCATACGCTTGGTAGGGAACATCCAGGGACTGGAAAAATTGATGCAGAAACAATTCCGGAGTCCTTGATTGACTTGCTTTGTTCAACGAGTCACTGAGATGTACACCATGATGATTACGCAGATAAATCCAGTACAGGCGGGCTTGGCGGTCAATAAACTGCTGTTTAAGGATTTGTTGCGTATCAGTATCCATTTTCGCCGCACCGTCAGACACCAGCATGATAATTCGTGACCCGGTGAGTGGTTGATTGGCAAAATAGTCCAGTGCCATCGACAACGCCGGTGCAATATTGGTGGTCCCCTTGCTGCCGGTTTGAGTGCCTGAAATTGCGGCTTTGATTGCCTCCCGGCTTTGAGTTAACGGCAATACATAAGCCGGTGATGAGCTGAACGAAACCATGCCTAGAAAGTCATTTTCCCTTGATTCGATAAATTCCAGCAATAACTGACGGGCAATTGTACTTTTCGACTCGTGAGAGCCTCCACCCATATAGCTGCTTGCAAAGTCCGAGCGCATGCTGGCGCTACGGTCAAAAACCAGAACAATTTGCGCACCGGTGCCGACTTTGGTCACAATCTGCTGACCGCTGTACGGCTGGGCGATGCCGATAATCAGAGTCAGAATGATAAGGCTGGAGATGATTTTGACCAGCCAGGACAAGCGTTGTGAAAGCGGGTCAGCCGGTAGTAAGTCAATCCAGGAATACAATATTCTGTCAGCACGTTGCCTCAGCAAAGGAATGACCACAAGCGGCAACAGCAGAAATGCAATGGGTGCTGAAAAATGAATGGAATTCATCGCTGTTTTTCAAGGCGTTCAAAGCGCTTACAGAGTTGATTCAGGCCGGGCAGGGGGTTCTGTTGAGAACCGTTTTGCATAAATGACCCGGATTCGTAAAACACAGTGCGTGACTGCTGGAAAAACTGTCTGGTATCTGTTTGTAACGGCTTAAACCGGGGATAGGTGTTGAAAAAATAATCCAGTTGTGATTCTAGAATGGTCTGCCTTGCAGTGTCGTTAAACGCCTGGTGGACAATACGGTAAGTCTGCTCCAGTTCCGATGTTGTTTGCGGGTGTGCTGGTAGTTGTTTCAACGCTTTCAGAGCATTCTGGAAGGGTCTGTTTTGGCGTGTCCATAATTGTAAATGCCCTTGCCGCCATAAAAAATACATGACGCTCAATGCAGCGCCTATGGCGTATATCAAAAGTTTCCTGAGTGTCGGCTGTGTGGACAGTGACTCGAGAGGCTGAGGAGGTTGTGCAACAATTTCCGAGTCCCTCGTGGATGTTGGGATGACTGTCGAGTAGGCAAATTTCCAGGCCGGGACACTGGCGGTATCATCATTTGAACCGGATTGAAGATTAATCCGGAACGATGGAATTTCCAGCCATTCACTGGTTTTCACTGACTTGGCAACCTGGTAGGCAATGAGTAATTGCTTTTCAGTACTCGACAAGTCCTGAACATTCACACGAACAATGTCCAGCCAGTCTGACAACGGGCCTGGTCCGGGAATTTGAGTGGTGTCCAGGTCGGCACCAAACGGATGCTGGATATGGATACGGTGGGCAATGATATCACCGGCATGGTATCCGAATGGTCTGGGTGTAAGTAAGGTCAGTTTGAGTTGTTGATTTGCGGAAGAACTGACCAGTGTTTGTTCGCTGGCATGTGCCATTGTCAAAGCCAGAGTCAAGATCAGACCGATCAGGGTCTTTCTCAAACACGGGTGACATGGTATGAGCTTGTGGTTCATGAATAAAAATAATCTGTCATGGCATCGGCATCGAAACCTTGCTCGATGAAAAATGGCTGACGTCCGAATTGATTGCAGATGTGGCAAATGGTTTTTTTATGTTCGCTAAATACCCTGGACAGTTTTTGACGCAAGGCTTGTCGCATCAGTAAAGAGCGTACTTGTCCTGTTTCGGCATCCTGCAGGGTAAAATAGCTTCCATTGCTGACCGGTAGTTGTTCAAAATCGTCCCATATGACGACGGGTACGACATCATGGTTCACCAGATTTTCCAGAATTGCGGTTAATTGTTGTGGTTTGAAATGAAAATCCGAGACCAGAAACACCAGAGACGGTCGTGAGCCCAGATACGCATTGATATCCAGTAATGCTTCAGCGGTGCCTTGTAATGATGCTTGTGCCAATTCTTGCAGCTGATCATAAGGTGGGGTTTTGTACCACTTCAACGGAATGTGATAGTCCCAGTGGATTGTATCGCTACAGGCATGCAGAGCAAACAGGTCTCCGCTGCGGGCTGCGGACCACGCGGCTGATTGGATAAACTCAATCATGGTTCTTGATTTGCTGTGTTTGGACTTGAATGCCATTGACGCTGACAGATCAGCGATGACCTGAACCGGTATCCTGCCGCGTTGTTTAAAACTGCGAACCAGGAAGTCTCCAAAGGGGTTTTGGGCGCTGGCATGTATATCCAGATGGCGTGGATTGGGGTTGTCGATCAGGGTTTGATGACGCTGGAATTCATAGCCTTCGCCAGAAAAGCTTCCCGCATGCGCACCAGGGTAGGGGCTGGAAGCATGCCAGGCGATGCGATAATGGAATTCCCGGATTGAGGTATTGTCAATCATCTGTCAGGTGTTTAAGGTGCAGCGATTGTTTTGAGGATGGTGCTGGTGAGTTGATCGATGATATCAGCGCGTCTGAGCTCATAAGCCGGGGTGAAAAAGATGCGATGTCCGGCAACCGGTTGAAACACGGTTTGTATGTCTTCCGGAAGCACTGCGTTGCGATCATCCAGCCAGCTGGCTACACGAGCAGCTTGAATCAGCAGGCTCATGGCACGGGGACTCAAGCCCGCCAGAATCAATCGTGACATATCCACGCCTTCAATGGAAACACCGTAGTCTGCCGGCTTGCGGGTTGCCTCCCAGAGCTGCAAGACGTAATCCTGTATGGTATCGCTGACATGGACAGTCTGTTGAATACTGGCGGCAACGCTGTTCAGGGAATGAAAAGGCAGTATGCCATGCTGAACCTGTGCGACCAGATCATCGACTTGATGGAATCTTGAGTCGAATACCAGTTCTTTTCTGGCATTTTTGTCAACCGGAATTTCAATTTTCAACTCCATTAAAAACCGGTCACGAGCGGCTGACGGTATTTCGAAGGTTTCCTCTTTTTCGACCCGGTTTCGATCAGCAAAGACTTGTAAATGAGGAAAATGATAATCACGATTAAATGCACTGACTCTTCGCTCTGCCATGACTCTCAATAACAGTGAGTGAACCTGGGGACGTGCACGATTGACTTCATTGAAAAAGAATGTCGCAAGCTGTTCATTATGTTTGAGTAAAGGACCGGGGTCGACTTTGGGCTTTCCCTGTTCATCAATAAATGAATGATATAACAAGTCATTCGGCATTAAATCGATGGTTCCCTCGATGCGTTCATATTCACCACCAAGGGCCGTGGTAACTGCACGTAACAGCGTTGTTTTGCCAACCCCGACATCGCCTTCCAGCATGACGTGTCCGCGTGAAAATATACAGATGGTAAACAAGCGGATAGCGTCATCCAGTCCGATGACAGCTTTGCTGATTTCCTGTTGAAACAAATGGGCATTATGACGCCAGTGAGAAAGGTCGATGGTTGCTGGGAAAACAGATGACATGATTGAGGGTTTGGTTATCGTTATATGAGATAATGCGACAGTTGAACTACTTTACCGGAAACCTGTCTAGTGATTCAATAGTTTACTTGCGTAACAGGTATTGCATTACCTTTCTTTATCAATGAATCAAGGAATTCAACCATGAAACAATCGAGTATTTTTTTTCTGGTCGTATCAACGGCTATCAGCCAGATTGTGCTGGCTGCGGATTTGAAGCTTGAAACAGACCAGGACAAACTCAGCTACAGCCTCGGTATGATGATCGGCGAACGGGTTGCCAAACCATACAAAGACATTAATTACGCAATTCTTCTGGAAGGTATCAAGGATCAACATCAAGGCAAGGAAACAGCATTGCCACTAAAAGATGCCAATATGATCCTGAGTGATTATCACACAAAAAAAATCAATGCTGAATCATCCAAGGCTAAAGCTGCGGGACAACAATACATGGCTGAAAATGCCAATCGAGACGGTGTGACAGTTACTGATTCAGGCTTGCAATATGAAGTGTTGAAAACAGGTGATGGCGCTAAACCAAAGGCTACTGATACAGTAACTGTCCACTATGTCGGTACATTACTTGACGGTACTGAATTCGACAGTTCGGTGAAACGCGGGCAACCGGCAACCTTCCCGCTCAACCGGGTTATCCCGGGCTGGACTGAAGGTGTTCAATTGATGAATACAGGAAGTAAATACCGATTTGTGATACCGTCTGAACTGGGTTATGGAAACCAGGGCGCTGGCGCTAAAATTGGTCCTGGAGAAACCTTGGTTTTTGAAGTGGAATTATTGAGTATTGACGACACAAAAAAATGATTTTTTCCACTGATTGATAGTCAATTTTCCACAACGGGATAATGACAGGAGGCGTTCGGTTTAACAACTGAACGCCTTTTTTGTTCCCAGGCTGTTTGTTAACAAGTTCAATGAGGATACCCGTGAATGGATGTGCAGGCGGTATCCAGTGCCTGGGTTGCGCGTGTGGAATCGATAAACATTACAGCATCGAAGAGTTGATTCAAATTGACCAGAAAATAATTGGATTGAGCCTCCTGATCAGGATTGTACACAACACCAACCAGACGGAGATAACCAGGTAAGTTTGAAGAGTTTGAATCTTGTCCTGGATTGTGATGTGTTTTCATGATCAATTGATTCATGTTTGCCTGGTGAAACTGCCAGGCAAAACTGGGTGGCACTGCATTGGGCAGCTTCATGCACAGCGGCGATTCGTTCCAGGCCCGGCTGGAAAGTACTGTCCCCCTGTATGTCAGTGAGCCAAGCAGGAATACGGCTTTTTCAGAATATTTTTCCCTGAGTAACTGACCAAGGCTCAGCTGAAGTTGACCGTCATCCAGAAATGCTTTCGCATCACCAACATGAGTATTATGAGTCCAGATAATGAACTTCGGATTGGACGTTTGTTGTCGATTGATGATCTGTTCAATGATGTTAAACATGAATTTCTCGCGACCATTCCAGGCCAGTGTTGACTGCTCAGCGTGGGTGAGGCGGATGTATTGTTCTGCTGCCTGCATGGTTAATGCATTCATTTTGGTATTGAACAATGTCTTGTTTAGAACCCTGGTGTGATCCGGAAACGATTTCTCAAGTAGCAGTTTCACCACTTGATCAACCTGATTCCGGCAGGATAAATCCGGATGCCTGTTGACTGTTTTCCCATACCCGTAAAACGAGTGTTGATGCTGATTAAAGCACTGAATCATGTTGTTCAGAGGCTCAGAATCTGCATACCCATGATGCTGTAAATACCGGACCACCTTGTCTATTGACGGAAAAAGACTGAACAAATCCATGCCTGCAAACTGAACTCTGTGACGTGGTTTTCTTGTTGAATTGAATTGCCTCAACCATTCAATAAACTCAACGATTTGGCGGTTTCTCCAAACCCAGGGCAGTATATGTTTAAAATCTTCCAAAACCTGGTTTTGATCGGCCATCAATTGATGGTTGATATAACGGTTGACCCGGTAACCGCCTGGCCAGTTTCCCTCAATAACCACAATATTAAAGTGTTGGTGCTGAATCAGGTATTGAGTGATTTGAGCCCTGAGTGTGTAGAATTCACGAGTGCCGTGAGTGCTGTCGCCAATCAGGACAAACTGTTTGTTTCCAATCCAGTTGGATAAGGCATTGTAGTCCGGTTGTCCGTTTTTAAACGGTATGGCGTGTTGTTGAATAAGTTTGATAAAAGGCGCGATTTGTTGATTGATTCGAGCGTTTATGGAATCCGTATCCAGTCTGGTAAAACCGGGATTACTGTAGAGAGTCAAGATAATGGACATGACACGCATGACAGATTCGGGTTTCATGTTCATCTTTGCTTCAATTGATGATTCGAGGTATTACGTCATGTTTGATACGGTTAGTTGTCCATGGTATGCCAGGCAAGATCTGAAGAGCTGTGATCACAGTATATTTTCAGTAGTGAACTGAATTCCCGGCGTGGGATGCAAATAGCTCCCAGGCTGGCCAGGTGATCATTATAGACCTGGCAATCGACCAATTGATAATTCCATTCAAGTGCATTGCGGAGAAATGTTGCCAATGCTGCTTTGGATGCATTACTGATTCGACTGAACATGGATTCCCCAAAAAAAACCTGACCGATAGCCAGTCCGTATAAACCGCCAACCAATTGTTGATTGTGCCATGTTTCAACAGAGTGGGCGATACCCAGCCGATGTAATTCAATATATGCATCAATCATAGCATTGTTAATCCAGGTACCATCCGAGTCTTTTCGGGGGGCTGCACAGGCATGGATGACGTGTTCGAATGCCTTATCCCAGGTAATAGTGAAATCTCCTCGCCGCAGAATTTTAGCCAGACTTCTTTTGGGCTTGAACAGTTCAGGGATAAAAATCATTCTCGGGTCGGGCGACCACCATAAAATCGGCGACGGGTCACTGTACCAGGGGAAAATACCTTTCCGATAAGCCTGAAGCAGGCGTACAGGAGATAAATCACCACCTACTGCCAGTAATCCATTCGGCTCTTGTAGAGCATTGTCCACGGCAGGGAATGGCTGATCCGGATGGTTTGCATTGAGCTGAACTAACATTGCTGGAGCAGATCCATTCAATCAATCAGGTGAGTCTTAACAATATCTGAGTCAGAAGGTATGAGAATCATGATTGTTATTATGATGCTTAAACCTGTTTGTCGGGCAAGTCAGCAGGGTTTGATGATTTGTGTTTCTGACCGGTATGGTGACTTTTCCATTAAAGTATTCATATAAGCAAGTAAATACTGTTGTTCCTGCTTGACGTGGCGGCCGATTGCGATTCTGAAGCGAGGGTCGGCAATCCAGTGGAATGATGGTGTCGGTGTCGGTAAAAACCCGCGGCTGATTTTATGTTCTCCCTGTGCGCCAGGTTCAAAGTGCTGAATGCGGTTTTCGATACAATAATCCAACGCCTGGTAATAACACAATTCAAAATGCAGAAACGGAATGTCCTGAAACGCTCCCCAGTACCGTCCGTATAATGTATCGTGTCCGCGTAAAAAAAATGAGACAGCGACAATCCGGTTATGCAGGGTGGCGAATATCAACAGGATGGATGAACCCATGGAGGCAGCGATTTGTAAAAAAAAGTCCAGTGTCAATGCCGGATGATTTCCATATTTATTGAATGTATCAATATATAACTCATAAAAAATATGCCATTGAGACTCAGTTGCATCAGCACCGGAAATCATATCGATAATGACGCCGGATTCAAACACAGTTTTCCGTTCCTTGCGAATTTGCTTGCGTCGTTTTGATTTTAAGTTGGCAAGAAAATCGTCGAATGTTGAATAATTGCGATTGTTCCAGTGAAATTCATATCCGAAACGTCTGAATAAGTCGCTGGATTGCAGTAAATCGTCTTGTTCAACTGGATAAAGTATATGCAGGGATGAGACTTTAGCGAGCTCTGCATCGTTGATTAACGATTTGAGAAGGTTGAGTTTTAATTCGATTCCTGCGCCCGGGGAGATCAATAATCGTGGCCCTGTTGCCGGGGTAAAAGGAGGTGCAATGACGTGTTTGGGATAGTATTCAATCCCGGAGCGATGGTAGGCATCAGCCCAGGCCCAGTCAAAAACAAATTCTCCGAATGAATTGAATTTAATGTAACGCGGTGCAGCAGCAACCAGTTTTCCGGATTTGTCGTGCAGTATCAAATAGTTTGGGACCCATCCAACCGATGCATTGATGGATCCCGATTGTTCCAGCGCCAGTAAGAACTGGTGATACAAAAATGGATAGTTTGCACCCACCAATGCATTCCAGTCCTCTGGATCGACAGCATTGAGACTGGAAATTACGCTGGATTGATAGTGCAATGACAGCTTGTGATGTTGTCCCGAGATTGAATGATTACTGGTTATCCAGGTATTTTTCAGCATCGAGCGCGGCCATACATCCGGTGCCGGCGGAGGTCACAGCTTGACGATAAATTGAATCAGACACATCACCAGCGGCAAATACACCCTCTATACTGGTTTGTGTGGCATTACCCTTATGACCACCTTGTACAGTCAGATAACCATACTCCATCTCCAGCTGATCCTTGAATATGTCAGTATTGGGTTTGTGGCCGATTGCAATGAACAAGCCGTGGATATCGATTGATTTGGTTTGTTCGGATTGCACATGTTTGACTCTGATGCCGGTCACGCCGGCATCATCACCCAGCACTTCATCGAGTTGGTGGTCCCATTCGATGGTTACTTTACCTTCTTCGACTTTTTTCATGAGCCGGTCAGCCAGTATTTTTTCCGAGCGGAACTGGTCACGACGATGAATGACCGTGACATGTGAGGCGATATTGGACAGATACAGCGCTTCTTCGACTGCTGTATTCCCGCCTCCGACAACTGCAACTGGTTTGTTACGATAGAAAAAACCGTCGCAGGTCGCACAGGCTGACACACCGCGACCCATAAATTCCTGTTCGGAAGGCAGCCCGAGATATTTGGCAGATGCGCCGGTAGCGATAATCAAGGCATCGCAACTGAAGGTTCCTGAGTCGCCGTTCAGGATAAATGGTCTTTGTTTCAAGTCGACAGTATTGATGTGATCAGCAATGACTTCGGTATCGAAATTTTCAGCATGTTGGCGCATTCTCTCCATTAGTTCAGGACCTTGCACTCCATTTGCGTCTCCCGGCCAATTTTCGACATCCGTGGTCGTGGTCAATTGACCACCGGGTTGAATGCCTGCTATCAGAACCGGATTTAGATTGGCTCTGGCTGCATAAACAGCTGCAGAATAGCCAGCAGGTCCGGATCCTAAAATGATAAGCTTGCAATGCCTGGTTTCACTCATGATGTCGTCCTTTAATATACCTTTTAATTTGTTTTCAATGAAATGCGAAGGCTGAGTATGATACCTTAGTCCACATGTTTTTCGTACTGTTGTGGGAGTGATAATTGTCCGGTTATGTTCAATTCGATCTGTATTTTATTTTTTCCGATAATGTGTTAGTGTCGTTTATCATTAATTAACAATAACTATGGTCTTCAGGACCAAACCGATTTTAGAGACACAGTTGAGTGAATAATAAACAATATAATGTCGCCGTTGTGGGAGCTTCAGGCGTTGTTGGTGAAACGATGTTGTCGATACTGGAAGAACGGAATTTTCCGGTCGGAACAATCTACCCTTTGGCAAGCAGTCGATCTGCCGGTAAGACAATACGATTCAATGGTCGATCCGTATTGATCGAGGACTTGGCAGGATTCGATTTTTCACAAGCTCAGATCGGTCTGTTTTCAGCCGGTGCATCAGTATCCGAACAGTATGCACCGATTGCTGCTCAAGCAGGCTGTGTTGTCGTCGATAACACCTCGCAATTTCGTTATGACGATGATATTCCTTTAATTGTTCCTGAAGTGAATCCCGATGCCATGGCACACTACACAGCCAGAGGTATAATCGCCAATCCCAATTGTTCAACCATTCAGATGGTAGTCGCCTTGAAACCGATTTATGATGCAGTCGGCATTCAGCGCATCAATGTATGTACTTACCAGGCGGTTTCCGGAAGTGGCAAGGAAGGTGTGGAAGAGCTGGTAGGACAAACGTCCAGGTTATTAAATGGTAAACCAGTAGAGACCTCGGTTTATCCCCTGCAAATTGCATTCAATGTGCTACCACAGATCGATGTATTTCAGGATAACGGATATACCAAGGAAGAGATGAAAATGGTTTGGGAGACCCGCAAAATATTGTCAGATGAATCAATCATGGTGAACCCAACTACTGTTCGGGTTCCAGTTTTTTATGGGCATTCTGAATCAGTTCATATTGAAACCAGGGATAAGATTACTACTGATGAGGCACGCGATTTATTGGCAAATTCTAATGGAATAAAAGTAATAGATGACAGGAAGGAAGGTGGATATCCCACTGCTGTGACTCATTCCGCCAGTCATGATGAGGTTTTCGTGGGCAGGATTCGTGAGGATATTTCCCATCCAAACGGACTGAATTTATGGGTTGTTGCCGATAATGTCAGAAAAGGAGCCGCTTTGAACAGCATACAAATTGCAGAAATGCTAGTAAAAAATCATATCTAGGCTAATCTTAGAGCTGTATCCATATTAACCGAGGCATCATCAACGATGATGGGGCGACAGATCAGTGAAGAATATGACTAAAGTAAACAAGTTTTCCAGAAATGTAGCAATAGCAAGTTTATTGGCGCCGGTCGGTGTGAATGCTCTGGGTGTCGGCGAGATTCAGTTGCATTCGGCACTGAATCAGAATTTTTTGGCAGAGATTCCAATTCATGTGTCTCCTGGTGAGGTGACTGAAAATATCAATGTCAAACTGGCATCTCCTGCAGCGTTTGAAAAAGCCGGAGTTGAAAGAAATTACCTGTTGTCTGCATTAAAATTCAAGCCTGAGTTGAATGCTGATGGGACAATGAGTGTCAAAGTGCGCTCTAACGATGCGATACGCGAACCGTTTTTGAATTTCCTGATTGAAGTCAACTGGTCCGAGGGCAAAATGCTCAAGGAATATACAGTTTTGCTCGATCCCCCGAATACAGTCGCTCAAGCTGTTGTACCGTCACCTGTAACGACACAAAGCAGATCTTCTGTCAGTCGTTCCAGACAAAACAGCAGAGTACAACCTCCCAGCCAGGCAGTGGTTGCAGGTCCTTCGAGCAGCTCTAATGCCGGTGCATCCAGGAATGGTTTTCAAGTCGTTACAGATTACGATGATTCGGTGGTTGTTCCCAAAGGGTCCGCGCTCTGGAAAATCGCAGACAAGATGCGTGACCAGGTTGGTGTGTCCCGTGAAAAAATGATGATGGCCTTGTTCAAGGCTAACCCTGAAGCATTCTACAACAAAAATATCAATGCGCTGAAAGCCGGAGCCAGACTCAAGTTTCCTTCTCCTGAAGAACTGGATTCACTGAATCAGCAGCAGAGTTTAAAAGCTGTCAAACAACATCAGAGTAAATGGAATAAAACGATTCTGGCCGATTCTGCCAAGCAGTCAGGTTCAAACGCCAAAACAGCAAAACAGGGTAAGCTGAGAATAGAGCCGTCAAACAGCTCAAAAAGCAATGGTCAGGATCAGGCATTACTCGAACGCCTTGAAACGTTACTGACGCAAATTGATGTCATGTCTGAAGAAAACGTGAGTTTGAAATCTCAGGTTTCTGAATTGCAGGAGCGTATCAAAGAACTGAGTACTGAAACTGGAGAGTCAGCCAAACCCAGTGTTGCTTCTGAAGATCAAGCGGCTGAGCAAAGCGATACCTCCAGACAGGGGGTGGCAGTGGATAGCAATGCCAGGATCACACAAGCCGCTGTGACGGATCAAACCACAGATGCGGCAACTTCGCAAACGACGACAGATACCGTTGATTCAGCTGCAACACCAGCTCAACCATCTGAAACACCGGATGTGGCAACTAATGAGCAGAAAGCGGGTACAGAACAAGCGACCCAAAAACAACAATTAGCTGACAAACAAACTCAATCAACTCCTTCTGTTGAGCAAAAACCGGTTGTGAAGAAACCAGTCCAAACGACCGATTCAAGCTCATCTGCAGAATCAGGGTTTGTGTCAGACATCCTCTCGTCACCTTGGGCGATCGGGTCGATAATTGGTGCTTTGGCATTGAGTGCTCTAGGATTGCTGGCTTTCAAACGTCGCAAACAGGCGTTGATGGAAGAAATGGAAGCTTATGATTCCGATAAGGAATTGGATGTACAGCAATCTGACGGTCAGCAGATCGCAACTGATGATGATGGCTCAGCTGATCAAAAAGCCCAGAAACAGGACAGTGAACTGGGTGACAGTGTTTTCTTCAGTGAATACAGACCAACCGAGGCCAATGTCGATTCACAGGCCATGGAAGTTGATCATGATGATCTCGATCCAATTTCCGAAGCTGATGTCTATGTGGCATACGGCCGATATCAACAGGCTGAAGAGCTGATTCAACAGGCTTTGCAGGATTACCCTGAACGTGATGAATTTAAACTCAAACTACTTGAGATTTATCACGCAAAGGATGACAGCGCCGGTTTTGCCGCTTATGTCACAGAGCTTAAAACAGAAGGTGCGGTAACCAGTACAGAATTCTGGAACAAAGCCCAGGAAATTGGTCAGGGATTTGCACCGGATAATTTGTTCGGTGAAACATTTGCCAATGAAGAGGATCTGCAAGTTGATCAATTTTCTTCAGAACTGTTTGGGGTCGACTCAGACAGTCAGGCTCTCGAATTAAATGATCATTTAACTGAAATTGTCGAAAGCAATTCTTCAGTCCAGCTATCTGAACTCGACGAATTCCAGACTGAAGAGATGCAAACGGAAGAGTTGCAGTCGGATGAATTTCAGACGGATGAATTTCAATCCATTGACCTTAATGATGCCGGTGAAACAGTAGAACAGCTTGAAACCGCTTTCTCACTGGACGGTTCCGGTTCGGAGTCTGTAGGGGCACAAGATGATGCTGAAACTGAACAGGCCAGCGACGGTTTTACTGTCAATCTGAACAATCTTGAGAATGTCGATACCTTAATGGTTGATTCAGAGAATCATATCAACTCAGTTCTAGTCAATGATGCAGAACATAGCGACAGCATGATTTCTTCAGATGAAACTGAAGCGCAGAATGATGAAAGCGTGATTGATTTTGAATCAGCCTTGTCGAAAAGTTTGGATGTCGATAGTGGCATCAGGTCGTCTGATGACTCTGGCATGGATCAATCCGAGAGCTTTGAATTTGACTCAGAAGCCGTTGATACAAGCTCATGGGATCTGGATATCGAGTCAGTCAATAACCTGGATTTACAGACTGACTCAGAAATGGCAATTGATACCAGTGAATTCACAGCTTTAGGCTCTGAGGCAATTGATACCAATGAATTTTCAGTGTTGGATTCGGACCCGCTTGAAACCGCTGAAATGACTGAGTTGATGGAACCAGTATCTTCTTTGGCAGACAGCGTTGATGAAACAGTCGGACTGGAAGATATCACGAATATGGAAACCCGGGATTCAATTGGTCTGGTTTCCAGTGAAAGTGATGACACCGATGCAATTGATTTACAAATGAATGATGGTGATTCGCCGGATCAAGCAGACATATCATTTCAATTCGATGAAGTTGCAACCGATATTGATTCAGAGCAATTGCAGGAAATTGCTGACACAGTGATGGATGCTGAGGCTGGTGATTCAGAATCAGACAATGAATCAACCATGTTCCAATTCGACGATATTAGTTCAGAATTGGTTGAGTCAGCACAAATCTCGGAAATTCTCGATGAAGTCAGTCAACGTAACACCGATTTTGCCGAGGAGAGTGTGATCAGTGAGATGTTCGAGCCAGCAAGTGTTTTTCAGGAATCAGAGCTTTTCGAATCTGAATTGTCTGATCTTGATGAAGTGGCTGACAAACTGGATTTAGCAAAAGCCTATATTGACATGGAAGACGGGGAATCTGCCAGAGGCATTCTTCAGGAAGTCATTGAGACGGGTAACGAAGATCAGAAAGAACTTGCCAAATCAATGGTTCAGGCATTGGAAAAAAGTGCATGAACCGCGAACAAAAATTCTGACCTGTTAAGGCTGGATTTTTATCTCTAGTCTCAAATCAAATGATGTATCTAAAAAGCGTTGCTCTAAAGGGCAGCGCTTTTTTTTATCTTCCCAATGCTGATGGCCAATCAGTATGGTCTAGAGCCATCCATTGAATCTATCACTGCTAATCAATAGGTTGATTACACCATTTCAGCTGTTCACTGCGAATTGCATGTTTTATGCGGATCAGTCCTGGAATTGATCCTCATGCGCAGGTGATTTTCTCACGATTGCCTGGTTGAAAATGCTATCCAGCCGACTTTAAATTGTTTCAACATCCAGGAATATGCTAGAGTCGGTGTTTCATCTTTAAAATTTCAACTTTTTTCTGTTTTAACAGCTTGAGTGATAGATTTTACAGTTAATTATCCTTTACTATTAACAGCTGAATTTGCTTGATAAAGTATAGAAATAAAAACATCAGTCATCTTTAGAGGAGGCAATCAATGAACAGCAAGAAAAACAGTTATCGACCAACAAAACTGCTGGGTGCAGTGATCCTTTTTTTGGGCATCGGACAGTCTCTGTTTGCCGCAAACTGGGAAACGTTGCCAACCAAGGCTCCGGCACCTGCAGATAATCCTACAACTGCACAGAAGGTCAAGCTGGGACAGATACTATTCCTGGATCCAAGACTGTCTTCAACTGGCACAGTGTCATGTAATTCATGTCACAACGTTATGGCTGGCGGTGAAGACAATCGTCCTGTAGCAGCAGGTGTGCATGGCCAGGTTGGAGGGCGGAGTGCCCCGACAGTCTGGAATGCGGCATTCAGTGCAGTTCAGTTCTGGGATGGGCGTGCTCCCAGTCTCGAGGAACAGGCTAAAGGGCCGGTGACTAACCCGATTGAAATGGGTATGAAAAACTGGAATGATGTGGTTAAACGATTGAAAGCGATTCCGGGATATCCTGAATTGTTCAGTGCAGCGTTTAGTGGTGACAATCCTGTAACCAGGGACAATGCAGCGAAGGCGATTGCAGCATATGAGCGTACCTTGATTACTCCAAACAGTCCGTATGATCAATATGTCAAAGGAGACAAGTCAGCTTTGAGCGAGCAACAAGTCAATGGCATGAAAACCTTTGCAGATGTTGGTTGTGCAAACTGCCATAGTGGACCGGCATTTAACGGAAATGGCGCATTTATGAAATTCCCAATGCATAAAAACGGAATGTTCGAAGCCAAATACAAGCTCAGCGACGATCCGGGTCGATTCGAAGTGACCAAACAGGAATCTGATCGGTCACTGTTTAAAGTCCCGACTTTGAGGAATATTGCTTTAACCGCACCATATTTCCATAACGGTTCAGTGAAGAGTTTATCCAGTGCAGTACAGGTGATGGCAAAAACGCAACTTGGTATTTCGCTTAAACAGCAACAAGTTAAGGATATTGTTGCATTTTTGGAGGGATTGACAGGTCAATTTCCTGAGCAAAAACTGCCGCGTTTACCAGGTACTCCAGGCGAAACATTTGCTTATGTCAAATAACAATTAGGGTCTGAGCGGCTTACGGTAAACTTAAGTCACAGACTGAATTGTATTGTGATCCAGAAAATCCAGTTTCAGGGTTTTCTGGATTTGTTTGAGGATTAAACAATTTCAAATACGGGTAAGTTGTGAGTGACTTGTGAGCGAAAAACTAGTCGTTGCAATATCTTCACGAGCTCTGTTTGATCTCGACGCCTCTCATCAAGTCTTTAAACAGCAAGGGAAAGCAGCCTTCTGCGAGTACCAGATTGAACATGAAAATGATGTACTTGAGCCAGGGGTCGCATTTACTCTGGTTCAAAAATTACTGGCAATCAACTCCAAAGTCGACACTCCACCGGCTGTAGAAGTCATTTTATTATCCAGAAACAGTGCCGATACAGGTCTGAGAGTATTCAATTCAATTCAGCACCACCAGCTGGATATCACACGTGCAGTATTTACCAGCGGTGGCTCACCTTATCATTATGTGCCTGCGTTTAACACGCATTTGTTTCTTTCAGCAGAAGCTGAAGATGTGAAAAATGCTTTAACTGCCGGTTATGCAGCAGCGACTATTCTCAACAGTCATCAGAGCTTCAGTCATTCAGAGCAGTTACGTATTGCATTTGATGGTGATGCAGTATTGTTTTCAGATGAGTCTGAACGTATTTATAAATCACAAGGGCTGTCTGCATTTACCGAAAACGAGCGTGAACAGGCGACAACTCCTTTGAGTGGTGGACCGTTTAAACCGTTTTTAACTGCTTTACAAGCGATTCAGGGTCAGTTTGAGCCTGATCAATCACCAATTCGAACTGCCCTGGTTACAGCACGGGCTGCTCCAGCACATGAGCGTGTTGTTCATACATTCAGAACCTGGGGGATACGTATTGATGAATCCATGTTTCTAGGTGGGATGGATAAAACAGCTTTTTTGCAGGCATTCGGCGCGGATATCTTTTTTGACGATCAGAAACACTGGTGTGAGTCTGCCAGCGCGCATGTTGCGACCGGCCATGTACCACACGGTATAGCCAACCAGGAATGATCATCACAAAATTCGATTGAATCCGGTTTCACTGATATCCCTAATTCAGATGAATTTTATTGCAGGGTTTTAGAGGGTTGCCCTGGAATTTCCCGGACCAGTTTAGGCACAAGATATCCGGGTAACAGAGACTGTAATTCCTGATAGATGGCTTGAGCCATTGAGTCCGAAACTTCAAAATGAGCTGTTCCCCGTGTTTTGTCCAGCTTGTGTAAATAATACGGACTGATTCCAGCGCTGAACAAAGCTTCACTCAACTCCACCAGTGTCTTTGCATCACTGTTGATATTGCGTAATAAAACACTCTGGTTTAACAAATGTACGTTGGCTTCCGCTAGCTTGGCGATTGCGTTCAGGCTTTGTTGTTCGCTGATTTCATTGGGGTGGTTGATGTGAGTGACCAGCACAGTTTTCAATCGCGTGTTTGAGAGAACAGCCTTCAACTGATCATCAATACGGGATGGTAACGTGGTTGGAACCCGGGTATGGATGCGCAAGCGTTTGATATGAGGAATCGCCTGTAGATTTTGAATCAGTTGTTCAAGCCGCCTGTTGCCTAGAATCAGCGGGTCTCCACCGCTGAGAATAATTTCAGTGATATTCGGTTGTTTGGCAAGTGAATCAATAACCAGTTGTTCATGAGCCGATCCAAGCTGCTGTTGCTGATATGGGAATTCACGTCTAAAGCAGTAACGGCAGTGTATTGGACAGGTTCCAGTCAATATTAACAAGGCCCGCCCCTGGTATTTTTGCAGAAGCCCCGGGGTTTTGATGGCCTTGTTATCACCAACTGGATCGTTTACAAAACCCGCATGATCATTGTCTTCGTTTGAGGTTGGCAGGATTTGTAACAACAATGGGTCTTGTGGATTTCCTTTCTGAATTCTTTCAGCGTAATAACGGGTGACCAGAAAACTGAATTGATTGGTGACTGTCGTTAAATCCTGATTGATGGGATTTAACTCGTGGTCGAGGTTGAGAAATTGCAACAATTCATGCGGATGCCTGAATGCATTGGCAAGTTGGGATTGCCAGTGGGAGATGGATGAGCCTTGAAATTCCTGATTTAATGGATTAATTGACAAACTATTGACCTGAATATTGATAGTGTTACAGTATCGGGTTTTGTGACCATTTAGCGAGATTAAATATGGCAACGTATAGTACCAATGAATTCAAGGGCGGGTTGAAAATTATGTTGGATAATGACCCGTACAACATTATTGAAAATGAGTTTGTTAAACCCGGGAAAGGACAGGCATTTAACCGGGTTAAGGTACGGAATCTCAAAAATGGTCGGGTTATCGAACGCACATTCAAATCCGGGGAAAGTGTGGAAGCTGCCGATGTGATGGAAACAGAGATGCAGTATTTGTTCAGTGATGGTTCCTCGTATACGTTTATGCATCCTGAAACATTCGAACAATATATAGCAGACGAGGCAGCGACTGAATCAGCAGCCAAATGGTTAAAAGAGCAGGATGTGTGCGTGGTGACATTATGGAACGATGTACCCTTGTCAGTGGCGCCTCCCAATTTTGTTGAATTGAAAATTGTCGAGACCGACCCTGGATTGCGTGGTGACACTTCTGGCGGCGGTGGTAAGCCTGCAACACTGGAAACCGGGGCTGTTGTTCGTGTTCCACTGTTTGTGCAGGAAGATGAAGTGATCAAAGTCGATACCCGTACCGAAGAATACGTATCACGTGTCAAAACCTGATCAGTCACTGAACTGGCAGCCAGCATGTTCACTGGAATTTATTATGGCAAGAGCCAGGCTGCTGAGAACTGTGCGCCAGTTTTTTCAGAGACGAAAGGTGTTGGAGGTCGAAACTCCGTCACTTTATCCTTACACCAATCCTGAGCCAGTCATAGACAGTTTTGAATGTATTACCGATAACATAAATCCCAGGACTTACTATTTACAGACTTCACCCGAATTTGCCATGAAGCGATTGTTGGCAAACGGCAGCGGTGCAATTTTTCAAATCTGCAAAGCCTACCGGAAAAGTGAATCCGGGCGCTGGCATAATCCGGAATTTACCATGTTGGAGTGGTATCAACCCGGTTATACATTGCAGCAATTGATGGAAGAAATCGAATCGCTGTTAATCAAGGTTATACCAGCGGACCGGATTCAGAAAAACACTGAATATCTGACGTATCAATCAGTGTTTACGGATAAGGTAGGTATCGACCCGATGCAAGCGAGTATTTCTGAATTTAAGGATATCGCAGTACAACTTGGTTTTCCGGAAGCGGTATCAATTTGCCAACACCAGCGGAATGCCTGGCTGGATTTTCTGTTTTCCCATCAAGTCCAGGCGAATTTACCCCGCAATTGTATTGTGTTTGTGTATCACTACCCTGCATGTCAGGCTGCGTTAGCCAGATTACACCCAGAGCACCCGCAACTCGCGGAACGGGTTGAAGTTTTTATCGATGGAGTGGAATTAGGCAATGGATACCGGGAACTGACCGATGTTGTGCAACAGCGCCAACGCTTTGAGTCTCAGCAACAGGAAAGACGACAACTGGATATGCCAGTGCCTGAATTGGATGAGATGTTCCTTGGTGCATTGCAAGCAGGCTTGCCGGACTGCTCTGGCATGGCAATCGGCCTGGACCGCGTGCTGATGAGCATGTATAACCGGGAGCATATTGATCATGTGCTGGCATTTCCGTTATCTCGTCAATAGCAGCGGCTACAACACATCCACATGATGAGTTCAGGTAGCATGTTGATTGATATGTTGTAAATGCAACAGAAAATTGGCTAAGTCATTATTCTGTTGGTGCTTCAGCCTGATCCAGTGGTTTGCTTAGTTTGCGTTTTCTGTCTACAAAAAACACGGCAATTATCATAGCAATAGCAATCAGGTAAAGAATCCACATGGCATTGTCGCTATATGCCAGGATTACAGCAGCAAGGCCCAGATAGTTACCGATTAACCCAAAACGCCAACCAATGCGTATGCCATCGAGATAGGTCGCTAGAGATAACACCAGGAGAAACACCAGAGCAGCGCTTTCATGCGACAGAGAACCGGCATGAACCAGAAGTAACACTCCAAACAAGGCCAGAATTGCCCCAAACCAGTGCAATGATTGCTCGACCAGAATATGTTTGAAATCGATCATTTTATGTTTGGACTGAACAAGACTGATCAGCATGGCAGAGATTGCAAAAACGAATATCATGATCATCCAGTACAGATAACCATCAATATCAGCGGTCCCGAACTGATCGAAAGAAGCAATGTCACTGATATATATTCCAAGCATGGTCAGCAGGATCAAGATGACCAGGAATACGTCTTCCAGGAGGTGATGACTTCTTGTGTTAGATGACTCAGTTGAATTAATTGTGTCTTGATCATTCATAACATACACCAGGAATTTGAATGACTGATCCGGCATCGGCCGGCTAACCGGTTATCACTGAAACACAAATCTGAATTGTCAGTTACAAGACATCATAGTCCAGAAGGTGCTTCATGCTGACACGGTTTCAGACATTTTAGAGTTGTTAAATTTTCGGGTCTGGCAGTTACGCCATGGATACCAGTCTGAGCATGAAAAACATGCTACTGTTAAGATCAAGATTAACCATTTGTGAGTGGACTTGCAAGAGTCAGACGCGATATAAACAGTTAAATCAAAATCAATACTATGGCGTCACAAATGTGTATAGCAGGCAGACTTTTGATGGCGTCCCCAAGGGGACTCGAACCCCTGTTACCGGCGTGAGAGGCCGATGTCCTGGACCAACTAGACGATGGGGACGTAAACAGCTAGCTATTATCTTATCATAATTCAGTTGAATGCCCGGTGTCTGCTGATTCTGGTATCGAAGTATATTTCTGGTTTTCTGGGTATTTTCAAAAAGACTGAAATCAGATACAGAATCATCAGTGCGTTGAGATAATCAACCCCGGAATGCTATGATTGACTGTAGTTGTCTGTTTGAATAAGCAAATAAAAGATATTCAGATTCAAATGAAATCAAGGAGAATTAACGATTGCGATTTTGGGAATAATAAAAAAAATGATTGGTAAGACTGATGGTGC
>JAHZJL010000152.1 GCA_022600935.1 Gammaproteobacteria bacterium
GGCATTGACTGACCTGTAGGTAACACACTGTAATCAGCCCCAGGACTACCATATAAAATACTCCGAAAAAATCTGGACTGACTGTCCGTAATATCCCTTTACTGAACACCGAGGTCAGGCTGTATAAAACAGCAACACAAAGCATTAATCTTGAGCCTCGTATCATCATCATGGATTTAAACGGTGCAAGCAGATCAAGCCTGTTTTGTGATTGTGTTTGGAGATTGAGTATCCAGCTCCCAAACACCACGAAACTTATTCCAACCAAGCCGTTGAACTGAATTGTTTCATCGAGAATGAGATAACCGGTGAGCATGTAGAATACCGGAGTAAATGCCAGCAATGGTACTGTCAGAGACAAATCTGTAGAGCGAATAGCTTCCATATACAAGCGCATCGCCAGCAGTTCAATTGGTAACAATGCTGCAAGCCACAACCAGAATTCTGAAGTTAATTGCGGCCAGTTCTGGCTCAGAAGTAACGGCAATAACAATAAGCCAGCTAAACCGAATCGGATCAGTACAATCTCTTCGGCACGATAATAATGAATGAATCGTTTAGTCGCGGCATCTGCTGAAGCCAGGCAAAATGCAGATATTAGTGATAGCAGGAGCCAACTCATTTAGGAACGGCTAATTCTATGGACGAGTTAACACTTGTGGAACGACAGCTTCAATTGGAATAAGACTATATAGGCAAAGTTCTCTGTCCCCGCATTAATGGGGACAGAATATTGAAGAATTTGGAACAAACGAATAATCAGTTAAAACTGACCTGAGATTGAAACAACCAGCTGGGTACCGCCATGACCATTATTTTTGCGTTTGAGACCAAAATTATGCGCCGCATCCAGTACCAACCTTGTATCACCTAAAAACCCGGTCGTAAATCTTGCTCCAATAAACGGCATCAAGGCCTCTTCACGGCGTACCCCAGCACTTTTGATTCGTTTGGCATTCAAATATGCTGCGCCTCCATACAAATGCGCAAATGAAAAGAATGTGGTTGCATAGCGATACTCGCCGTACGCAATCGCATAGCGTTTAGGGTAAAACTCCAGCATGGCTCCGGCTGGCAATGTCGGAATATAACCGGTGTGATATTCTTCTGCAACCGGGTTGATGCCACCATAGAGCCGAGTAGTTGGCGTATGGTTGAATCGATCAACCTGATGCCCAAATCCGCCATTGAGCCGACCAATCAAACGATGGCGCTTGCTTAAAAACGGCAGTCCGCCAGCCACTGCAGCATAAGCAGTGGCCGATGCGTAATTGCGACCTTCGGAACCATCGTTATTACCATTGATTCCCCAATCCTCCCAGTTAAACCGATGACCATACACGACATCTGAACCCGCGATAAAACCACTCGCTGGTAAGCTGAGAATGTTGCGAGTCATGGCATCCATGCGTACTTGCAAGCGTGTGCGCAACTCCAGAGTATCCTGTGGATCACGAAACCCGGCTCCGGTGTTGGAATCTCCAAAATACATATAACCTGGCTCGATGATGAAATCAGCGGCAAACATATTATCTTCATGAAACGGCGCGACATTAGTGCGATATCCGACCCCGAAACCAGGACGTATATAACCCCAGATCAGCTCTTGGTCTTCATCGTCGCGACCATCGATAATCTCATTTTGAGCCAGCGGCACGGTAAAATTCTCGAATGTCACCACCCATTCAAAATTGTCCGAATCGGCAAAGTTTTTTGCAAAAAACAAGCTGTTGTAGAGCAGCGAGACATCGGCGTAAAAAATCTTGCTGTCATCAGGGCGACGCCAGAAATATAGCGCAGCCACCGGTTCAATTTTACGTGATGACGGTGCAGGCATATTCAATGCAGCTCCAGCTACCCAGGCATTGATGGAGCGCCGGTCAATCGCAGGCACAGTCACTGATTCCCCCAGAAACTCAGTGGTAAAGCCTTCACCTGAAATTGCCGGATTGATCAGCAAGTCATCAGCTGAGCGATGTGGTAATAACTCACCTGCACGACAGGTTACAGTGAACAGCAGCCAGAAGATAATGTGTAAAATGCAGACTTGATATTTCATCACCCGAATACCCTTAGAATCATATTGATACAGAACCTTTTGTTGTTATGCCGCTATCATAACCGACTGTAAATGATCTGCAAAATCAATAAACGACTTTGATTGAACATATCCATCAATAATGGGAAGGTTTTACACAATCGTTATGTAAAACTTCCTGTATCCAGTCATTTCATTGAATGATTTGTGATACCAGATTATAAATGCCAGTTCGATAACCTGCTCCGCAATAAAACCGTTTTCACAAGCTGAATTTGCAGGAAATGACAGCTTGGTTTTTAAGCAACAACTACGGTTAACTTGACGGCAATGGTATTCTATTACGACACTTCGACTCTATTCCTCACAAAACCATCATGATTTTAGCTCGATTAGCCAAAGCCTTTCTTGCCTATGGTATGCAACCGTTACTGGATAACGCTGATTTCCAGATCGAAAGCGGAGAGCGTGTTGCCTTGCTGGGTCGTAACGGCGAGGGGAAATCCACACTGTTAAAACTCATTGCCGGAGACGCGCAACTGGACAGCGGTGAGCTTTGGAAACAACCGGATATTCGCATTACCCGACTTAACCAGGATCTGGAATGGCCGGTCCAGGCAACTGTATACGATGTCGTTGCCCAGGGCTTTGGGGAAATCGGTGAGTGGATCGGCAGCTACCATGCCTTAACCCGAATTGAGTCCTTGTCCAAAGCCGAAATGGATCAATTATCGGCTTTGCAACACAAAATTGATGCACATAACGGTTGGGATGTCGAAGCCCGTATCAATAATTATCTGCAAGGCATGGGACTCGCCGAAGATCGCAAAATCAGCGAGCTTTCCGGTGGAATGCAACGCCGGGTATCAATGTCAGGAGCGCTGGTTGCCGAACCAGATTTGCTATTGCTGGACGAACCCACCAATCACCTGGATATCGAGGCGATTGACTGGCTGGAACAACAGTGCATCGGGTTTAGCGGTGGCATTTTGTTCGTCACTCATGACAGAACGTTCCTAGGCAACCTGGCCACCCGTATTATCGACCTGGACCGCGGTCAACTGACCAGTTGGCCCGGCAATTATGACACCTATCAACGCCGCAAAGCCGAAGCTCTGGACGCTCAAGCCAAAGCTGAAGCAGAGTTTGATAAAAAACTGGCTGCCGAGGAAGTCTGGATCAGGCAAGGCATCAAAGCGCGCCGAACCAGAAACGAAGGACGAGTGCGTGCTCTGAAAAAAATGCGTTCGGAACACAGCCAGCGCCGAGTGCAACAAGGCACCGTTAATTTTTCTGTGGAGCAAAGCGTGCAATCCGGAAAACTGGTCATCGAAGCGAAACATATCTCGTTCTGTTATGACGACAAGCCGATTTTTAAGGACTTTTCGACGGTCATCATGCGCGGCGACAAGGTTGGTCTGATTGGCCCCAATGGCATTGGTAAAACCACGTTGCTGAATGTCTTCCTGCAACAGCAAAAACCGGACAAAGGCAAGTTGAAACTCGGAACCAATCTGGAAATTGCCTATTCCGATCAATTACGTGCTCAGCTCGACCCGCAACAATCCATCATCGATTGCGTCGGTGAAGGTAGAGACATGCTTACCATTGGCAAGCGCACTGTCCATGTCATGACTTACTTGCAGGAATTCCTGTTTTCACCGCAACGTGTCAGGCAACCATTATCCAGTCTGTCCGGTGGTGAAAAAAACCGGGTAATGCTGGCCAGATTATTCACTAAACCGGCCAATTTGCTGGTACTCGACGAACCGACCAACGACCTGGATGTTGAAACACTGGAAATACTGGAGGATTTACTGGTGAGTTTCGAAGGAACTGTGTTACTGGTCAGCCATGACAGAACCTTTCTGGATAACGTTGTCACCAGCAGCATTGTGTTTGAAGGCAATGCACAGGTCAATGAATACGTTGGAGGGTATAGCGACTGGTTGAGACAACGCCAGAAGCCACCAAGCACTCCTGCTAAAACCCAGCTTTCAACTCAAACAGAACGCTCAAAACCAACCAGACAGACATCGAAACAAAACAAGCTCAGTTACAAACAACAACTGGAACTGGATGAATTACCGGAAAAAATCGCTGAACTGGAAAGTCAACAGAACGAATTCAATGAATTAATCTCCAAACCCGATTTTTACAACGGCAACCAAGAGCACATTAAAACAACACTGGAAAAAGCTAAAGCTATCGAACAACAACTGGAACAAGCGTATACACGTTGGGATGAACTGGAGTCATTGCAGGAAAGCTTTTCTTCGGCAAATTAAGGTAAGAGTATATTAAAAAATGCCACCGATTCTCATCGGTGGCAAACAGCAGGGGCTATTGAATGATGTTACGACTCTCTATTTGAAACTATCGAAACTTGACCTGTCCGCGTAATTCACCAGCTGGATTTTGTTCGGTATGGATATTCACATAAATATTACCAGCGGCCAGTTCGTTGAGAAGGCTCAGGAACGGATCGTCAGTCTCAGCTAATGGACCAACCACATCGCCTGCTTCGATTCTGAATACAACACGGTTATTTTGTAAACCTGCTCCCAGATCAACAACTACCGGTCCATTTTGTCCTGCCTGACCCAAATGTAAATGGGCTGCAACTGGCTCTCCTGTTAGACGCTGAAATAAAGCCAGCAAATTGATAAAACTACCGTTGCGAGCATTCATAAAAAAACGGCCGAAGGCATCTGATTCGACCAATTCCGGTGCAACTTCGTTCTCAGGTGACAAAAATCCAGCAAGACGAACCAATCGACCTAAATCAACATAACGAAAATCGAATTCCAAAGTACGTGCACCATCAGCCGTATAATCAGCATTGGCAAAAACGGGGTAATTCAGCACACCATCAGGGAAAGTCAATGCTCCCGGCGCAGCAAATCCAGTGCCCAGTGTGACAACACCATTTTCGTCAACACCAATATTAGGTCCGGCCTGGTTAAGAAATGCGGTATTGGCAGCAATTTCGTCATTGATTTCAGTACCTGCATCCAGGACTTCACTTCCGGCAACGATAAACGGTTGACCAATAAAACGACCTTGATCATCGAATAATGGATGCGCTAATGGACTTCCATTGGCAACAAAAAAATCGTTACTGGGTATTATCATTGAAGCGTAACTGAAATATTGTTGTTGCTGCGGATTACTGAAATTCAAGGTTGTACTCACTACAGCTCCCGGAGCTAAAGGACCACCCGGTGCAACCATTGTGGCTTGAGGAGAGTTTCCTTGTAATTGCTCGAATTCAGCAGTTATGGGTGCAGTGTTTCCATCTTCCGCAATACTTTCCACAGATTCACGTGAAATCAGGTTTGGGTTAGCATTTGTATCACCCACAGCAACATTCCGATCATAAATATCAAATGTACCGTCATGGGCGCCAACCCAGACTGGTGTTTGCAAAGCACCTCGTTGAGCTGCCTGGTTTTTGACTGTTACCACAACAGACGGAATGCTGTCAGCAACAGCAATTGATGATGCTGCCATTAATGCTAGTGATAATGATGTTAATTTGAACGTAGACTTATTTTTCATCTTTTTTCCTCATTGTCTTTTCATCAAAAATACTTGGAACCACTTCAAAAAATACTTTTAACAATACAGCATTGGAATACATCAAAACATTACTGTCGAGCTGATCATCTCAAACTATATCTGTTCATTATGCTTCCAAACTTAATCGCTTAGAGTAAGTAAGAGGCCATCACCTATTCATCACAAATACTTAAAATTTACCTAACAAAAAATGTAATTAACCCAGTATTTGTATGTGCCTTGGTACAGATATCGAGATTGTTCACTGTTAACCGATAACCTTGAAACATAGGCCTCAAAACTTGATAGCTAGACTACATTAGACACCATGTAATGATAATACCTGTTTTTGTCAATACAATGTTTCTATATAGAAACAATTGGCTTAGAGATATAACAACTCGCAGGGTTGACCCGTTTAAAGACGTATTGTTGGGTACTAATAATTTAGTGAAAACTCACTACTCTATTGTTATTTAGAGTGTTTTTTATTGCTTCACAGAACATGTAACCCGAAATGCGAGCAATTAGCATTGGAGACTTGATGGATAAGGAACCAAGCAGGGTTGAATACCGCGCTTGATAACCAATTAAGAATGAATATTCAGAGTGGTAAAGACGGCATGGTAAATTAAACGAATACGTCCTAGCAGCTCATCTTCCAGCATGAATGTGTTTAAACACCCTCTCGCAAGGCATAACTTGTTTTAGCATCCTTGTATACATGTGATGCAGAACGTAAAAACAATAGCGCTATACATAAACCCACGATTAAATCAGGCCATTGTGAATCAGACAGCCAGACACCTAAAGCGGCAAACAGAACTGCAACATTGGCAATAATATCATTACGGGAACACAACCAGACTGAATGCATATTCACATCTTCTTCACGATGCCGCCATAACAACGCCAGGCACACGGCATTGGCCGCCAGAGCAGCCAGCGCAATCAGACTGATGATTTCAAACTCGGGAGTCAC
This sequence comes from Gammaproteobacteria bacterium, assembly GCA_022600935.1. Classification (GTDB taxonomy): domain Bacteria; phylum Pseudomonadota; class Gammaproteobacteria; order Methylococcales; family DRLZ01; genus DRLZ01. The sequence continues at coordinate 6,582 of JAHZJL010000152.1, forward strand.
CGGGTTCATTAATTTGTAGAGAGCTTGCCCAAATACAAACACACCGAACACAGCCATCACTCCAGCTTTTATAAAAGCCGATACAGATTTCCAAGCATTATTTCGAGACACCACATACAAGCTAAACCCGTAGACCAAGGCATCCCCAAGCATATCCAGGGAATCCGCAAGAACCGCAGTCGAAGCTGCCATGAGACCCGCGACAAACTCAACTAAAAACATCCCTAAATTTATTCCGAGAACGATTTTCAGTGTTTTTGATTGTCTCGCCTGGAGCTTCTCGATTTCGCATTCGACATTGCTGCAACAGTCAGTCATTATTCAATTTTCCCTTTTACACACCATTGGCAATGTTCGCTATACATAGAAAAGTTACAATCTGTCTCTGTCAAGAGATTATTCGTCATTGTCCATAATTCATGCACCGGATTGATCAAGTACAGCCAGAATCCTTTTTGGCCATCACGCTCGCCCCTGACAACCAAGCGAGGTTGAACTTAATCAACCTCGCTCATATTTGAAAAATACAATTATTCTTCTGTTGTCAAATGCGCGCTCAGCATTGCAGAGGCTTTACCAAAATATGTACCGATAATGATTGAGATGGAAATCACAACCAAAGGATTATCAAGAGATATACCGAGCAACACATCTGGTGTTAATTTGTCCGGTGTTTGCAGCAAATAGGCAAACGTTGAAGAATATCCCAATACACTGGCTGGAATGGTTGCCAGAGCTGGAATATTGGCAGCCAGACATAACACGATGACTGCAACAGTCACAGTAATTGCCGCCATTAATGGGAATCCAAGTGGAGCATCGGCTGGGATATCGGTTAACAGAATCGCTGTAATCCAGGCCATTGCAACCCCGAATATTCCGCAAACCATTGTATTTTTTAATGCTTCATCATCTCCACCCAATGCAAAGTAAGCAGCCCAGGCGATTGTCGCCGCCCAGATAAAAAACACTCCGCTTAATGGCCCAACTGCCAGAAATGTCGCTAACCCTGCCAGAACACCAATGCTGATTGAAAGCGCAGTAAGACTATTCATAAACTATCCTCCAAGATATCAAAATGTTGATCCATGTGATTGAGTTAAAACACATCTTAGGTATATCAGAATATCGTGCAAAAATCCTCCCCTCCAAAGCAGAACACAATTCCGAAGCTTACGTTGGATCGAAGTTGATTGCAACAAACAGAATGGCTGGAATTCTCTTACCAGGTAGAACTGAGCTGTTTAACTCCTGAACATTTTCAAGACCAAATCTGTTTCTTATCGATTCATCAATAGCTATTCTTAGCAAGTAAATGGTCCGACTTACAAAAAATAATGAAGGTATGGATAGAAAATGCCAATAATTAATAGATAGCATCTATCGTCTATATAAGAACATTCTATTATATTTATTTTTAATGTTCCGCTAGACTAACCCTGTCTTGAAAAGCCAGGGTGGTCATCGACAAAACCATCCTGCTTAAATCAGCATTACTCGTAGTAACAAGACATCTACCATTAATTTAAACATGGAGGTCATTATGGCCAATGAAGGATATCACGAACCCTTAAATGAATTGAGCGATGACACCAGAGATATGCATCGCGCGATTACCTCGTTGATGGAGGAGCTGGAAGCTGTGGACTGGTATAACCAGCGAGTCGATGCCTGCAAGGATGAGGATTTGAAAGCTATTCTGGCGCATAACCGCGATGAGGAAAAAGAACACGCGGCGATGGTGCTGGAATGGATCAGGCGCAAGGATTCCACTTTTGACAAGGAATTAAAGGATTATCTGTTTTCAGACAAGCCAATCGCTCATTAATTTACTGTAGTCAACAATTTTGAGGACACAATGATGTATTTGAATGTACCAGACGTTATTTTTAAAACCCGTGTCAGAGATGAACGAATCGGCGGCGATAACCCGTTTCGATGGTTAGATGTCAGCACCGATGATATTTTCAAAAACAGGAAGGTTGTCGTATTCGCTCTTCCAGGCGCTTTCACTCCAACTTGTTCCAGCACACATTTACCGGGTTACGAGGCCAAATACCAGGAGTTGATCGCACAAGGCGTTGATGAAGTCTATTGTTTGAGCGTCAATGATGCATTCACCATGTTTCAATGGGGTATCCGGCTTGAGGTTGAGCATGTCAAAATGCTGCCTGATGGAAATGCTGATTTTACCCGTGGCTTGGGGATGTTGGTGAAAAAGGAAAACCTGGGCTTCGGTTCTCGCTCCTGGCGCTATTCTATGCTGGTGGATGATGGTCGCATTATCAAGCTGTTCAGTGAACCTGGCAAAATTGATAATTGTCCGGATGATCCGTTTACTGTGAGCGATGTTGATACAATGCTCACGTATATAAAAAATAAATCCTGAACATGACAACCTATCAATACGACCTTTTTGTGATTGGCGCGGGCTCTGGCGGAGTCCGTGCTGCGCGCATGGCAGCCGGGCTTGGCAAACACGTTGCGATAGCTGAAGATCGCGATTTGGGCGGAACTTGCGTCAATGTCGGCTGCGTCCCAAAAAAATTGTTCGTTTATGCGTCACATTTTCATGAAGAATTTCGCGCGGCACAGGGTTTTGGCTGGTCTGTCCAACACCCTGCATTCAACTGGAAACAACTGATTGCCAACAAGGATGCCGAAATCCAGCGCTTACAAGGCATTTACGACCGATTGCTGGCCAACTCCGGAGCAGATTTGATCAATGGCCGGGCTACACTGATCGATGAACATACTGTAGATGTAAACGGACAACGTTATTCCAGCGAGCATATTCTGATTGCAACCGGCGGCTGGCCTGATATTCCTGAAATTCCAGGACAAGAATTCATCGTTAGCTCCAATGACATGTTCCATCTTGATCATTTACCCGAGCGCATGGTGATTGTCGGCGGCGGTTATATTGGTGTTGAATTTGCCGGGATTATGAATGGTATCGGCGTGTCTACAACAATGTGTGTACGCGGTGATAACATTCTGCGTGGATTTGATGACGATATCCGTCAAATACTGAACCAGGAAATGCGCAAAAAAGGTATCCGGTTTAATTTGAAAACCGAACTCGAGCGCATCGAAAAAAATGCTGGCGAATTACACGTTGAATTGAGCAATGGACAGGTTCTGGAAACCGACCTGGTGTTGTTTGCCACCGGTCGCAAACCCAACAGCTCCGGTATGGGTCTGGAAACAGCCGGTGTGGACATGCAGCCTTCAGGAGCCATCAAAGTCGATGACCATTACCAGACCAGTGTTGCTTCGATTTATGCATTGGGCGATGTCACAGACCGGCTTAACCTGACCCCAGTTGCTACGGCAGAAGCCATGACGCTGGTAAATCATCTATACAGCGACAGCAACCGAAACGTGGATTATACAAACATCCCCACAGCAGTATTCAGCCAGCCCAGTGTTGGCACAGTAGGTCTGAGCGAAGCACAAGCACGGACAAATCATGATGATATAGACATCTATCGCTCTCAATTCACCCCAATGAAACACACCCTGTCTGGTATTGATGAAAAAACCATGATGAAAATGGTGGTCAAGCGCAGCACCGATCAAGTGCTGGGTATTCATATGGTCGGCCCGGATGCCGGGGAAATTATTCAAGGCATGGCTGTCGCCATCCGCGCTGGTGCTACCAAGTCTATTTTCGACACCACCATTGGAATCCACCCGACAGCAGCTGAAGAGTTTGTCACCATGCGTGACCCTGTTTAATCTCTGCTCTGATCACAATCAGTCACCAGTTTGACGATCAACTGGTGACTGTCTATCTTTACGTGTCCATCTGTTCCTTCCTGTTATGCGCGCTTAAACAGCATTCTTACCTGTAAACTGGCAAACAAATCAAGTCAGGAATCTTGTTCATCGACAAAATATGTTATAATATAACATTACAATTTTTGATTATTATCTGGTCTCTGATTTTATGTCCAAGCCATTCGTCTGTTCTACCCTGGTGTTGCTGATGTTATTCATTCTGACTGCCGCTGCACGGGCTGATGAGCAACATACTGAAACGCTGGAAACCATGATTATCACTACCCCACTCCCGCAATCCACCGAAAATACAGCGTTACCGGTGACTGTGTTAAGTGGCGAGCAATTGCGATTGCAAGTTGGCTCAACGTTGGGCGAGACTTTGCAACAAGAACCGGGCATCACCAGCCAGTCGTTTGGACCAGGTGTTGGACAGCCCGTGATTCGAGGTCAGACCGGGTCCAGAGTGCTTGTATTGCAAAACGGTCTGGGCAGCCTGGATGCTTCATCGCAGAGCCCGGATCATGCCAACAGTACCGAAGCGTTATGGGCTGAGCGCATCGAGGTATTACGCGGCCCGGCGGCTTTGCTATACGGAAGTGGTGCAATCGGCGGTGTCGTCAATGTCATCGATAACCGCGTTCCCTCTTATATTCCGGACCAGCTGATCGAAGCCACAGTCGAACAACGCTACAATACTGTCAATAACGGCAAAAATACAGCGTTCAAACTGGATGGCGGCAAAGGCAACATTGCATTTCATGTCGATGGTTTTTACCGTGATTCCGGCAATCTGGAAATACCTGGTCTGGCAATTGACGAAACAGCTGAAGCGGACACACATGCTGATGACGATGTCGATGAAGATCATGACGAAGAAGTTCAGAACAGTCATAAAAAGCTGTTGAACAGCGATACCGAATCTCTCAGCGGCACACTTGGCTTGTCCTGGGTTGGCGATGACGGATTCATCGGTGTCTCTGTCAATCATTTGAAAAATGAATACGGCATCCCACCCGGAGCACACGGACACGGTGAGGAAGAGGACGAACATGACAATGAAGATGAAGCGGAACATGAGGATGAGGAGGTCGAGAATGTCCGCATCGATCTTCGCCAGACCCGTTACGATTTAAAAGGCGAATTGGCACTGCCTTATCAATTTGTTAATAAAATCAAACTGCGTTTAGGCTATAACGACTATCAGCATATTGAAAAGGAAAACGGCGAGCGCGGAACGACGTTTGACAATCGCGGCTTTGCCAGCCGTGTAGAACTTCTTCAGAATGCCTGGTGGCTGTTCGATCATGGAGTGGTTGGTTTTCAAACCCGCAACAACACCTTTTCCGCGCTCGGTGAAGAGGCGTTTGTACCCAAATCAGACGTTGATTCATTCGGCATTTTTATGCTGGAAGACATCCATTTCAACAATGTCACACTTGAGTTCGGAGTCCGTGTCGAACAGCAATGGATTAAACCCAAAGGTATGCGCGAACGCTCACATACTCCAGTCAGCGGTTCTCTGTCAGCGCTCTGGTATGTCACCGATACTGACAGTCTCAGCTTGTCATTCTCACGATCGCAACGAGCACCGGACATTCAGGAATTGTTCGCCAACGGCCCGCATCTATCCACTAGCAGTTTCGAGCTGGGTGACAACACACTTAGCGAAGAAACCTCGCATAATATCGAACTGGGTATTCGCATTAATCGTGACTGGATGCAAGCCGAGCTGAATTTATTCCAGAACTGGGTTGATAATTATATCAGTCAGCTCAACACCGGCCGTTTTTTTGATGATGCTTCCGGCCAGATTGTCGATCGTTGCCCGACACTGGATTGCTTGCCGGTCCTGCAAGCCACCCAGCGCGATACACAATTACGTGGCTTTGAAGGACAAGTGACAATTCCTCTCTGGAACTTCGAATCAGGCACACTGGAATCCCGACTCTTCGCAGATTTCGTCCGCGCTGAATTCAGCGACAAGAGTGGTGGTGATGTTCCACGCATGCCGCCATTGCGATTCGGCGGACAACTCGGCTGGAAAGCTCCGAACTGGGGAATCAATCTACGAGCCACCAGAGCTCAGCGTCAAAACAACCCAGGCACTAATGAAACGCCAACCGGCGGCTACCTGGCCTTCAATGTCAACGCCAATTACCGACTGGACTTCGGCGCCCACAGCTCGATGCTGTTATTTGCCAAAGGCACCAACCTGCTCAATGATGAAATCCGATATTCCACCTCGTTTTTGCGTAATTTTGCGCCACAGGCAGGACGAGGGGTTGAATTGGGGTTGCGGTTGGAGTTTTAGATTTCTTTAACTTGTTCGTATCTGAAGTACCCGTTAATGTAACAGTTCGTTGGATTGATTCGCAGTTTATTGACTGGTGGCTTTTCAAGCTGTCATTGAGTTGCTGCGAGTTCATTTCTTTTGTGTGGCCAAGAGAAACGAACCAAAGAAAAGGCCATCCGGTAAGTCGCTCTAAGGGTGCATTGCGCTCCACGCCACCCAACGGGGCCTTGCGAACTCTTTCCTTCCGTCACTCAAACAGCACAAATTCTTATCCGTAAAATGCCAGCGGTGCTCATCGACTGGCAAGGGAAAAATAACTTAGCGTAAAAGTAAAAATCCACGTTCTAAGAACGTGGTTTTGATTTCACCCTAGAAGGGTGTTTTAGGCTTATTGAATATTTTGTCGCTTGACTGAATAACTATTACTCCAGTATTTCTCAATAGGGAAGAACTAATGAAATTTGCCTA
>JAHZJL010000153.1 GCA_022600935.1 Gammaproteobacteria bacterium
CCATACGTGTGAGGTAAGCAGATAATTCAAGGATGCTATCGGTCGTCGCCAGGGAATATGATTGCAGGTTTTTAACCACTTGGCATGTTGATTGAACATGGAATCGACAATATGAATGAACGCCTCATAGCAGGAAAAAAAACCATGTCGCCCGGTTAACAAATAACCTTCAAGCCAGCCCTGGCAGGTATGCTCACTGAGAATTTCCAACACACGTCCATCCGGAGATAAATCAGTGTCTTGTGGCAGAATTGATTCCATCCATGCACGCGCTGTGACCTCAAATACATTTGACCAGCGGTTGGATGCAGTTTCATCCGGACCGACAATACGAAAATTACCCTGTTGCTGATTCAGCTTCATGACATCGCGCAAATACTGACCCATGATGCGTGTAGACTCAGCAACTGCATGACCTGGTGCGGGGATATTTACAGCATAATCACGATAATCCGGTAATCTTAAATCACGTAATAACTGGCCGCCATTGGCATGTGGATTATCACCCATGCGTTGTTGACCTTGTGGACACAGCGCCAGTATTTCAGGGACAGGTTTGCCTGTATCATCAAATAATTCATGTGGCCGGTAGCTGCGCAACCAGTCTTCCAGAATCCTGACATGAGCCGGGTTATCCGTGAGACCGGATAATGGAACCTGATGGGAACGCCAGAAACCTTCGGTTTGCTTTCCATCAACCTCTTTTGGTCCGGTCCAGCCTTTTGGCGTGCGTAAAATGATCATTGGCCAGCGTGGACGACCGGTTTTTTGTGATTTGCCGTTACGCGCAGATTGTTGAATGCGCTGTATTTCATTTACACACGTCTCAAGCGCATTTGCCATCTGTCTGTGCATGGCGACGGGATCATCTCCTTCGACAAAATAAGGCTGATAGCCGTAACCGGTAAATAACTGTCGCAACTCCTCATGATCGATTCTGGCTAGAATTGTCGGGTTGGCAATTTTGTAACCATTCAAATGCAGAATGGGTAAAACTGCCCCATCCCGAGTTGGGTTGAGAAATTTATTGGAATGCCATGATGCTGCCATCGGACCGGTTTCGGCTTCGCCATCACCAACCACACAGCAGGCAATCAGATCAGGATTGTCGAAAACCGCGCCAAATGCATGCGACAGTGCATAGCCCAGTTCACCACCTTCATGAATCGATCCAGGTGTTTCAGGAGCGACATGGCTGGGAACTCCACCCGGAAATGAGAACTGTTTGAACAGTGTTTTCAAGCCCTGGGTATCTTGAGATACATTTGGATAATAATCGCTATAGGTTCCTTCCAGCCAGGAGTTGGCAAGCATCGCCGGACCACCGTGGCCAGGACCGCAGAGATAAATGACTTTGAGATCGTGATCTTTGATCAACCGGTTGAGATGGACGTAAATGAAGTTAAGCCCTGGTGTTGTGCCCCAGTGACCCAATAATCGAGGTTTGATATGTTCAATGCAAAGTTTTTCTTTCAGTAACGGGTTATCCAGCAAATAGATCTGCCCGACTGAAATATAATTGGCTGCCCGCCAGTAAGCATCCATGTCAAGAAGCAGATCCTGATCGAGCTGAAAATGTTGATTTGCCTGTGTCATAACAGTATTCCTGATTCAAACGTTAAGCAGTGATTGCCATTATCTGCCTGGCAATCTCCTGCTCTTCGCTACATTGAATAATCAAACATCGTGTTGTGCAATGCGAAATCGCAATATCGGCATGTGAATGTCCGGGCTGATTGTTTTTTTCCTTGTTAAGCGTCAAATCTGATAATTTGATTCCCTGAACAATCTGCCTGCGGATTTCGGGGCAATTTTCGCCGATGCCCCCGGTAAAAATCAGCGCAGAAATGGAGCCAAGAACAGCCTGATAAGCGCCAATAATCTTTTTGATCTGATAGCAATACATATCGATTGCCAGTAGGGCATTTGTATCACCTTGAGCCGCATTTCCGAGAATGATGCGCATATCCCCGGTTCCGGCAATAGCACTGAGGCCGCTCTTTTTTTGCAGGATCTCACCCAGTTGTTCTGTCGTAATGCCATGATCGAGCAGCGTCAGGAGGAGCATTGGATCAAGGTCGCCGCTGCGGGTATTCATGATCAGTCCACCAAGCGGAGAAAACCCCATTGTCGTGTCAATACTGACACCGGACTGGATTGCAGTCGCACTGCTTCCCCCACCTAAATGTAAGACAATCAAATTCAGGGTTGTATCCGCACAATTGAGTATCTTTGACGCCTCATTCACAGCATAGGCGCATGAAATTCCGTGGAATCCATAGCGTTTTATTGCCACTTCGGGTAGCAAATGGTCAGGTAGAGGGTATCGGTTCGCGTATTCGGGAAGGGTATGGTGGAATGCAGTATCAAATACAGCGTATTGAGGGATATTCAAGAAACTCTGCTGGGCAACCTGAACCCCAAGCCGGTTAACAGGGTTGTGTTGTGGGGCATAAGTATCCAGGAGGAGCAAGGATTCCATCATATCAAGGTTGATCCGGGTTGCTTTTGAAAAAGCAGACCCCCCATGAACAATCCGGTGACCGATTGCTGTCAGTACGATATGTTGTTCATCGATAAAGGCTTTCCATTCCTGAATAACGGTGTGAATAACACACTCGACAGACTCGGATGTTATCTCATATTGCTTGCTGGCCTCGTTGTTTGAAGTGATGGAAATGACAGTGTGTTGTAGTGTTGAATAATCGGCTTTGATTTGAGCCAAAGAATTTAGCTCTGAGTTGAACAGCTGACTTTTAACAGTGGTGCTACCAATATTTATAATAAGAAACATGGTCTTGTTAAATTGCCTGGAGAAAACATGGGTCAATACTTTGAGCTGGAAAACGACTCAGCAATCAAAATAGCGCAAGGGCGGATTTAAATGAAAAAATCAGCACTGCGGTGTGAATATGGGATGTCTAAGCTAAACAATCAGAGAAACATTGGCGGATTGAAGACGGCATCATGAGATTGTGCTTACTGATCAAAATCAGTGAAAGGATGTTTTAAGATTAAACCTCCTCGTTAGAGTCCTTGTGAGCAATCTGCATCAAACCATCATAATCAAGAATCGTGACTTCTCTCAATTGAATGTCCAGTAGCTTTTTTTGCTGGAGTTGCTTGAGCAAACGGCTGACTGTTTCGATAGCGAGACCAAGGTGATTGCCGATTTCATTGCGTGTCAGCGGGAGACGAAATTCGCTTTTGGAAAACCCTCTTGCTTGCAGTCGGTTGGACAGATCCAGCATGAATTTTGCGATTTTCTGCTCGCCACTTAATTTGGCTGTGACAAGGTGAGTTTGCGTGTCATTCAGGATATCGCTGGAATGCCTGAACAATTCATACGTCAGGTTAGGAACCTTGTGGCAGGCCTGTTCAATCCGGTTCCTGGGGAGTTCACATACGTTAATGGTGTTTAGCGCAATAGCCGAGCAGGAATGCGTGTCCCCCAAACCGTCGAAGCCCAGCAGCTCTCCTGGTAACAGAATCGATAAAATATGCTCATCGCCATTTGGATCAATGGTGACCAGTTTTGCCATGCCGGTCTGAATTGCAAAAATCCCCTTGAATTTATCACCTTGCCTGTAGATATACTCATTCTGATAGAGAATGGTTTTCTGTTTGACAACATCACTCAAGGTCTTGACTTCAGTTTTAGACAAGCCTCTCGGAATACATATATCTCCCAGGGAGCATTGACTGCAGCTGATTTTGAGGTCGTTAATGACATCTTTCATTGCCAGGTTCCTTTATTGGCCGAACAGTCGAAATCAAAAATATCCAGGTTACTTGATATAAGTCAAACGTTCTGTTTAACGAAAAAGGTACATTGAACCTGAGATTGATGCTTTGCAAAAGCCAGATCAAATATTATCTGAACCAGTATCTGGTTCTAACAGACTATCAAAAATGCTCACAACCAATATGCCCTTGATAGGAAGCTATTGTCTTGAGTACCTCGATTGATCTGGATGACGGAATGTTGCAAGGGATTGTTGAAAGCAATCTGCCATACAGTTGCTCAATCTCATGATCCATTACCAATATTTATACATCAACTGTGTATTTAACTACAGGATATGACAATGAGTAAATCAATTAAGGAAACTGTAACCATTATCGCTGTTATCATCAGTTTGTCTGCAATGCTGTCAGCATGTGAAGGCGGAAGCGGTGGAGGTGCAGGTATGGGCAACAAACCAGGCAGCCAGAGTTCTTTGAATGCCATCAAGTAAGTGAAATGAAAAGATTGATTGAATTGTAATCATTCAATCTCAACACTGTCCCGGATTGGTTTCAAAACGAAATACATGAATTTTGCAATTGTATGGAAGTGCACAAGCCAATCCAGGCAATAGAGTCAACCGATTGTGAGACTGCAATACCCCAATTGAAAGGGATGATTTTCTGAAATATTCAGGGTATTAACATTCAATAATATTGACAGCCAGACCTCCGCGCGAGGTTTCCTTGTATTTGCTTTTCATGTCGGCGCCAGTTTGGCGCATGGTTTTAATGACTTTATCCAGCGACACCAAATGTGAACCATCACCTCTTAAAGCCAGTTGAGCTGCATTGATTGCTGTCACAGAGCCAATCGCATTACGCTCGATACAGGGGATTTGAACAAGTCCACCGACAGGGTCGCAGGTTAAGCCAAGATTGTGTTCCATGCCTATTTCAGCTGCATTTTCCACTTGTTTTGGAGTTCCGCCCAATACCTCTGTCAGTGCTCCAGCCGCCATCGAGCAAGCGACGCCAACTTCTCCCTGGCAGCCCACTTCAGCGCCTGAGATTGATGCATTACGTTTATACAACATGGCTATAGCACCGGCAGTGAGCAAGAAGCGAACAATACCATCGTCGTTTGCATCATGACAAAATTCCCGGTAATAATGCAAAACAGCAGGGATAATGCCAGCAGCACCATTGGTTGGTGCAGTGACGACGCGCCCCCCGGCTGCGTTTTCCTCATTGACAGCAAGCGCATATAAATTCACCCAGTCCACGCAACCCATAGGTGACTCAGATTGTGGAGCACGAGATTCTTTGAGCAGTTGCTGATACAGATCGGCAGCTCTGCGTTTAACCTTAATGCCACCTGGTAAGGTTCCCTTGCTTCTCAAGCCGCGTTTAACACAGGCTTGCATCACATGCCAGAGATTTAACAAGCCTTGCCTGATCTCAGTTTCAGATAAATTGACGTTCTCATTTTCCAGCATTAACTGGCTGATATCGCATTGTTTGTCGGAACAGTGCTGAAGTAATTCCGCTGCACTGTTAAACGGATATGGAATAGGAGCCTGGTGGTTATCGATTGATTCTGTCGACTCTTGGTGGTCATCAATGACAAACCCACCACCGACTGAATAAAAATCTTTTTGCAGCAAAACCTCATTTTTGTTACTGGTAGCGATAAAACGCATACCATTTGCGTGCAGAGGTAATGATTTACGGTAATAGTGCAGGTCGTGTTTCTCGTTGAATGCGAGAGGGACTTTTTTTAACAGATTGATCTGTTTATGCTCACGTATCACAGCCAGTTTGTCTTCAATTGAATCAGGGTCAACTTGTTCCGGTGTTTCTCCTTCCAGGCCCAGCAATATTGCCTTGTTACTCCCATGTCCTCGCCCGGTTGCACCTAATGAGCCATAGAGTTCAATGGTTAACGTGTTGATTGAATTGATGAGGCCAGATTGGTGCAGGTTCAGCGCAAAAATCCTGGCTGCCCGCATTGGGCCAACAGTATGAGAGCTTGAAGGACCAATCCCGATTTTGAAAATGTCGAAAACACTAATCTGCATTGTTGTTTCTGAGCTAAGTTGTAAAACAACATGTTACTCAGTTTGTGGAGAAGTATTGATTATATTCACTTCACTATAACCTGAATTTGTTGCAAGAACACCGGTTAAACTGATTTTAAATCCGGGTTGTAACGATTAAATTGAAGTTGGGTAATCAGTATCTATGACACTGCCTGAAGGAAAGAATTGCATAGGTAGATGCTTAAATTGAGGTGGGTTGATTTTCCATTGACACAACAGTTGCTTAATCAATCTGGAAATCACGCATCATGCCAAGGTCTTCATGTTCCAGATTGTGGCAGTGATACATGAAAAGCCCTTTATAATCGTTAAATGGTTTTAACAAAGTGATTTTTTCTCCCGGCATGATTAATACAGTGTCATGCCAGCCACTATCTATAAAACCCTCACGCACTGTTTGAAAGGCATGATGTAAACCCGGATTGATCTGTCGTTTAACAATTTGAAACGGCTCACCATGGAAATGCATTGGATGTGGCATAGACATCATGCCTGTGGAGTCATTGTCTAACTCGAAGTATTGCAAGGTGTTGACTGGTATTCGCTCATCCGGCTGGATATCGTTCATTGTGTATGATCGTCCATTCAAAAGTGCCGACATATGTCGCATCGATAATGTAATCGTTCTGGGAGAGCCGGAATTGCTTGCATTCTTGATGCTCAATGCGTCGATATGGCTTAACCGGAGAGGCAAATCATCATGTGTGGTTGCTCTTTTAGTCACCTGTACCTTAAAAACAGGGAAACTGTTTCCCAATTGTGACTTGTTATGGCCCGTCATGCCTCTTCCCATCATACCACCACGATGCCCGGGCCTCATGCCGCCCATCATGCGATGTTGCATACCAATCTGAAAATCCAGGTTGCGCATGGTTAATTCTGTACCGGTCTTGAATCGACTGAAATCAACCCAGATTTCACGTCGTTGACCGGGAGCGAGCATAAGATAAGGGAGAGTGACAGGTTGTTCCAGTAAACCGCCATCTGTGCCAATCACTGTTATAGGCAGCTCATTATTCCAGCCCAGTTTGTAGATACGTGAATTCGACCCGTTCAACAGTCTAAGTCTGTATGCTCTGGCTTCAACTGGAAGAGTGTAATCCGGATCTCCATTGATTAGAATTTGATTGCCCAGAAAGCCGCGCATGCGTTGCATCATGTGGGTCACATAACTGAGCTGGTTGTTAGTGTTAAACGTTCGATCCTGGATCATAAGTGGAATGTCATGCTCTGTTTTTGGCAGCTGTAACGCTTGTTCTTCATCATCACTGACCAGCATGAGTCCAGCCAGGCCCTTATAAACCTGAATGCCTGTGTAGTCATGTGTATGTGCGTGATACCAGTAAGTTCCGGCGCGATTTCGGATTTCAAATTCATACACATAGGTTTCTCCCGTATCAATTGCATCCCTGGGGTTACCATCCATTTCTGAAGGAACATGCATTCCATGCCAGTGAAGTATTGATGCGCTGGGTAAACGATTGGAGAGAATTATTCGAACTTTTTGGCCTTTATGTAAGCGGAAAGTTGGTCCCAGATAGGACGTTGAGTGATTTTCAAGCGCAGTTACCGGACCTTTGATTAATTCACCTGAAATTGTCCATATCCGGGTTTTTGCTCCTTTAAAAATGGTCACCTGGTCAGGTTTCAAGGTTAATTTAATTTCCACATCAGGCCGGAAACCTGTTGAAGGTTTGCGTGTCTTTAATCGACTTTTAGCGAATACACAGTCTGGTGATACTGCCAATGCAGCATTGAGCCCGGCAAATTTTAAAAGCTGGCGACGTTGAAACCTTGTTTTTTCATCCATATATTTAAACCATACAAGTGATCTGGGTTTCGCTGAATGTTGACAGGTTTGCATTCATTCAACTTGATGTTTGCGAAGGTTTGATCGAAGACAGCGTTAGCGTCTGGAACTGAATCATTTTCCTGGTCAGGATATGACCAGCGATATGCAACCCCGCACAGTCAAATTACCGAGTTGTGGTAATCTAGTCATTGATTATTGTCAATTGCAGGTTTTCAGGTTGTGCACAGATCAGTGATCAACCCAAACAAGATGGTTATCAATGAATAAATCAGCAGTTTTACAAGCATGGCAAGGACACTCAAAATGTCTGCATTGTAATGTTCGCAAGCTTGCGTTATTTGCAGATTTGAATCAAAACGATTTTGATCTGATACATCAGCCCATCACAGAGTTTGATTATGATGCCGGTGAAGTGATTTATGCCATGACAGATACCCCGGACTATGTGTATACCATTCGTTCCGGTCTGGTAAAACTGGTTCATGATCTGGCTAACGGCACGTATCGTATTGTCAGAATATTGAAACAAGGGGATGTGGCGGGTATCGAGGCGTTGAATGGTACTGCTTATCTGCAAAATGCAGTGACCTTGTTGCCAACCTCAGTTTGCCGTATTCCGGTTACTGAAATTGAACGACTCAACCGGGAATCACCGCGCATCACAAAACAGCTCACAGCACGATGGTATCAAGCGGTATCAGATGCCGATATCTGGCTTTCAGAGCTGACTTCAGGACATTCCAGACGGCGTATTGCCAGCTTTCTTCTTCATCTCGATGACAACAAGCAGGCAGAACAGTTTTATATACCTACCAGAGAAGACATTGGTGCTATTCTCGGGATCACCACTGAAACAGCCAGTCGCATCATTGCAGAGTTCAGACGTAATGGCTGGATCAGCATTGATGGAAGCAAAGCAAACATCAACAGAAGTTTTTTACAGGAGCTTGTCCTCAGCTATTAACTCACTATCTGCCTTTTTGCACTCAGGATTTCCAATTAATTTTAAGTAAAATTTAAATCAATCTTTAAACTTTGTGATATTCAGCGTTTAAAATAATCATATCGTTCTAGCTTATTCTTTCTGACTGATAACTGTATTATTATCCCGTTATAAGGATCAAACTAATGACAGTATCAAATATACTTCAAGCGGCATTGGTTATACCAGTGTCGTCATTAATAACTTTATGATTGTAAAATGGCTGATCTGATTGAGTTAATTCTGAATAAACTGAGTTTGCGTACACGTGTGTTTCATCAAGGCATGCATTGCGGGAACTGGAAGTTGAATCTGGAGCAGTCTGACAAAGTGTTATTTCATTTTGTCAGTCAGGGCCAATGTCTTGTTGAGAATCCAGAGCAAGGATTAAACGTTAATCTGTCAAAAGGGGATCTGTTATTGTTTATCAGACCGGGACAGCATGTATTGAGAGCTGTTGATGATTGTCCAGAATCCGATGATATTGACGAGAAAACAGAATCAGCAGAGTCTCAAAATGATGGGCTGGTTTGTGCATACGTTGAATTTGACAGAAATATGCATAACCCATTGTTTGACGCATTGCCTGATGTTGTTGTCTCAAGGGTGGCTGCGCAACCCAATCCAAGCTGGATCGAGAATTTACTGGGACTGATGTTCGCAGAAGCAGGTGCGCAAACTACAGCTTCGCAAACAGTTATCGAGCGCTTGACAGATATCCTGTTTATTCATGTGATTCGTGTCTATCTGTCTGACAGTGCTGTAGATAAAGGTGTTTTGGCGGCTTATAACGATCCGGGGTTACGGGCAGTTTTGGAGTTAATGCATGAAAGTCCACAGAAACCATGGACCATAGCGGATTTTGCCGAAACAGCAAGTTTGTCGCGATCAGCATTTATTGATAAGTTTTCACGAATCCTTGAAGTGCCTCCAATGACCTATCTGACTCGGCAACGTTTAGAGTATGCCTATCAAAAACTGTTGCGAGGCGGTAGCAAAATGATTGATATTGCCCTGGATTGTGGTTATGAAAATGAGTCTTCTTTCAGCAAAGCGTTCAAACGGGAATATGGTATGTCGCCCAGTGCAGTGGTGAGAAATTTTTGACCCGGAGACCAGGCGATGTTTGAGTCAGGAATTATTGATAGCTGACACTGAACCGATTGAGTGTGTCTTCGATATCCTGGGTTGGTATGTCATCCGGGAGCTCGAAGCTGTCAACGCCGACTTTTTGCATGTAAAACATCTGATCGGTGACAAAGTTACCGATAGCGCGAATCTCGCCTTGATATCCTTGCCGTCTCAACAGCTTGGAAAATGAAAACACGCGCCCGTCTGCAAGCACAGGGAATTCGATGACAATTAGATCCAGATTGTCAAGATGAGTGTTAATCTGCGTGAAATCACAATCAGGGGATAACCGGACGCCAGATGGTAAACCTCTTGCTGTCATCTGATCCTGCTCATCCAGCCAGCGTTGCATGGGTAAAGTGACACAACCTTTTTCAGGAATCTCTTCCGTTGTCAGATGGATCCACTGATTGTTCGTAATTTCTCCGTTTTTAAACAGCATAAACATTCTCTTTAAATGGTTGGATTCCGGTTCGCTTGACAGTGTCCAGGAACGATTCTTCATTACTGGCGCGTTGTTGAAGATAGGTGTCGAGAATTGTGCTGATTGAATTGACAACTTCATCCTTGGCTATTGCCGGACCCAGTCGATCTCCGAGTCTGGCATCGTTTTCTGAGGAACCGCCCAGAGTAATCTGGTACCATTCTTCGCCTTTTTTATCGACTCCAAGAATACCGATATGACCAACACTGTGGTGGCCGCAACCATTCATGCAGCCAGACATGTTGAGTTTGATATCACCCAGGTCATAGACATAATCCATATCATCAAGCAGCTCAAATAGTTGCTTGGTAATGGTAATGGAGCTTGCGTTGGCCAGACTGCAAAAATCAAGGCCGGGACAGCAGATCATGTCGTTGGTCGTTGAATAATTGGGTGTGGCCAGTTGTTGAGTGTCCAGCTGTTGCCAGACTGCAAATAAATCATTTTGTTTGACATCTGCCAGCACAAGATTCTGGCGATGTGTCGTTCTGAGCTCTCCATAGCTGTATTGATCAGCCAGGTCTGCAACCAGTTCCATCTGCTGGTCGTTGATGTCTCCAGGTGCAATACCGGGTGCTTTCAGAGATACTATGACAATACGATAACCGGATTGTTTGTGTGGGAGAGTGTTGTGCTCCATCCATGTTTTAAATGCAGAGTGCTCAGTTTTATGTGTTTCAAGCGCCTGCTCGTCAACAGTCAGGTTTGACTCATAATCCGGTGTGCTAAACCGCTTGGCCACTCGGTTGACCATTGCATCGGTGAGTAATAAATCACCCTTGATATGAAGCCATTCTTCTTCAACCTGTTGTCTGAATGTATCAATGCCGGTTTCTCTAACCAGTATCTTGATTCTGGCCTTATACTTGTTATCACGTCGGCCATATAAATTATAGACTCGTAAAATAGCTTCCAGATAAGACAGTAAATGCTGTTTTTCAAGATAAGGCCGAATCATTTGCCCAATAACTGGTGTTCGCCCCAGACCGCCGCCCACCAGGACCTCAAATCCGGTTTCGCCCTGAGAATTCTTGACAACACGCAGGCCGATATCATGGACTTTTGTGGCTGCCCTGTCCCGTTCGGATCCGCTCACTGCGATTTTAAATTTACGTGGCAAATACATGAATTCCGGATGCAGGGTTGACCATTGGCGGATAATTTCGCAAAAAATGCGAGGGTCCTCGATTTCATCCTCGGCAACGCCGGCAAACGGATCCGATGTTGTATTGCGAATGCAGTTGCCGCTGGATTGAATCGCATGCATTTGAACGCTGCTGAGTTCATCCAGTAAATCTGGTACACGTTCCAGTTTGGGCCAGTTCAGCTGAAAGTTTTGCCGGGTTGTGACATGGGCATAATTTTTGTCGTAATCACGGCTGATTTGAGCAAGTTTACGCATCTGTGTGGAAGACATTAATCCGTAGGGGACATCGATCCGCAACATGGGTGCGTAACGTTGTATGTACAACCCGTTCATGAGTCTCAGCGGACGAAACTGGTCTTCACTCAGTTGTCCATTCAGGAAGCGTCGTGTTTGATCCCTGAATTCAGCGACTCTTTCATTAATGATGGTTTGGTCAAGCGTATCGTATTGGTACATGGTGTTTACTGTAAAAAGTCTTTTTTACATGGAAGTGTAAAAATTATTCAGTTATATCTGAAGACTGACTGTTGCTAACCAGAGTTCTAAATAACCGGAAATGATAACAATCGTATGTTTTATAGCGATGTGGAATTTCGGGCCGTGGATTATATCATAATCTGCTTATTATGCCGTGAAAACATCTGATATCGGTCAAAAAAGTTGATCAAGGACAACCATGAGTCGAATTTTGAATTATACTAAAGGGTTGCAGAGCACAACTTTTTCCAGGCAGACAACATTTTACTCATAAAGATCAGGGTTTGATGATTTCCAATCAGAGCCTGAAGGAGTGTCTGAATGCAGGAACAGATTGTGAATTCAATGTGATGTAATGAGGAAACAGACTAGATGAGATTATTAACCCTACTGGTTGCCGGTTTGCTGATACCTGAGCTGGCAATGGCCGAAGATTTGCCAACACTTGATTTAACCGGATCTGAACGAGGCATTTATTGCGTGCTGATCTTTCTGATTGCCTATGTCTTTGTCGCTACGGAAGAGTTTACTCATTTGAGTAAATCCAAGCCAGTTATTCTGGCAGCCGGAATCATTTGGGCCAGTGTTGCTGTTATGGCTAACCAGTCTGGTGTTGACAGTCATATCATCGAACAGCGAGTCAAACATAATCTTGAGGAATACGCAGCGTTAATGCTGTTTTTGCTTGTAGCAATCAGTTATGTTAATGCCATGACCGAGAGAAATGTGTTTGAAGCATTACGCTCATGGCTGGTTAGAATGAATTTTGGATACCGGAAATTATTCTGGATAACCGGGGTTATTACTTTTTTCCTGTCAGCAATCGCTGATAACCTGACATCAGCGTTGTTGGTCGGTGCAGTTGTTATGGCTGTTGGTGTCGGTAACAAGGAATTTGTCACGCTCGGCTTGCTGAATCTGGTGCTGGCTGCAAATGCAGGCGGGGCATTCAGCCCATTTGGTGACTTAACAACCTTAATGGTATGGCAATCTGGAAAAGTTGAGTTTTTTGAATTTTTTGCTTTATTTTTTCCATCTGTCGTGAATTATATTGTTCCGGCTTTTTTCATGATTCGTGCAGTTCCGGATGAACAACCGGTTGCGATCGATGAGGAAGAGGTCAAGTTAAAACCGGGTGCGTTAAGTGTTTGTGGGTTGTTTATAGCGACCATTGGGCTGGCGGTCAGTTTTGAGAATTTTCTACACTTACCACCATTTTTAGGCATGATGACCGGCTTTTCCCTGTTAATGATATTTTATTATTTTCTCAGGAAAGACATTCCCACCCGCATTATTCTTCCGAAACCAAATCATGGTGAAAAAGAAGATGTCGATATTTTCAATGCAGTGAGAGATGCTGAGTGGGACACATTACTGTTTTTCTTTGGTGTTGTATTTGCAGTTGGTGGTTTAGGTTATATCGGTTATCTGCAGCTAGCATCGAATGCAATGTATGGTGGCCTTGGAGATACTGGAGCAAATGTATTGGTCGGTTTATTGTCAGCGATTGTCGACAATATTCCTGTTATGTTCGCAGTGCTCAATATGGGACATGATATGGATTTATACCAATGGTTGCTGGTCACGCTGACTGCTGGTGTTGGTGGATCACTGTTATCGATTGGTTCCGCAGCAGGCGTGGCGCTGATGGGGCAGTCAAAAGGTATGTATACTTTTTTTAGTCATATCCGCTGGACCCCGGTAATTTTTCTTGGCTATGTTGCCAGTATCATTGCGCATTATCTGATTAATAGTTAATTCAGATCGTCTTATATTAACCATAAAACCATCGTCAGGTTTTGCCTGACGATGGTTTTTTTATGCTTAAAATATCTTTAAGCCTGTTGGTTAAACAGGATAGCGGAACTTGGTCACATTTTTTCCGGCAAGACTAGAGCTTTTGCGATCTTCAACTATATTTTCCCTAGGAACTTAAATAGATGAGAACTATGGCGATTGTTCGCCTTTATGATTATGAGGTTTTTATAATGCGGAAAAAGCTAGTGTTGACAGTCGCTGTTCTTGGTGTACTTGGGTTGAGTACAACAGTTCATGCACTGGACTGGAATAGTGCTAAGTCGTTATTTGATACGCCGACGACGAATGTTAATGATGAACCTGTGTCTGATCTGGAGAACGGTAATAATAATCAGGCGCCAGGTGAGCAAAGTGAAAAATTAAAAGGGGAAAGTGAACCGAACAATTCAGCTGAAAGTTCTGATCCCATCGAATCTGGCGTTGAATATATCGGGCAGATGTTTGGTCCTGATGACCAGGACTGGTTTAGAATTGAAACAACTAAAAATAACGAAATTCTGACTGTTCAAACTGCAATTGCCAATTCTCTATGGTTGTTTACTGTCAGGGACAGAGCAGGCAATATTCTGGCCAGCTCTGTCAATAATGACTCAGACGGTGTAACCAATGCTGATGCTACCAATCCTGAGCTTGCAGACGAATTTAAAATGTCAGTAACAGTCGAAAAGGCTGGTACTTATTATGTTATTGTCAGTCCAGCTCCCGATGCTTTCGGGTTGAATGGGAATAATTCGTTTCAGGATTTTTCTCAGCAAACATACCATATGGAAGTGACAATTTCCGATCCGACCAATCCGGATAATCCGGTTGTCGATTCAAATTTTAATGACCTTGAAACCGAGCCGAA
Source organism: Gammaproteobacteria bacterium (assembly GCA_022600935.1). Classification (GTDB taxonomy): domain Bacteria; phylum Pseudomonadota; class Gammaproteobacteria; order Methylococcales; family DRLZ01; genus DRLZ01. The sequence continues at coordinate 14,528 of JAHZJL010000153.1, forward strand.
TAACGGACGTGATAATCCAGACCCACTTGCATCCGGTAAAACCATGTTTGGTCAATTGTTAAGAGGGGGTGATGAAGACTGGTATGAAATTCAGAGCCCAGGAAATGAAATAGTCGAAATCAATTTCTGTGGTCCGTTGACTCCATGTGCCGGTCAGGATAACCGTATTGTGATGGTGCTTAGCAAGGAGTTTATGGACCAGAGTGTCCAGGATGCTCTGGATTTTGGATCTCCTATTTTTGTTAGAAATGTAGAGGGATCAATCGGTAGCCGTCGTTATATTGAATTTCTAGGTGAACAAGGCGCATTGGGTGATGCCTTGATTGGCAAGATTCACCCGGATTTTGGGAGCAGTAATTTTCTGCAAATTGGTATCGATCGACCTGGCACGTATTACTTTGTTGTTGCTGGTAAATTGCAACGTGGCGCCAATGGCGCAATTGATTTAAATATTACAACTGAAGAAATACCTCTTGCTGATCCTGCAACAGGTGAGCCTTTACTTGACCCGATAACAGGGCAGGAAGCTAAAAGAACAATTGTGACTGAAGGTCCCTTTGTTGTGTTTGAAGCGTTTAATGATGATCAATACGCACTTAAAATTACCCGCACAAATCTGGCTCCACATACTCCAGGAACTCCGGAGTTTGATGCAGAAAGGGAACGTGCCAAATTTGACAGTGCAACCGGTATTATTCATATTCCGGAACTGGAATTTAACGGATCGTTATTTGAAGCAGAATTGATCCACCGTGATGCTGATCAAAACCTCTATGAATTGTTGCAATTAAGAGAAATTGCTCAGTAACCCGGTTTAGTTAAACTAAGCAACCAGCCCCAGTACAGATTAGAATTCGGATCTGTACTGGGGCTTTTTCATTGTGGTTTAATCCACATTTACATTGAGTTCTTTAAACGCAGCAATGCCAATAACCCAGGAATTGCTACCAACGAACAAATAATAAAGAATTGTTGCCATCCAACTGTTTCAGCAATCCATCCAGTTGGAACAGCAATGAATACACGGGGAATTCCCATCAAGCTTGATAGCAATGCATACTGTGTTGCAGAAAAACGACGGTCTGTCTGACTGGCCATGTAAGCGATAAATGCTGCAGTACCCATGCCACCAGATATATTTTCGAAACTGATGACTGCTGCCAGTGCCGACATGGAATGTCCAAAATGGACCAGCAATACAAAACCAGCTGTTGAGACTGCCTGCAAAATCCCGAATAACCACAAGGCGGCATAGATGCCAATTCGCAGTATCAGTATTCCTCCAATCAATCCACCCGCAATTGTTGCCCAAAAGCCAAACAGTTTAACGATGGCTGCAATTTCGGTATTTGTGAATCCGGTTTCAAGATAAAACGGCATGGTCATGTGGCTGGCCATGGTATCGCCTGCTTTATACAGGATAATAAAGAGCAGAATTAAGACAGCGTGCCGTCGTTGAATGAATTCGGTAAACGGTCGGATAACTGCTTCATAGATTGTTTTTGGTGTATCAGAATGCGGAACAGGTTCTGGGGCCAGTAATGTAATTATGATTGCGGTTGCCATAATTCCAGCCATAATCAGATACATGGATGAAAATCCGGTATGATCTGCAATGATCAAGCCCCCGCCGGAAGCCAACAGCATTCCAATTCGATAACCATTGACATAAAATGACGCCGCCAGTCCTTGCTCACTGTCTGTCAGACTTTCACGACGATATGCGTCAATCACGGCATCCTGGGTAGCCGAGAAGAACGCAATTATCATTGCGCAGCAACCAACAATGAATGGATTGAGTCCGGGGTTGGTTTGTGCGAGCAGGATAAGGGATGCGACCAGGCAGCTTTGTGCGATTAGTAGCCAGCTTCGACGCCGACCAAGTCTGCTGATAGTAAATCGATCCAGTAGTGGTGCCCAGACGAATTTTAATGTGTAGGGCAGTCCGACCAGGGCAAATAAGCCTATCGTCGTTAAGTCGATCCCGGAGTCGTGCATCCATGCTTGTAACACCGAGCCAGTCAATAACAGAGGCAGTCCAGCATAAAAACCCATAATGCCTGCAATCAACATACGGGCGCTGAAAATAGACCTTAAGGTGTCGGTCTGAGTCATTGTTGAAGAATTCGCTTCGCTGTCAGAACGCATAATCGTAATGAATCAATACCGGTGAATGGTCTGAAAATCGCTGCTCTTTATAAATCTCTGCTGTTTTTATCCGGTTTTTTAGTGCAGGATTGACAAGTTGATAGTCAATACGCCAACCGACGTTGTTAGTCCAGGCTCTACCTCGATTTGACCACCATGAAAATTGATAAGGCTCCTGATTGACGACACGATAAGCATCAATCCAGCCATCGTCCTGATAGAGTGAATCCAGCCAGGCGCGTTCTTCAGGGAGAAAACCGGAGTTTTTTTGATTGGATTGCCAGTTTCGAATATCTTTTTTTGTATGCGCAATATTCCAGTCAGCGCATAGAATATAATCTTCACCACTGCCTAATTGATCCTGCATTTTTTGGCGCAGAAAATCCATGCATTCATATTTAAAGGCTTGGCGTTCCGGTCCTGATGTTCCAGAGGGCAGATAGATTGAGACGATATGCAATTGACCGAATACACACTCGATATATCGACCTTCGTCGTCAGCTTGACTCAGACCCATGGTCTCTATGACCTGGTCTGGTTTTTGACGTGTATACATTGCAACTCCGCTATAACCTTTTTTAACAGCTGAACGATAAAAACAATGATACCCTTCGGGATGAAACATTGGGCTCTGTAGTTGATCGGTTTGTGCTTTTAACTCCTGAAGGCAAATGACATCGGCATTGAGTTCAGGCAGCCAATCAAAAAATCCTTTGCGTTGAGCAGAACGAATACCGTTCAGGTTAAGCGTAACTATCAGCATCTCGTTATTTAGTTCCTTAATTGTTGTTTATATTGTGGATAAGTTGTGTTATATAGCTTGATTCAATTTTAAATATTCCGTATGATTACGCTCTTTTTTGTCAGAAAACGGGTTTTCAAATGAAACAAGGCATCCATCCTGAGTACAACACCGTTAAAGTGACCTGCAGTTGTGGCGTCAGTTTTGAAACGCGATCGACTCTGGGGCGAGATTTGACGGTAGAAGTGTGTTCTTCCTGTCACCCTTTTTATACCGGCAAGCAAAAAATTGTCGATACAGCTGGACGTGTTGACAAGTTCCGGCGTAAATATACTAAATAGCGTTTTTTAACGTAGCAAGAATCTGTTCCGTTATTACACTCGTCGTAATTGAATTGGGAATCGCTTAATTCCTCAAGGTTCTCGAGACAATTTCAACAACGTTATTGACAGAAGATTTGTATGTCTCTGGTCGTTGAAGTTTGGTTATGGTGAGCGTTCAGCAGTTTTTTCACTTGTCTGATTGTCGCCTGTTTTGTCAATAAATAGTTTGTCTTCGGCTTATTGCGAAGATATTCAATTGGGAACAGATAAAGATCTACTGTCATCGAATCAATTCCAACGCGAAGTCGGGAGAATATTTCCAAGTCACCTTTAACTGACATTACATCGTGAGATTTTTCACGAAACGGAATGTCAGCGTCCAGCAGCCGGATGATGATCTGCTCCGGTGAATCAGTGTGCAGGTATACCATCACGGGACTGAATTGTCCGGCAACCCCCGAAATTAACGGACCGGTCAAACGGGGTGAAAAATCCTGGAAAAACTCCATGGCCTTGATCGCGGCTGTTCTTTTCTGATGCAACCAGTTGCATTGTTTCGAACTGAAAATACGGTGATATTCCAAGATAGCTCGATCGATTTCTTCATTACCTGGAAGCATTGCATCGCTCTCAGTTACTCCAAACCTGTTCGCGGCTTTGAGCTTTGCTGGTTGATAGCCTGTAATTCCCTCTTCAATAATCAGTCTGGCCGCTTCCTGGGCCAGTTGCGACCGAAGTTTAGTCGGAATTCCCTTAGAATAGTGATTCCAGTTCATCGTGCTTTTCCTCTGAGTCAGTTGTGGTTTTACTCGCAGAAACTGCATAATCGACAGGTTTATTTTGTGAACGGAAAATCTCCCTGATAGTTTTGGTGGCAAACTCTGAAGCCAGCAACCCTGTATCCGGGTCGATTTCAACGTCTTCAATATTATCAGGCTTTGAAAACGTTTGTTCAGGTTTACCTTTTAAGGCTGATTTCATAAACTCAATCCACATCGGCAAAGCAGCCAGGCTACCGGTTTCTCTGGGGCCAAGTGGCTTGGAAGAATCGAATCCTACCCAGGCAGTGGCTACCATAGCACGTGAATACCCGTTAAACCAGGCGTCACGTTGATCGTTGGTGGTCCCGGTTTTTCCGGCAAGGTCAGAGCGACCAAGAGACTTGGCGCGTCGGGCAGTTCCGTTGTTGACGACATCCTGCAGCATGGAATGCATAATATAGTGTACGTCTTCAGCAAATATTCTCGGTGCTTGTTGTTGGCAACCAGTACACACAGTTTTGGGATCGGATTGAAACAGTAATTCACCGTCAGCAGACTCGATTCGATCTATAAAATAGGGGTCGATTAAATATCCACCATTGGCAAACGCCGCAAAAACTCTAGCCATTTGCAATGGAGAAGCAGCACCACTGCCTAGAGCGAGAGTCAAGCTCCCTGGTAATTGGTCTTCGGGCAAGCCGAATTGCATGGCTTTATTTCGAACAGCTTTGATTCCAATATCGCGCAACAAGCGGATTGATACCAGGTTTCTTGAAGTTCGCAAGCCAACTCTCAAGCGGGTTGGCCCGGCAAATTTATGACTGAAATTTTCGGGACGCCACTCATCTCCGGTTTGGTTGGCGTCAAACACAATCGGAGCATCATTGACGATACTTGCAGCCGTGAATCCTTTTTCAAGCGCTGTTAAATAGATGATAGGTTTGAAACCGGAGCCTGGTTGACGCTGCATTTGAGTGACGCGATTGAATTTGCTTTTTTTGAAGTCAAACCCGCCTTGCAAGGCCAGAATAGCGCCATTGACCGGATTCAGAGCAACCAGCGCACCCTCAACTTCGGGTAGTTGAGCCAGTTTCCAGTCATTATGTTTTTCCTGTCTGATGTATATTAAATCTCCTGTTGCAACAATCTGGCTGGCTCTGGAAGGTTGTTTACTCAGCGTACCATTGCGGTTTCGTTTGGCAGCCCATTTCAAGCCTTGCCAGGGAATCGTTTGCAGGGAGTTGTCGCCGGTATAGGTTTGAATCGATAGCTTATTGACTTTGACAACCAGTGCGCTGACTAGACCTTGATACGATTTTACGGTCGTCAAGGCCTGATCCCAGCTCGCTGTATCATCAGCTGTGAAATGCTCGACATGAGCAACAGGCCCGGAATAACCATGTCGCTCGGAATAATGATGCAGAGCGGATCTGACTGAAGTTTCAGCCTGTTTTTGCAAGCCGGTATGAATCGTTGTATAGACTTGAAAGCCTTTTTGGTATGTCTCTTCTCCATACCATTCAATCATGATTTGCCTGACCATTTCTGCCATGAAAGGAGCCAGCGATTGCTTCTGTTCATAATGGATTTTTGAAATGACCGGTTGCCCAAGTGCTTGTTGATACTGCTGGTCACTGATGAATCCAAGCTCACGCATGCGGCGCAGTACATAATCGCGTCGCTGTTTTGCCCGTGCCGGATTAGTCACTGGATTGTCAGTAGACGGCGCTTTAGGCAAACCGGCCAGGATAGCAACTTGATCCAGGCTTAGTTCGGAAACCTGTTTTCCGAAATAGGTATAAGCTGCCGCGCCAATTCCGTAAGCATGATGACCCAGATAAATCTTGTTTAAATACAGCTCCAGGATTTCCTGTTTGGAGAAGTTTTTGTCAATTTCCAAGGAAAGAAAGATTTCCTTGATTTTGCGGTCAAACGTGCGTTCACTGGACAGCAGGTAATTGCGTGCAACCTGCATTGTGATTGTGCTGCCGCCCTGTTTTTTTTTGCCAGTTCTGGCAAAAACAAGCGCAGCACGGAGCAAGCCTTGATAATCAACACCAGGGTGTTGGTAAAACCGATCATCCTCTGCTGCCAGAAATGCATGGATCAAGTCAACCGGGATGTCACTGATACTGACCGGAATTCTTTTTTGATCTCCGAACTGGCTGAGCAATTCGCCTTCGCTGGAGTAAATTCTTAATGGCAGTTGATACTCGACATCACTGAGTTTGGTGACATCAGGGAGTTGGGGGTAGTAGTGACGGTATAAAAAAAATGTACCGAGTCCAATGCAAATCACAGCAAGGACGATCAGGAAAAAAAGCAGTTTCAGCCATTTAAACATGAGATTCATGGACTGATCAGTCAGTATCCATTGTTATTAATCAAATTAGGGCACAGTCTAACAGAGGCTTGCTTAATCGACATGAGTTATCAAACAATTTTGCAATGTTCAGATTGGATTCCTGGTCCTGATGATCGTAGATATGACTTGATACTTTCTGTGACCGGCCAGCTATAACCGAGATTAAGTCGATAGATAATGTTCAAAACCAAGCGTATTTGATCCGAATAGATTCTTTTTAAAAACCCCGCTCTGTTTATCTCTGAATACGATTCAGGCGATTCTGGTGTAATTCCATAGTCAAATCAAAAATCCTTACTATACTTTATCTGAACCTGCAATAGCTGTCGCTCGTTATGTCGATGGCAATGCTGAACAATAACTCAAGAAGAGTCTGGCAAATGTTATCGTTAACACGAAAAAAACAATCCCTGGTTGGGATCGATATAAGCTCTGCTGCTGTCAAGCTGCTTGAATTCAGTAAAAGTGGCTCGCGATACAAGGTCGAGAATTACGGTGTGGCTCCATTGCCTCAAGATGTCGTTGTTGACCGCAATATCGCAGATATTAATGTTTTGAGTGAAGCATTAAAAGCTGTCGTCAAACAATCCGGAACCAAAGTCAAGAATGCTGCAGTCGCAGTCGCCGGCTCGTCGGTTATCACTAAAGTTATTTCGATGCCGGCTGATTTAAATGATAAGGAAATGGAAGAACAGATCGAGATTGAAGCCGATCAGTATATTCCGTATTCATTGGATGAGGTGAATCTGGATTTCACCGTGCAGGGCGAAACAGAAGATAAACCGGATATGGTTGATGTTCTGCTGGCGGCTTCCAGACGTGAAAATGTCGAGGATCGCGTTGCAGCTCTGGAAATGGCGGGGATGAAACCGGTCATCGTTGATGTTGAAGCATACGCAGTTGAAAACGCATTCTCTTTGCTTGAAGATCAGATTGACGGTTACGATCTGGACCGCGCTGTTGCCATTGTCGATATTGGCGCAACCATGACTACATTTCATGTGATTCATAAGCGGCGCATTATTTATACGCGTGAACAAGGCTTTGGAGGCAAACAGTTAACTGAAGAAATCCAACGCCGATATGGACTGTCTTATGAAGAAGCCGGTCTTGCCAAAAAACACGGTGGTTTACCAGACAATTACTCCAAGGAAGTACTGGAACCTTTCAAGGATGCTCTGGTTCAGCAGATTGGTCGGGCATTTCAGTTTTTTGCATCATCCAACACACATCGAAATCTGGAACAGATTATTCTCGCTGGCGGGTGTGCATCCATTCCACAAGTTGATCGAGCTGTTGAACAGCAACTCAAGCTTGAAACAGCAGTGGTCAATCCTTTCCTCAATATGCGGGTTTCCAACAAAATCAATTCTCAGAGTCTGAGTAATGATGCTCCGACATTGATGATTGCGGCCGGGCTGGCCTTAAGGAGTTTCGATTAATGGCTAAGATAAATTTACTACCCTGGCGCGAAGAACTTAAAAAACAGAGGCAGAAGGAATTTCTGTCTTCACTGGGTTTAGGCATGATGCTGGCTGCAGCGGCCATGCTGTATGTTCATATGCACATCAGTGGACAGATTGAAGAACAACTCGGACGTAACAAGTTTCTCACTGCCGAAATCAAGAAACTGGATTCCAAAATCAAGGAAATTTCAGATCTTGATGCAAAAAAAGAAAGCATGATTGCCCGCATGGAGGTGATCCAGACTTTGCAGGTCAGTCGTCCCCAGGTGGTCCACTTGTTTGAGGAGATTGCACTGACTGTTCCGGAAGGCGTGTATCTGGAAAATATCAAGCAATCCAGCAGCAATATTGCGGTTGATGGTGTGGCACAGGCAAACTCCAAGGTTTCTGAATATATGCGCAATGTCGATGCCTCAGAATGGTTGCAACAACCAGATCTGAAAGTCATCACGGCCAACAAGAAAGCGAATAAAAAAGGTCATTCACATCGCGTACAGGATTTTAAACTGCAATTGCGTCAAGTGAATCCGACGCAATCAAAAACGACTGCCAAGTCCCAGAAGAGCTAAGGTTAAGTTATGGACCTATCAGATATAAATTTGGATTTTGAAGACGTTGGAAGTTGGCCAACGCCAGTAAAAGCTATCAGTATTTGTCTTGCAGCACTGCTTGTTGTCGGTGCCTGGTATTACTTTGATACCCAGCATCAGTTTACCGAACTTGAAGGACATCAGAAAAAAGAGCTGGAGCATAAAAAAACCTTCGAAATCAAGCAAAAGAAGGCAGCTCAGCTCAATGATTACCGAGCTCAGCTGGTTCAGATCGAGGAAACCCTGGGTGTCATGCTTAAACAGCTACCAGACAAGACTGAAATTGCAAAATTACTGGTCGATATTTCTCAGACAGGGTTGGGTAATGGTCTGGAGTTTGAGTTATTTCAGCCCAAAGGCGAGCAGAAACGTGAATTTTATGCGGAATACCCGATTGATGTACGAGTCGTCGGAGATTATCTGCAACTCGGTAATTTTGTGTCTGGAGTCGCGGCATTTCCCCGTATTGTCACAATCTCTGATGTTCATATCCAGCCACATAAAAAGAGTGGCCATCTGGTGATGCAGGGAGTGGTGAAAACTTATCGTTATCTGGATGATGAGGAACTTGTCAAACAATCAGCGGCAAACAAAAAACGCAGGAAAAAGAGGTAAGTAAGATGTCTTTTGAGCAATCTAGGATGAAACGTATGCCGCGAGTGATTGCAACAGGCCTGGCAACAGTCTTGATGACAACATTGTTCGGGTGTGCGCAGCAAGAATATTCGGATCTTCATCAATATGTCAATGAAGTCAAATCCCGGCCTCCAGTTGCACTTAAACCACTTCCGGAAATGCAGGCAGTGATTGCATATGAATTTATACCCGAAGGGTTGCGCAATCCTTTTGCACCCTTCAAGGCTGAAGTGGATGCTGTTGATATGCCGCTTTATAGCGGAGTGCGACCGGATGCCAGCCGACCCAAGGAAGAGCTGGAAACATTTGCTCTGGACAGCCTTAGAATGACTGGAACTCTGGAGCAGAACAATGTGGTTTGGGCGTTGGTCAGGGACACAGAAAACAAGATTCATCGGGTGTCAGCAGGAAATTATATGGGTCAGAACGACGGGCGAATTTTAAGAGTGACCGAAGATAAAGTTGAATTAATCGAGATCGTCCCTGACGGTCCGGGTGCATGGCGCGAACAACAAGCGTTTCTGGTTTTAGCAGGTTAAGAATAGAGATAAGGCATTAATTATGAGTTACTATGGGATAACGAGAATGGCATTTCGCAGATGTTTACACTGCTGTATCCTGCTTGCAGCGTTTGTTGCTATCGGACAATCGCAGGCCTGGGCTGCAGCGAATCATTTGAAGTCAATAGAATTTGCGTCATTACCAGGCGCTCAATTGCAATTCGAGATTGGTTTTGATGCCAATGCAGTTGCTCCAAGAGCATTTCAAACGGATAACCCGGCGCGACTGGTTCTGGATTTTCCCAGTGCTTTGTCGGACATGAAGCAAAAGAAAATCGATGTCAATACTGGTGTTGTAACAAACGTCAATATTGTCGAAGCAGCAGGACGAACCCGGGTGGTGTTCAACCTTGTAAAAACAGTGTTGTTCGATGTCGAAGCAAAAGACTCAACAGTGTTGCTGACTCTGAACAGTCGCCAGAAATCGCTCAAATCAAGTTCAGTTTATCCTTCATCAAAGTCATCTGAAGGTAAGGTCAGTCAGGTATCACTACCTCCTCAATCAATCGAAAATATTGATTTTCGCAGAGGGAAAAAAGGGGAAGGCCGTATCCTGGTAACTTTGGGTGATCCGAATACTATCGTCAATATGCAGGAAGAAGGTGGGAAAGTAGTTCTGGTTTTTGCCGATACTTTGCTTCCTCGCCGTCTTGCCAAGCAGTTTGACGTCAGTGATTTTGCCACACCGGTACAAACTGTTGAAGCCACAACAGACGGACAGGGTTCAAAAATCACAATAATCCCGGGTACCACTGATTTCGATTATCTGTCTTATCAGTCAGATAAACACTTGACTATTGAAGTAAGGCCACGGTCAAAAGCGGAGAAAGAACTCAAGAAAAAGAAGGAATTCAAATATTCAGGTGAACGCCTGTCCCTGAATTTCCAGGATATTGATATCCGCTCTGTATTACAAGTGCTTGCTGATTTCACCAATCAGAATCTGGTTGCCAGTGACACTGTCAAAGGCAAGATTACCCTGCGTTTGAGTGATGTTCCATGGGATCAAGCCCTTGCAGTTGTTTTGAAATCCAAAGATTTGGCTATGCGCAAAGAAGGCAATGTGATTCTGGTTGCACCATCTGCTGAAATCAACAAGATGGAAA
>JAHZJL010000154.1 GCA_022600935.1 Gammaproteobacteria bacterium
AGAACTGGATCAATGGATGGAGTGCAAGGCAAAAGTGGGCGAAAAAGCACAGCATACAGGAGTCTGTGATCATTTTGAGCCCACTTTTAACGCCGCAATACGCCATTCAGCGAGATCTTGAACAGGGTCTAAGAATGGTCAGCGGATACCGCATACCTTGTTTGTAATCGTTGATACATTGTAACACCAGTGGACTGCGCAGGCTGGATTTTTGAGATTTGATCTGCTGTTCCGTTAGCCATACCGCATCATCGATATCGGGGTCAATTGGTGCGTTAGGGTTATGTTCCACACCAGTGCAATGGAAGGTGACTCGCAGAAATGTCAGATTCTGGTCTGGCGGAGACCAGAGATAAATGCCAATGACAGATTGTGGCTCGACAGTCCAGCCGGTTTCTTCCAGGGTTTCACGCTGTACAGCTTGAATCAGCGTTTCGTCCTGTTCGAGATGACCGGCTGGTTGATTGATCACTTGTCTGCCAAGAATGGTTTCCCTGACGCACAGATACTCCTGATTGCGTTCAACAATCGCAGCGACAGTGACACGCGGTGCCCAGACCATGCTTAATGGTTCACTGGCTGAACAGTGCAACGTGTGTCAGTTGTCACTACGAGTACCGGGATCAGTTCTGCACTACTGACAGGCGAACGGGTTGGTGGACCTGTGCTTATCCAGATCTGTCAAATACTCAGCCATTGAATGGGATTCGACCAGTGCAGTATCCAGCACATTTTTTGCGGTGTTCAGCAAACCTTTCTGTTTCTCGGTGGAGAGGTTACCGTCGCTGTCCAGAAACAGCAGCAAGCCCACATGTTCGGCATTGTTGTTGGGTTTCAGGCGTGGTACCAGGTCTTTGTGATTGACAAAGCGGAATGTGGATTCCAGGAGCCGGTCTTCATAGCATTTTTTAAAACCTGAATCACCGACTGGTGGTTGTCCGAACGTATAGACTCCGTCAATTTTGATGCCTGATTGCCCGGAAGCCATGTAGGCAGCCAAATTGGCCAATGCGCCGCCCAGTGAATGGCCTGTGACATAAAATTTGCGCCCGCTGTTTTGTAATTCGGCAATTCTGGCAAACAGTTTTCCATCGCTGGTGACGGAATCCACAGCTTCAGTAAACCCGTGATGCACTTTGGCAGTCTGGTCGCAAGCCGGGCCACTTTTGATTTCATTCTCCCAGATTTTGGCATTGCCCAGCCAGTCTTTGAAGTCTTCAGTACCGCGAAACGCCAGAACAACCATGTCATTATTGTAAGCAAGTAAACCCTGGGTGCCTGTACCGGAATTTTTGATACGATTTGGGTCCAGAGTCATACCCAGATTATTCAACGTGTTGTTTAGATTGGCATCATCGCTATCGTAACTGGCCGCTGACAATTGCGCCATCTGATAGGCAATCGACGGTTGATAAGTGGGGCAGTTTTCTGTCTTGGTCGATGATGACATGCCAAAACAACCTGCCAGCAAGGTCATAACACCCAGGCAGATTGTCATTCTGAAGTTATTGTTGTTCATTTGTGTATTCCTCATTGAGAAAATGGAATGATGATTTGAATCAGCTGATAATGGGGAGTATATAATCAATTTAGGGATTAAATCCTGCCTCAATCCAAACAGTGATCATATCAATTCGGTTTAATAGTTGGAAGTCGCGTCAGGTAGAGATAGTGTGGAAAACTGTAAATTTTGAATAATCGTCACACCCGTAATGTGTGTTTTTGGAATTATATTCGGAATTAGAAAGTAACAGTAATCAATCAGGCTGACAGATAGTCTCAAGCATTGTTATGATGTTCATTAAAGTCTGTTAATCAACATTGCCTGATCATTCTTGTGTTAATCATTCTGGAGAATACTTATGCTGCAAGTCAATCAACAAGCGCCTGGATTCAGTGTCCCGGATCAACATGGTAATCCTGTTAATCTTGATGATTATGAAGGAAAAAACACTGTTGTATTGTATTTTTATCCAAAAGACGATACGCCGGGTTGTACCATCGAAGCCAATGATTTCACCACAATGGCTGATCAGTTTTCAGCGCTTGAAACAGTGGTGATCGGGGTCAGCAAGGATTCCTGCGAAAGCCATGTGCAGTTTATCAAAAAATTTAATCTGCAACTGATTTTACTGGCGGATACTGATGGGAGCCTGTGCGAACGTTACGGTGTCTGGCAGGAAAAAGAGCGTGATGGCATCAAGAAGATGGGTATTGTGCGGTCCACATTTATTATCAACAAAAAAGGTCAGCTGGTCGACGTGAGTTACGGTGTCAGTGCTGAAGGACATGCCCAGGAGATTCTCGACAAGGTGAAAATTTTGTCGTGATTCTGTATTGAAGAGAATGAATATCGAGCAAGGCAAGATACGATGATGATGCGAGAACCATTGGTTAACGTATTTATCGAGTAGACAAACAAGGGGCAGGCAAATGAATGACAAGCAAATCGTTGCAGACCATGCTGCGAATCAGGTTGAAAACAATATGATTGTCGGTCTGGGGACCGGTTCGACAGCTAATTTGTTCATAGAAGCTTTGGCCAGACGTGTTGCCGATGAGAATTTGAACGTCACTACGGTATCGAGTTCGTATATCAGCGCAATCAAGGCCAGGGATGCCGGATTGTGTGTGGTTGCTATCGAGCAATTGGTTTACCTTGATCTGTATGTGGACGGCGCGGATGAAGTGACTCCCGAACTGGCGCTGATGAAAGGGCAGGGCTCTGATCTGGTTCGGGAAAAATTACTGGCTAATGCCAGCAAGCGGTTCCTGGTGATGGTTGATCAGTCCAAACTGGTCAAGCATATCGGAGAAAAATTCGCAATTCCGGTTGAGGTATTGCCGTTTGCCTGGCAGATGGTTCAGCAAACACTGGAAAAGCAGGGGGGGCATGGCCAGTTACGGCCCAATGCCAAAAATGACGGTCTGGCTGTTACCTCACATGGCAGTCTGGTTCTGGATGTCAGTTTCGATGCTCAACCTAATGCGGCTCAATTGAATGAGTTACTGAATGCCACACCAGGTGTCGTCGAGCATGGCATTTTCCATCAATTAGCTGATGAGGTCTATGTCGGGCATCAAGGTGAGCTGAATATCATGTCGGTTGGATAGTGTTTGTTATTCCGATTCAGCCTCCTGTTGCTCTGAGTCCCTGTTCAAAATCTCACTGAATGGTGTCTTGCGGCATTAAACATGGGTTCTATCCATTGATCAGGATCCTGAACAGGTTCTTAAAACGACATTTCAAGTTTTTTTCAACTATTCGGGGACGGCCATTCCCCGTTGCACAGCCGGTCTTGCTGCAACAGTCTGAATCCAGCGCTGGATATGCTGGTAGTTTTTAAACGTCTCGTCTTCAATCAAAGCCATTGCCGGAAATACTGCAATATCAGCAATACTGTATTGATTGCCGCCCAGATATTCGTTATCGGCCAGATGCTGATCAAACAAGGTGTAATGCGCATCATTACGCTGCCTCAATAAATCGACCGCATCCTGTTGTGGTGGTTTGCACAATTGGCTGAAGTAAAAAATATTGAAGAGATTGGGAGCGATATCGGTGGCGTGGTAGCTCAGCCATTCATAAGTCTGAGCCCGGTATTTTGGTTCGCTCGGCATTAAACGCCCGCTTTTTTCGGCAAGATAAAAAAGAATGGCAACTGATTGACTAAGCACTATGGGTTCTCCGGTGCCGTTGTCATGATCGATAATGGCCGGTATTCGCCCAGATGGATTCAAGGCTAAAAACTCAGCCTGTTTTTGTTCGCCTTTCATCAGATCGACTTTGTGTACGTTATAAGTAAAACCAGTTTCTTCAAGCATAATCGATGCGCGGCGGCCATTGAATGTGCCATACGTGTAGAGATCAATCATCAGTTTTCTCCAATTAAAATTGCTGTGATATAGAAAACAGACCAACTGGTCTGTCTGGAATAAAAGTTAACACAGACCAACTGGTTTGTCTACAATGAGGTGTTGTTTAAACTATTTATTCTCAATCGATATGCAAAGCGAATCACTCACAACACGTCAACGCATTCTACAGACAGCATTTGAAGAAATGCATCGTCATGGTTTTCAAGGCATGCGAATTGACTCAATACTGACTAAAACCGGATTAAAAAAAGGTGCGCTCTACCATCATTTTGCCAGTAAACTGGAACTGGGTTACGCGGTCGTCGATGAGGTGATCGGGGAGCAGGGTCGACTCGTCTGGGTGGAACCGTTATTTGACCATGATGATCCGTTGCTCGCACTTGAAACAGTGTTTCGCAATGCCGGAGATTCGGGATGCATCGATTTTATCCTGGGTTGTCCTTTAAACAATCTGGCGCAGGAAATGTCGCCAGTGGACAGTGGATTCAGAACCCGTATCCAGGCAATTTATCAGACCTGGCTGGCAGCATTGATCGAGCGGTTGAGAACAGGACAAAAGAATCAGCACGTCAGAGCAGATATCGATGTCGGGCAATGCGCGACTTTTATCCTGGCCAGTATCGAGGGTGCGATAGGACTGGCAAAAAATGCACAGGACAGGGAACTCTATCTGCAATGTGGCAAGCAGTTAAACGAGTATTTGAACAGTCTCAGACCTTGAGTGTAAGGGCCTTGTCGGAAAAAATTCAAGAGCGGGTTTGATTTACTGATTGATCTGAATCAACAACCGCTCGAATTCATCGGCCATTTGCGGGAGCACGCTGAGCAGGCGGTGGTCGGAATCAAACATTTTCAAGACAGTTTGATAGGTCTGGCTGAAGCGCCAGGCGTTTTCAGGTGGGACAACAGTATCATTCCAGCCATGCATGACCAGGGTATTTAGTGGAGGGCTGAATGTGGTTCGATCATAACCAGGCAGATAAAATGCCGGAGCAATCAAAAATATAGCGCGCGGGTTGAACATTTCAGCGCAGACTGCAGACACATAACCACCCATGCTGGAACCGACAAATATCAGTTCGTCATACCCGGAAAAGTCCATTGCCAAGCATTGTTTGACACGAACCTGAGGGTCATTGCTTGCCGTATAATCGATACTCTCAAACTGATAACCGCAACGTTTGGCGACTTCAGCCATGGCATGGGTTTTTTCTCCCCAGGGAATACTGTCTTTGCCGTGATGATAGATGACGATTTTATTCATGGAGACACTTGTTTTTAAATTGATTGGCAAGAGCTGTGACCAGCTTTAGAACCTGTTCAAAATCGTGATTAATGGATGGAGTGCAAGGCAACAGTGGGAGAAAAACACAGCATACAGGAGTCTGTGATCATTTTGAGCCCACTACAAATGCCGCAATACCCCATTCAGTAAGATCTTGAACAGGTTCTTAAGGATTGATAAAGATTTCAATACCCATTGGTTAATGACAGATTTATCATACCAGGCTTAATCATCCAGCCATGGCACATGTTAACATTATTAAATTCAGGCCGGCAGCTTCTTGCAAACTGTTATTTGCGAATGGAATAAGCCGGCTTGTTCCAATACAGGATGTTACTCTATATGTTGTATCATCGTTAGAAGCTGCCTATGTATCTGATTGAGTACAATCCTGTTTGAGTGCCATGTCAACCAGTGTCCCACGCCAAAATAAAAACACAGTTTTCTATCATTTAGTCCATCCACAGTTACAGCAATTCCTGACCTTGTTGTTGTTGATAATATTAGCCAAGCAGACGGCTTATTTTTACTTGTCCTGGCTGGATATTTTGATCATCGGCAGTATTGCTCTTGGATTTGAACATGCGCTGATCGCGTTAAAACACAAGACCATCACACATTTTTCATGGTCATCATTGTCAACAGCGATGGGTGTCATGTTGATGATGGCGGCTACTCAAGTCTGGATCTACGGAGTTGTCATTGTTCTGGGCTTAATGCAAAAACATCTTATGGTGATTGCTTTTGAGTCCGGCAACCGGCATTTTTTCAACCCATCAAATTTTGCGGTGCTGGCGAGTCTGGTGTTGTTTTACGATGCTGCGCATCTTGTTACCGGGCAGTTAGGTGATTCACAGTGGTTACAAGCGATTGTCGTGGGACTGGCCTCGCTGATTTTGATTCGTGTTGATCGCTGGTTGATTCCTTTACTTTTTACCCTGGCTTATCTCGGAATCCAGTATGCACTGGTCATACAGTTTGATCCAGTGTTGTTGTTCGAGGATGTATACCGGCGCTTTTACTCGGTGTCGTTGACTGTATTTGTGTTGTTTATGCTGACTGATCCCAAAACAACGCCCCAGGGACATCCAAGTCAATGCCTGTTTGCCATGCTGGTTGCATTAACAGCAAGTTTGCTTGATGTCTTGTACGGTTTTCGTGTGCAACATGTGTTTTTAGCGCTTGCGATTTTTTCTATCCTGACCCCTGTTATCGATTGTCTGATATTGTCTCCCCGTGATTCTGATATGAGTAAGCTATTGATAATCAAAACTATGGCCTTGTTAGTGTTGTTATTGGGTTTGATTGTTGTGATACAGACAAAACAACCGTATTACTTTTCCATGGATGCTTGATTGTGACCAAAGAATTACTGATAAGCGCGGGCATCATTGTGGTTGGAGTGATCGCAGCAGTTGGGTATTGGTATGATTTTAAAATACCAACATTTGAAGAATCGAATAACGCTGACAAAGCTGTTACTGAAACCATTATTCTTCCTGAAAATGCAGCGCACATTTACCAGAAAATTCCGGAAGTGCAGCAGTATCTGAAGGAGCTGGAACAGCTTATGGATGTAGGTCAGGCCGTTGTCCCTTTGCAAGCAGATGAACTGGATGCTGGTGCAGCTCAAGCCCAGCAAATTGTTTTGAATGATTCTGAATTTCTAGCCGATACACTACAGGGCGCTCAATTGTTGCATAACGACATCATGACTGTCCGTGAAACCATCGTCAGCGCTCTTGATAATGCGTATCAGCAACGTTGTCAGCAGCATTCCTGTTATCAGACGGAAAAATATAATTTTGTTACCAATACCACCACGCGGGCTATTGTCGATATTGAGGATAGTGTCGTGTTGGCAGTTGAGCGTTACCCAAATATGCAGCCGGATATCAGTGTGCGGCTAATGCATATCGCTCAGCAGATTGCTCTCAATGCACCGGAAGTCAAACAGGAACTGACATTTACTCCTTCAGTCAAGGATATGTCCATGGCCAATGTGCGAGCTGCGTTGAAAGAATCGCCTTGTGAAAACTCAGCGCATTTATGCGTAGCACCGGTGTTTGCAGATCACCAAAACCAGCGCGCACTTTGGGCTGTGGTGGATTTGACCGATCTTAAACTGGCCGGAGCCAAATGGGCGGGGCTGGGGAAAACCACAACTCCTGCATGTATTGCTGAGCGCAGTTTGCAGAATCGTGTCTTGATGGAACAGTATTGTCAGCAAGACACCGAGCTTGAGAAAAACGGTTGGCAATTAAAATACCGTCTCACCGGGTCTGACGGACTGGAAATCAGGGATGCCTATTTTCACGGCAAGCCCGTATTGCGTTCCGCCAAAATCGTTGACTGGCATGTCAGTTATCAACAGGAAAAAGGCGTCAAGCTGGATACATCGGTTGAGTCTTATTTACAGGGCAGGCGCGTCGAGTTCAGCAAGGACGACAACGAGAATTATTTTTTCGGTTACAACGATGCCATGGGTTGTCCGATGTTCTCGACATCAGCGGTGTTACCGTTTAACGGACCGCAAATTGATGTGATTAATGCAGATCAAGCAGAAATTGCCGGTTTTTCCATTACTCAGGATTTCCGAAATCCGAAATGGCCAATGGCGTGTAATTACCGATATGAAAACCGTTTTGAATTTTATGATGACGGCTCGTTTCGTATTGTTGCCGTCAACAAGGGGCGCGGCTGTGGTAACAATGCCTTGTATAGACCACTGATGCGTATCGATATGGGGTTTGCCGAGCAGGAAACGTTTTACCAGTTTGATCAAGGGCAATGGACTGTCTGGCAGCAGGAGCAACAATATCGCCTGCCTGATGGCGGGCAACACGGTGGCCAACAGTTTGATTTCAAGCTGGTGTCTGAAGCCGATCCCGAGTCCGGATATTATATCGAGCCAGATCGCGGTCAATTTGAAGCAGGACAACGAGGTGATCACGCTATAGTGTATGTCACCCGGTTTAAACCGGATGAAGGAGATCGTGATTTGTTAACGCTGGGCTCGTGTTGCAACCTCGAAGAAGACGGTGTAGAACGTTATCTCACGCCGCCTGAATCCATCACTGCAACTAATCTGGTAATCTGGTATGTGCCGCGAATACAGAACGATACCAGAGCAGGGCAGGAATACTGCTGGGCGGATACTGTTGTCGGGCGATATGGTAATCTGGAAGTGCAGGAATGGCCATGCTCAGTCGGCCCCAGGTTTGTTCCCATTCAAATCACACACATGCAGTGACATCAACAATGAACAAATTACCGATTATTCTGGCAGTTACGGTGGTAGGGGGGCTGTTTGCTGTTTTGGTCTACAAGAAAAACATGCAAACTGATGTACATCCAGAAACTTTGGACCTGGGATTGTTCACTAGCAGGCAAGGCTGTTCCGCTCCACCAGAATTTCTGCATAAACTGGGCATCAAGCAACCGGTAATGATTGATTTGTCGCAGAAGCGCTTTAAAGGCATCGCGTTCTATCATGGTAAAAACATGGGAGAAGCGCTGTATCATCGTCAATGGGACCAGTTTGAGCATTTTGGAACCTACTCCCTTGATAAGCAGGGCAACATGTATCTTGCGCCCATGCCGTATATCAGCATCACTGACAATACTTTCGAATTGCAGAAAAATCTCTATAAACTGGATTCGGTGAGTGGTCAGCTATCAATTCTCATGCGTTTGGATGATGTCAAGGCCGGGCCGGAAAATCCGTACGGGATTTATTCGCTGGTGTACGATTGTGATGATCACTCACTTTGGGTCGCAGCAATTGATGAAACAGATTATCAAACACAAAAAGGCGTGATTTATCACATTGATGTTAACAGCAAAACTGAATTGCAACGTTTCGAAGGGTTTGATGCCATTACCCTGAATCTGCTTAAAACCAATATAGGCAAATTTCTTCTGGCCGGCTCGGCCAGGGATGACGGGTTGTATGTGATTGATATCAAGCAACAACGCATTGCGGCCCCGCCAAGACAACTGTTAAGCCTGGCAAGTGCTGAAGAGCATATTCGTAAAATCAAGATAAAGCCCGGAAATCAACTGGAGCTGCAAGCTATTCCATTTTCCTACACCTTGATCGCCGAGGCATCGGCTAAATACAGATCGATTTACCAAGCCTCATGGGATGACAATCAGAATCAGTGGAGAGTGACCAAAAAGCAATAACTTTCCCGTTCTTTCAATCTGACTGAATGACTCTAATTGCAATAGAGTCAACCTTGAGTTGCTCAGTAAAACAGATATTGATTACCAATTCCTGGTGTGTCTAACACCTTCAATTTTTTGCATTTTGCAATGCAAATCAAGTATTTCCCTGCCGTATTTTCTGTTTTGCGACAAATATAGCTTCCTGCTATCTTGCCTGATTGTGTTTTATATGAATTAAAATACCCTAAATATCAAATTGTTAGTATACATTTTGTATTCAGTCAAATCGTTGCATAAAATCTGGTATTGCGTTTGCTTTTACATTAAGTATTTTGGATTGAAGACTATGGTGAGCGAGGGAAAATCACACTGATTATTTTTATCGTCAAATCATAATCACTGACGCAAATCAATGATCAGCTTATTCAAAGTGCATACTGTTCAGCATATTTGATCTTCAATCCAGAATTCTACTTGCTTTAAAGTCCGGTTATAGGTCTCAACCAGGTTATCAAGTTAATACATTGATACCCGTCACATTATTTAAATCAGTTTGAAGTATTCATCGAAGTACTCGACCTGACCCGTGTCCCCAGTTCGCGTCCTTCCTTTTAAACTCATTTTGATATTTCTTAAGTAACTGTATGTTATTAAATAGTTTATTGTTGCGTGAATTGCATCACGAAATCATGGTCGAGCTCTATATCCAGTACCTGATTCACATTTAAATCAATTAAAAATTTGATTGTTATCAAACTGTGAATGGATTGTCATTATTTGTTAATGAAAAAAAAATTATAGGTTTTAATCTGGTTTTTTTTATCGCTTCAACTATTTTTAATTAATCTGACCGGAATTGTCATTGCTGCCAGCAAATTTAGAGGCTGGACATTAATGAGTTAAGTCATTACGAAATCAGGAATGTATCCCAATATCCTGACTTCCAGCCTTATAGACAGTTTTCCGGCTAATTGATTTTTTGCAATAGATTCGGAGTCATTCATGTTACCAAAGGCATTTGTTGATTTTTTCATGAGTCATCAACCGTTCACAACGTCCACGCGTTCTGCAAGCAGTGGAAACATGATGATGTATAGAACAGATAGGGGAAAAGAGGGAAGGCAAGTGAAGCGAATTACACATCCGTCCAAAATAATATGGACAATATGCCTGTTTGGGTTGATCAGTTTTAATGCATATGCAGCTACAACCGTAGCGCCAGCAGCACCAACCTGGGGACTTGATCCTGTTACAGGCACTTTACTAACTCCCGGCATTACGGTTAATACCATGGGCACTTTGCAGGTACCTAGACCGGGTGATGGTGACCATACATTAAAATTATTTGATGTGCGAAGCGCCACATTATCACCCGCGCGTCCTGTACAAGCCCCTGATACACATTTACATCACAATTGGGATGTTGGCTCAATTGGCAATGTGTTTGGTTTGGCGATTGATAATAGTAGAAATATCTATACAACGGCTTCAACCCATTTTGGAAGTTACTATGGTTTTGAAATCGGCAATGAAGCCAGAATATTGTTTGGTTCAATCGGCGCTGGAGTGACGCCAGATACTGCAGCAGCAGATACAAATCCTGGTACTTTAAACGATTTAAGTGCGGCTGGAGCGACTTACAAAATAGATGCTGTTACCGGTAATGTCACTTTATTTGCTACATTGCCTCAAACGGCAACAGTATTCAATCATCAAGCTTGCGAAGGAGGCCCAGCGATACCACGTAATACCGGTCCTGCTTTAGGTAATGTTGCTTATGATAAGGTAAGAAACAATCTTTATATTTCCAACTTTGAAGATGGAAAAATCTACATGTTTGATGCTGGAGCGACTGTTCCAGCTGGCGGCTTTGATGAAACGGATGCATTGGATGTATTTGACCCTGTTGGGTTTGATGGGCTTACCTCGACTGACCAGGCTTCGCCCTATGGTTTGGCAGTTAGCCCGGATGGGACAAAGTTGTACTATGGTACCCATGAAATTAATAAAAACCCTCAGCTTTTTGCGGTAAATCTTGCTGCCAACGGTAGTTTTGTTGGTAGTGAAATAGATCAACAAGCCCAGTTAGTGACTGACTTGCAGTATACCCAGGATTTAGGTGGTGTATTTTCCAGTGATAATGCTAACAGCCATGCATGGGTGGCTTATTCTGATTTGAATTTTTCTCCTGCTGGAGAGTTGATTATTGGTTTAAGGACGGGTTGCTTAAATAATTTTGCGACGTCACATAATCATGGTGGGGCTTTTTACCTGTTAAAACAGGATGCAGGCGGTTTGTATAACACACCTGCTGATAAAGTTCCTGGGACGGGTACTACCTATACAGGGAATCCTGATACGACCACAGCGTTTACGAATGCGAGTCCAGCAGAAGCAGCAACCAGAGCGGGTGGTGGGCGTTATGACGCTGGTGCAATTTCAATTTATACAGATAAAGTCGGTGTCGGGGCGATTGATTCCGGTCCTGATGATGGTTACGGTGGTATTGCTATTTACGATAAAGGTGATGGTACTTATGACTATCTGGCTACGTCCAGTGATATGACCGTAGAACAAGGTCCGCATGGATTTATGTTGTTTCCTCATAATTTCACCTTAAATACATCATCGACTCCAGGTACAAATGTCATTAATCCATTAGCTTCTTTTCCTTCTCTTCCCAGTAGTACTACATCACCAGGCGTGGATTATAAAGGTGTTGGTGGAGATATCGAGGTTTTAAGTGTTCTGGTTGACTGGGGTGATGCCCCCGACACATACAGTACCGATTTAATTACTGGAAATGCAACAGGTGGTGCTGATGTAAGAGGTCCGACTCACATATTGACTGCGGATGGGATAATTCTTGGAACAACAGTAGACTTTGAGTTCAACGGTGTTCCCAGTGTTGATGCCGATGGTGACGATAATGCCAGTACCCCAGATGATGAAGACGGAATTAGCGCTTTTCCAATCCTGGTATCCGGGGCAACAAGTTACACTATTCCCATCGCCAATATTTCTGCAGCAAATTCAAGTGCTGGTGCTGTGACAATCCATGCCTGGATTGATTTTGATGGTAATGGGGTTTTTGATCCTGATGAATATACAACGACGACTGTTGCTTCTGGCGCAACATCACCAGCCACAGCATTGACATGGAGCGGTGCAGGAGTCAGTGGTTTATCCAAAGGAACAACGTATGCACGGTTCAGAATTACAAATGATCCGAATATCAATGCAGCCACACCTGGTGGACCGGCAATCAATGGTGAGGTTGAAGACTACGCATTAGAAATATCGGCGTTTGTCAGCTTGGGAAGCACCATCTGGGAAGATACGGATGCTGATGGTATACAGGATGCGGCAGAACCCGCAATTGTTGGTGCAACAGTGACCTTACTCAATGCCAATGGCACCGTATTTGATAGCGATCCGGTGGCTGCAGGCGTGCAGGCATTGACAGATGTAACGGATGCGGATGGTCAGTACAATTTCAATAGTATTCCTGAAAATGATTATCGGGTGCAGGTGGATTTAAGCACCGTCACCGGTGGTGATAATTATATTCCAACACCCACTCAAGTTGCAGATCCTGACGCAGCGGGACCAGGACAAGACAATAATACCGATTCGAATGTGGATACAGCATTTGATCCGAATGTGAATGACTTGATTCACACCAGTGGAGTTGTCACATTAAGTGTCGGTAATGAGCCCACAGGCGAGACCGATCCCATTGGCGCTGGTGGTGTAGATCAACCGGATCAGGGTTTGACAGTAATCGATGATCCCGACAACAGCGGTAATATGACAGTGGATATGGGCTTTATCAAGCCAGTGAGTCTGGGTAGTACAGCCTGGCTGGACAGCGATGAAGATGGTCTGCAGGATGCCGCAGAACCAGGTATCGTTGGTGCGACAGTCACCTTGTTGAATGCCAATGGCACAGTGTTTGATAATGACCCAAACACAGTTGGTGTTCAGGCGCTAACTGATACGACTGATGCAGATGGTCAATATAATTTCAATGATATTCCAGCGGGTGATTATCGAGTACAGATTGATTTGGCGACAGCGACCAATACAAATGCGAATGCGTTTGTTCCGACTCCATCGCAGGTAGCCGACCCAGATGCCCCGGGACCGGGTCAGGATAATAATACCGATTCAAATATAGATTTAGCGTTTGATCCGAATACTGCAGACCAGATTCATACCAGTGGTGTGGTTACGTTGAGTTTGGGCGGTGAGCCAACTGGAGAGATTGACCCGATAGGTGCTGGTGGTCCAGATCAACCCAATCAAGGACTCACAGCAGCCAACCAGCCAGATTCTGACGGCAATATGACTGTGGATTTCGGATTTTTTGCACCAGTGAGTCTGGGAAGCAGTGTCTGGTTTGACAGCGACAATGATGGTATCCAGGATGCGGCAGAACCTGCTATTGTTGGCGTAACAGTCACCTTACTCAATGCCAATGGCACTGTGTATGACAGTGATCCTGTGGCTGCAGGTGTTCAAGCTTTAACCGATGTGACGGATGCGGACGGTCAATACAACTTCAATGGATTATCCGCTGGTGATTACCGTGTTCAGGTCGATTTGAACACGGCAACCAGTCATACAGGTGGTGCATTAAGACCAAGCCCAATACAAGTTGCTGATCCGGATGCAGCTGGTCCAGGACAAGACAACAACACTGACTCCAATGTTGATAGCAGTGCACCGGGACATAACCCGGCAGGAAACATCTATCAGAGTGGCGTTGTCAGCTTATCCGTTGGAGGTGAACCAACCGGAGAATTTGATCCGATTGGAGCCGGTGGAGCAGATCAGCCAAACCAGGCAGCTGCACAACCCGATGCTAATGGCAACATGACAGTCGACTTTGCCTTTTTTGCACCAGTGAGCTTAGGGAGTTCGATTTGGGATGATTCAGATGCAGATGGTACACAAGATGCGTCAGAGCCAGCCATAGTGGGTGCCACAGTGACCTTATTGAATGCCAACGGCACTGTTTATGACAGCGACCCAATCGCGGCAGGCATACAGGCATTAACAGATATTACAGATGGTGATGGCCAATACAATTTTGATGGATTGCCTCCGGGTGATTATCGTGTGCAAGTCGATTTAAGTACAGTCACAGGAGGACAGGATTTTATTCCGAGTCCTGTGCAAGTTGCTGATCCAGATGCAGCCGGTCCAGGACAAGACAACAACACTGACTCAAATGTTGACATCGCATTTGATCCAAATACATCGGATCAGATTCATACCAGTGGAGTTGTTACACTCACTGTTGGTGGAGAACCGACTGGAGAGACTGATCCAATCGGAGCTGGTGGTGCAGATCAACCGAACCAGGGGTTAACGGCGACCGATGATCCGGATAACGCGGGTAATATGACTGTTGATATGGGTTTTATTAAACCAGTCAGCCTGGGTAGTAGTGTTTGGTTTGATAGTGACAGTGATGGTGTACAGGATTCAGGTGAGCCTGCAATTGTCGGTGTGACGGTAACCTTGTTAAATGCAAACGGCACAGTGTATGACAGTGACCCTGTGGCTGCAGGTGTTCAAGCTTTAACCGATGTGACTGATGCAGAGGGTCAATACAACTTTAATGGATTACCAGCAGGCGATTACCGTGTTCAGGTCGATTTAAATACGGCGACCAGTCATACAGGTGGTTCATTAAACCCAAGCCCGATACAGGTTGCTGATCCGGATGCGGCGGGTCCAGGACAAGACAACAACACAGATTCCAATGTCGATAGTAGTGCACCGGGACATAACCCGGCAGGCAACATCTATCAGAGTGGCGTTGTCAGCTTATCCGTTGGTGGTGAACCGACTGGTGAAGCTGATCCAGTTGGAACCGGTGGAGCAGATCAGCCAAATCAGACAGCTGCACAACCCGATGCTAATGGCAACATGACAGTCGACTTTGCCTTTTTCGCGCCAGTGAGCTTAGGGAGTTCGATTTGGGATGACTCAGATGCTGATGGTGCCCAAGACGCATTAGAACCGGCCATTGTTGGTGCAACAGTGAATTTGTTGAATGCCGACGGGACAGTGTATGACAGCGACCCAATTGCAGCAGGCATCCAGGCATTGACTGATATCACAGACGCTGATGGTCAATATAACTTTGATGGATTACCTCCGGGCGATTATCGAATCCAGGTCGATTTAAGTACAGTCACAGGAGGCGAAAGTTTTGTTCCAAGTCCTGTGCAAGTGGCTGACCCGGATGCAGCCGGTCCAGGTCAAGATAACAACACGGATTCCAATGTTGATGTAGCATTTGATCCAAATACAGCAGACCAGATTCATACCAGTGGTGTTGTGACACTCACTGCTGGTGGTGAACCGACGGGTGAAACGGATCCAATTGGAGCCGGTGGCGCTGATCAACCGAATCAAGGCTTAACGGCAACAGATGACCCGGATAATGCAGGTAATATGACCGTTGATATGGGCTTCATAAAACCAGTCAGCCTGGGCAGCAGTGTATGGTTTGACAGTGACAGTGATGGCACTCAGGATAACGGTGAACCCGCGATTGTTGGAGCGACAGTCACCTTGTTAAATGCCGATGGAACAGTGTACGACAGCGACTCTGTGGCAGGAGGCGTACAAGCATTGACCGATACAACAGACGGTGATGGTCAATACAATTTCAATGGATTATCTGCTGGTGACTACCGTGTTCAGGTCGATTTAACGACAGCGACCAGTCATACAGGTAGTGCATTAAGCCCAAGTCCAACACAAGTGGCCGATCCGGATGCAGCTGGTCCAGGTCAAGACAACAACACCGATTCCAATATTGATAGCAGCGCACCAGGTCATAATCCGGCTGGAAGCATCTATCAGAGTGGTGTTGTCAGCTTATCGGTTGGTGGTGAACCGACTGGTGAAACTGATCCAATTGGTGCAGGTGGCTCAGATCAACCAAACCAGGGATTAACAGCCGCTAATGAACCTGATAACTCGGGTAATATGACTGTGGATTTTGGGTTTTTCTCCAGTCTGTCGATTGGTAGTGTGGTCTGGGATGACAGTAACAGTGATGGTATCCAGGACGCCTTGGAGCCAACCTTAGAAAACGCAGTCGTGTCTCTACTGGTTGATGATGGAACAAGTACTGGTACATTTATCCAGGCGATTGATATCCACGGCGTCAATGTCGATCCGCAGGTAACATTGGCAGATGGTCTGTATGACTTCAATGAGTTGCCGGAAGGGCTTTACAAGGTTGTGGTTACACCTCCACCGGGTTATGTACCATCACCAGTTCAGGAAGCGAATGCTGATGGCAATGCTCTCAATGATTCCAATATTGCGGCTGAAACTTCAACACCTGGTACGTATGAATCGGGAGTGGTTGAGCTGTTGACTGGTGATGAGCCAACTGAAACCGGTAATTTGAAAGGAGATGATGTCGATAATGCCGCAGAATCCAATGGCAACATGACCGTTGACTTCGGTTTTGTGCAGACAGCATCGGTTAATGGCCGGGTCTGGATTGACACCAACACTAACAATAATGTTGATGATGGTCTGGTTGCTGAACAAGGTGTCGTCGGTGTCATGATCACTCTGATCGATGTCGGCCCGGACGGACAACCGGATACTCTGGATGATTTTGTTGTTGATACGACGACAACCGGCGCCAATGGCTTGTTCAGTTTCACTGATGTCACTCCATCTGAATACTTCATTGAGTTTGAAGAGCCGACTGGAATGACCTTTGTGGTTGCCAATCAACCTGGTGATGACACCATTGATTCGGATGCCGATGAAATCACTGGTTTGACGGATACATTTGTACTCAATCCGGGACAAGTTGTGTCAGATATCGATGCCGGTGTCAATCCGGGTGCAGTTGGTGACCGTGTGTGGCTGGATGTTAACCAGAATGGTGTGCAGGATGCCGGTGAACCAGGCGTCCCGGGCATTACTGTTGACCTGCTGGACAGCACAGGAACCACGATACTGGATACAACAGTGACCGGAGTTGACGGAATCTATGCGTTCAATAACTTAGCACCGGGTGACTATATCATCGAGTTTGATATTCCGGCACAAATGAGCGTGGTTCCACAAAACACAGGGCTTGATGACAGTATTGACTCGGATGTTGATCCAAATGCGACTGATAAACAAATCCCGGTCACCGTCATCTCAGGTCCGGGCAATCAAACCTATGATGCAGGTATTGAGCCGGCATTTCTGGGTAACTTTGTCTGGCTGGATAGCGACAATAATGGTGAGCAGGATGCTGGTGAACCTGGTATTGAAGGTGTCACAGTTGAACTGCTGGCCTCGGATGGAACCACAGTTGTTCAGACAACAACCACAGATAGTAATGGTGAATATGGTTTCGCTGTGATTCCGGATGACTACATTATCCACGTTGTTGCGCCTGCAGGTGTCAGCTTCACGACAGCAGATGATGCTGCCGATGACAAGGATTCCGATGTCGCTATTGCCGATGGTAAAACTGCCCAGATCAGCCTCGCTTCTGGTGATGATGATCAGACCTGGGATGCTGGTGTCGTTCCTGCAAATCTGAGCGGAACCGTATTCCTGGATCTGGATGCTGATGGCGTTGAAGATGCAGGTGAACCGGGCATCGATGCTGTAACAATTACCCTGACCGGTACTGATTTATATGGCAATCCGGTATCAGATACAACAACCACCGATGGCAATGGTGACTACAGTTTCACCGTTGTACCGGGTACTTATACACTGGTTGAAACCGATCCGACTGATTTTAGCTCCACAGGCAGCGAACCAGGAACGGTTGGCAGCACGGTTGATTCCAATAACCAGTTGACAGTGACCATTGTTAGCGGCGACGACAGTCAGAACAATGACTTCCTTGACACCAATGTGGCGTTTATCAGTGGTCAGGTTCGTCTCGATACAGATGTGGATGGTGATACGAATGATGCAGATTCAGGCATTGCAGGTGTAACCATCGAGTTGCTGGACGATCAGAATAATGTAGTGGATACAGCTGTAACCGACGGCAATGGTGATTACAGTTTCACCAATGTGCAACCGGGCGACTATACCATTCGCGAGACTGATTCTGCCGGTCATATCAGCACGGCTGATGTGGATGGCGCTAATGATAATATCATTGCCATTACTCTGCCACCAGGTGGCACAAGTACCGGCAATGATTATCTGGATACAATTGATACCGGTGTGATCAGTGGCCAGGTTCGTCTGGACAGTGATAACGATGGCGATGTCAACGATGCAGATTCAGGCATTTCAGGCGTCACCATCGAATTGCTGGATGATCAGAGTAATGTTATTGATACAACGGTCACCGATAGCAGCGGCAATTACAGCTTCACCAATGTCGCACCGGGTGATTACACGATTCGTGAAACCGATCCCGCCAATCATATCAGTACAGCCGATGTTGATGGTGCCAACGATAATACCATTGCAGTGACCTTGCCGCCAGGTGGCAGCAGTACCGGTAATGATTATCTGGATGCAGTCGATACTGGCGTGATCAGCGGTCAGGTGCGTCTTGATAGCGATTCCGATGGCGATGTCAACGATGCTGATTCTGGAATCGCTGGGGTGACCATCGAGTTGCTGAATGATCAGGGTAACGTCGTTGATACAACTGTTACCGATGGCAATGGTCATTACAGCTTTTCCAATGTTGCACCAGGCGACTATACCATTCGTGAAACCGATCCTGCCGGACATACCAGTACAGCGGATATCGATGGAGGTAACGACAACCAGATTGCCGTGACACTGTCAGCAGGTGGTAGCAGCACAGGAAATGATTATCTGGATAGTAATCCAGGTAATAATGCTGGTGTGACCGGTGTGGTCTGGTTTGATGATGATAAAGATGGTGTTAAGGATCCGGACGAATCAGGATTGCCTGGATGGCAAATCCAGATTGTCGATAACGGTGGTTCTGTTGTCGATACATTGACTACTCAAGCCGATGGCACGTTCTCCAATCTGAATCTGGTGCCGGGTGATTATAATGTGCAGTTTATCAGTCCGGGAGGCATCATCATCCAGGAACAGCCAATTACACTGAATCCAGGTGATGTGGCGTTTGTTCCAGAGCCTATCGATCCATCCGGTATAGTTTACGATGAAACGACAGGTGATGCGGTTCCGGGTACACAAGTGTTTCTGCTGACCAATGGCATTCCGTTGCCTCCGGCTTGTCTGGGTCCGGGTGAGCAAGGCCAGATTACTGGTGTGGATGGTGTGTATATGTTCTTCCTCAATCCAGGAGCAGATCCAGCATGTCCATCTGTTGATACAGTCTATGAGTTGCAGGTCATTCCACCGCCAGGATATCAGATTTCCTCTGATAACTTACCTGAGCCCGGAATTCTTGATGCTGATAACTGTACAGTTGATGCGGTAGCCGGAATTACCTGTGAGCCAAGTAGTCAGACTACTGTGCCGATTTCAGGTATCCCACTCTACTTTGTTGAATTTGAAATTGGAATTGGCGATCCTGGTATCTTCAATAATCATATTCCGCTGGATCCTCCTGATGCAGTTGCGCCTCCAAATCCGGCAACACCAGTGCTACCGGTACCGACACTTGGAGAATGGGCAAGGATACTGCTGGCTCTGATGATTGCAATGCTTGCATTGTTTCAGCATCGACAGAGGTTTAATCTGTAAACTGGCTCAATAAGGAAAAAAGAAAAAGGGTCGCTTTAAGCGGCCCTTTTTTATTGAAATAAATTTATTATCAAATTAATGCCATAATCATATGATATTTAGATAGAAAATACTGAAAACATAGCAGCATGTGTTTGATCTGTTTGATGTTAAACGATTGATAGTGTAATGGAATGTTACAATTAGGGTTCGACTATTATGGTCATAAATATTTATTATTCAATAATCTATAGCACTAATTTGCGTTTTTACATCAACTTGCGTTAGAATCACGGAAAGTAATATGATGGGGAGGTAATCCGTCGATGTTATTTCGGTTTAACCGAATCATGATGCTTTTTCTCAGGAGGGAAATTTATGTATAAAAAATGTAATAAACAGGGCTGGGGAATTGCTTCAGCTATCATTATGGCGGGCATAATCAGCGGTTGTGCATCGAACAGTGTACCTCCAAGCGCTTCCTTGCCAGCAGTCGATCTGGCAGCCGGTGTGCAAAGTGGCGAACTGGTGCCGAATTCGGATGCAGTGATTATGGTGCTGGATGGGTCATCATCGATGAGTGAAGCCTATCATGCGCAGTCTTCTTCAAAATTTATTTCTGAAAAGCAGATCTCGACATTGTTCGCAAATACCATGCCGCAAGTTGATATTAGCAGTGAACTTGTTTCATTTGGTAATGGAGCATGTCATGGCTGGAGCGCTACAAACATTAATTTGCCGATGTCACCTTTCAGTTCGTCTGCGTTATCTCAAGCTATCGCTGCTATACCTTGTGCAAGTGGCGGTACACCAATGCATAAAGGATTACTTGCACCTGAAAATGATATTCGCAGTAGCAGTGGTCGCGTGGCAATGATTGTCATGGGCGATGGTATGGCAACTGATGATGATCCAGTTGCTTATGCACATGCCATGAAAGCGGAATTTGGCGATAAATTATGTATTCATACTGTCTGGATTGGTAATGAAACAAAGGGACAAGCTGTGATGTCGGCTATTGCAGACGCCAGTGGTTGCGGTGTTGCAGTATCGGGTTCACAGGTTGCTGATGCAGGTGGAATGTCCAATTTTATTGCAAATGCCTTGTTTGAGAAAGGTCAGCCAAGAGATTCAGATGGTGATGGTGTACCGGACAACAGGGATAAATGCCCGGGTACTCCTGCAGGTGTTGCAGTCGATGCGGATGGTTGTCCACTGGATACCGATGGTGATGGCGTACCGGATTACAAGGATAAATGTCCTAATACTCCGAAAGGAGCCAAGGTTAATTCACAAGGCTGTTGGAGTTTAAGCAGTGTTAACTTCGATTTTAACAGTGCAGCGATTCGTGCCGATGCATATTCGGAATTAAACAATATTGTCGGAATTCTGCGGAAAAACCAGACTATGAGTGTCACTCTTGAAGGACATACTGATAGTATTGGTTCCGAGCGTTATAATCTTGGATTGTCGCAACGCCGTGCCAGAGCAGTCATGAATTACCTGGTTCGTAAAAACATTTCCTCCAGCCGTTTGAGTTCAGTCGGGTTTGGAGAAAGTCATCCAATTGAAAGTAACCAGACTGAACAGGGACGTGCAGCAAATCGACGAGTTGATATTCATATCAATAAACGATAACGACTGTCTCGTTACATCAATTAAAGGGGAAGCCTGGCTTCCCCTTTTTTATTGTCAGAAAAAAGCATAATCCGGTGGTAGAATAAAAATGTAAATTGTCCTGGTCCGTTATGCAACCCGTTTAATGTGTTGCTGGCTGAATCCTCAAAACGTTTAAAAAAGTCTTGATCAATTGCTGAGCAAACCTGATGTGTTTTGAGTTTTCCGGTTTATAGTATTTATTTGATTCTTTGCAGTTTTCTTGAGTGTTCGTTTGAGTAACGATAGCTTGTTTAAAGTCGCCTTACCTTCCTGTTTAATCTGGCGGGTACACACTTACCCGTATTATCAATCCTTGAATGTTGTCATGATGATATTGAAATTTATCAGTATTGTGTTATTGGTTTTATTTTTTGATGTCAGTACGTTAAGTGCCAAATCAAACATTGATGAAGGATTGATATTTAAAAAAATGTCTGCACGACATTCCGGGATTCATTTCAATAACAGTATCAAGGAAGATCATGTCCACAATTTTTTTAATTTCTCCTATATCTATAACGGAGGTGGTATTGCTGTTGGTGATTTAAACAATGATGGTTTAGCTGATATCTATTTTTCCGGTAATCAGGTTTCCAACACGTTGTATCTCAATCAAGGTGGTTTTAAATTCAAGGATATAAGCAAAACAGCTTTTAAAAAGCGGGATGAAGGGTGGAGTAATGGTGTCACGTTTGTCGATATCAATAACGATGGACATATGGATATCTATGTATCACGTTCCGGCTTATACCAGAATCCGTCTGATCGGGAAAATCTGTTGTATATCAATAATGGTGACCTGACGTTTACTGAGCGAGCCGTGCAATATGGTTTAAACGATGCGGGATTCTCGATTCAAGCCTACTTTTTTGATTTTGACCAGGATAACGATCTGGATATGTATCTGGTCAATCACCGCTATGATTTTGAAAACAATACTACGGTGATGCCGCGTGATGCCGTAAGCTACGATAAATTCTGCTCAGACCAGTTATACCAAAACAACGGCAATGGCTTGTTTACTAATGTCACGCAAAAAGCAGGCATCGTGAATTACGCCTGGGGATTGAGTGCAACGATTGCTGATTTCAATGAGGATGGTTGGGACGATATTTATGTCGCCAATGATTATATCGAGCCAGATAGTCTTTATATCAATAATCAGGATGGTACGTTCACAGACGGAATTGCCGACTTTGTGAATCACACGTCATTTTATTCCATGGGGTCAGATATCGGAGATATCAATAATGATGGTTTGCTGGATCTGATTGTGCTTGATATGGTTCCGGAAGATCATGTACGAGCCAAGCGTTTGATGGCGTCCATGAGCACCGAGAATTTCTGGCGGTTAATCGATTCCGGTATTCATTATCAATTTATGCTCAATACCTTGCAGTTAAATCAGGGTGATGGCATGTACAGTGAAATAGCACAACTGGCCGGCGTTGCCAAAACCGATTGGAGCTGGGCGCCGTTGTTTGCCGATTTTAACAACGATGGATATCAGGATTTGTATGTGACCAACGGCATCAAGCGTGATATCACCGATAATGATTTTTATACCCGCTTGAATGCAATGTCTAAATCAGGCAAAGCGCTGGATTTCAACGAAGTCATTTCAACCATGCCTGCAGCTAAATTGCAGAACTACCTGTTTTTGAATCAGGGCGATCTGACATTCCAGCAAGCAGGTAAAACTGCGGGTTTAAATGATTTTAGTAATTCCAATGGCGCTGCCTATGCAGATTTTGACAATGATGGTGATTTGGACCTGGTTGTCAATAATCTGGATGACGAGGCTGGTCTTTATCAAAATGCTCTTAATCAACCTCTTAATCATTATCTGAAAGTCAGGCTGGATGGACCGGATTCAAATCGTTACGGGATAGGTGCAAGCATCAGTGTCAGGTTTGCTGATGGTCAGCAGGTTAAACGCAACTTCGTGAGTCGAGGATATCTATCATCGGTGCAACCGATTGTTCATTTCGGGCTTGGAAAACATCAAACGATCAAGCAGATTGTTGTCATGTGGTCTGATGGTAAAACATCGGTAATTAACAAACCTGAGCGAAATCAGTTGTTAACGGTATCGTATTCTGATGCTGTGAATACTGTACCGGACAGTAGCCGGACTGAACAACCGACTATTTTTTCTGAGCTCACTGAATTGCTGCAACTCAATTATCGACATATTGAAAACCGTTTCAATGATTTTGAACGTGAGCGCTTGTTACCACACAAACAATCAGAGCATGGGCCTTTGATTGCAGTGGGTGATGTCAACGGTGATCAGCTCCAGGATTTTTTTGTCGGCGGGGCAGCTGGTAGCTCGGGTAAGTTGATGATCCAGACAGTTGATCAAACGTTTGTTTCAAACCCTTCGCAACCCTGGGAGTTTGATGCGGCCCAGGAAGACCTTGGCGCTTTGCTGTTCGATATTGACAATGATGGCGACCTTGATGTGTATATTGTCAGCGGCGGCAATGAATCCAAAGACAAAACCTATTATCAGGACCGGTTGTATTTGAATGATGGCAAGGCTGTATTCAGCAAGTCAGACGCATTACCTGCGGTTGGCAGCAGTGGTATGCGTATTGTCAGTACAGATTATGACAAGGATGGTGATCAGGATGTCTTTGTGGGGGGGAGGGTTGTTCCTGGGAAATATCCGCAAACACCGCAAAGCATCTTATTCAGAAATGATCAAGGCCGGTTAGTCGATGTCACGACACAGCTGGCCCCGCAGCTTGGACGAGCAGGCATGATTACCGATGCCGCATTTGTCGATTACGATAATGATAATGACCAGGATCTGATAATAGTTGGCGAATGGATGCCGATTACCATTTTCGAAAACCGCAACAAAGGTTTTTATGATGTGACTGAAACAGCAGGTTTGATACAAACTATAGGTTGGTGGCAACGCATTGTTTTTGCAGATATTGATGC
>JAHZJL010000155.1 GCA_022600935.1 Gammaproteobacteria bacterium
TAAATTCAATTAGTTATCATTCATTTCCAATTATAAAGTCACGGATTCAGGTAAAAATCAAGAATCATTCAAAAAATAAAATTTTTTATTATTGTGAATTGATCGTGCTTATATTCAGTTTCACAATAAGAAATTGACTGCATGACATCCAAGGATATGACAACACGATCTCAGGAGGTTCATAACCGATTGATTTGATAAGTGATTTGTTGAGTAAGTGGAATTGCGACCAGTGTGGTAGTTTATTTATATTCAGAGAATCGAACAAATATATTGATTTCAAGACGCAAGCAAGATAAATTCTTAAAACAGAGAGGATAGAACGACATTCAGAAGAAACGAATCATTGTTTGTTTTGAACGTTTAAGTCTACTCTATCAACGATAAGCTGTACCAGTTGACAGTCTAATTCGGTATGTCAGGAAAACGATTGACTGAATTAGTTGACAAGCAGGTTAATTTATCATGAAAACTTATACTTTTTTAGATTCAATCAGTAACTACGAGCTTGCGCTTTGTGTTTATTTTAATCGTTGTTGCAAGCATCCGAGTGTCGCCCGATTTTTTCAAGTCATCAGCCGTTTGGGTAACGGTGTATTCTGGTATAGCCTGATTATTGCGTTGCCATTTGCACTTGGTCTGGAAGTCTTGAAAGTTTCATTGCATATGACAATCGTCGGGTTGATCAATCTGGCCATTTACAAGTCACTTAAGCCCAAGGTTGTGCGAAACCGACCCTATATCAAAGCGCGAGGGATTCAATTGCATGTGAAACCGCTTGATGAATTCAGCTTTCCCTCAGGACATACCTTCCATGCATTATCATTTACTATCATTGCTTGTTCCTACATCCCGGAACTGTGCTGGGTATTAATTCCTTTCGCTATTCTGGTGGCCCTGTCAAGGATTATATTGGGTTTGCATTATCCATCTGATGTGCTGGCAGGCGCTATTCTGGGAACATTGATGGCGGATCTCAGTTTTTGCTTTGTGTGATTCACCAGTGATGACAATCATCAACACGTGTTCAATCAAACAAGATTAAAAGAAGTACGAAAGACGCAATTGCATAAATTTATCCTGATTAAGAAATGAGAAAAAACTGTTTTTATCAATGTGGATAAACAGACGGGTATCAAACTCAATTTTCCAGTGATCGTTAATTCTGTGCGATGCCTCAATGACAGCAGTTGCTCCTTCACCTTTCAAATCAGTTGTTACCCCTGCCAGTAACTCACTATCAGAGATATTGTTGAATACGTAACGTGCTCCTAAGAAAACGTCATGGTCAAAAAAACTTAATGGTGAGCGATGATTTCTGCCGTCGTAATGATACTCTGCCAGCAGACCAAGGTCGTGGTCTGTATCAAATAAACCAAAAATAGAATATTCAAAACCGCCTGTTACTGCAAAAAAATCATCATGTCTGCTGGAGCGAAACAAGGTTTCCAGTTTCCATAACCAGGCATCATCTGTATATTGCAGATCGACTGAAGTCTGATTTATTGTCTGGTATAGAGGCGTGATACGATTTCCATCGATAATAAAAACAGGTTCTCGATTGGTACCGTGAAACTGGGCGATTCCCAAATCCCAGTTTCCGACAGCGTGTTCATATCGCAATGCAACATTCGGGTACCATTCCTGAAGAGATTTCTGATATCTGGCATCGTTGTCGTCTATCACGAATGGTCCTCTAAGACGACCTCGGGTTCCTGGAAAAGTCCGTTCACGGAAATAGGGTAGATAAAAAAATCTCAGTGTTCCCCAGTCCTTAAACAAGGCAAATTGCATCATGGGTTGCCCAAGCCGGTCTTCTTCATCGACATCCTCGACTGCATCAACCTGGTTAATGGTATCAACAAGATGTCGTGATTCTGCGACTCCCCAATACACCTTGCTGATTCCCAATCGCAGTTCCCAGTCGTTTTCGGCAAACGTCCAATCAGCCTGGCGAATGTCAAAGTGAGTGCGTTCGTCATCATTGGGATCATAATGAAAGAACAAACGGGCAACAAAGGAATGCTGTCGGTCATCACTTTGATGATAATATTCCGGTTCGGTAATCAGGGACGGAATTGAACCAGATCGCTGTCTAGAAAACTGTTCCTGTTGAAAAAACTGCCTGTATTCGATGGCAGAGAATCCGGCAAATTCACCGCATGCAGCGCTATTGGACAATACTGTGACAATCAACAGACTTGTTGATACAAGAGCTGATGAAGCCCGCAATTATCTGACCCGCTTCAAGCTGGCCTTGCTGAAATCGTTATCGGTGAGGTTGGTTTTGAACTGATATTGTTTAAAATGAAGCTCCGTGCTTTTACCGGATTGGTGATTGTGCATTTTCCAGCTGTCAGCGCGCCAGAATTTATCCAGGTATTGCTTGTAACCATGGAATGTCTGAGTTTTAAGCAAACTGTTTTTGCGATCGTAAAAATCAACTTTATATGCCCGGAATTCCTCGACATCGACCCACACCACACGTTTTGTGTATCCTGAGTGCTCATATTTTGGAATTGTAACAAGCTTAAAACATTCAAGAGTCACTTCCAACGGGCAGGGTTCCAGTCCTTCATATCGCCAACTGTATTTGCCGATTTCATTACTGGTAATATCTTCATAGGCAAATTCAGAGCCGACAAACGGGCCAGACTTGTTTTTTGAGGAAATGCGTTTGACTCGCTTCAAAGCGGGCAGATAAAGCCACTGCTGATCGGGTTCCAGAATTTCAGCAAACGATAACAAAGCTGTGCCATTGATATCACGTGGATTATAAAAGATAAGCAATGATTTATCACCAACAGTGCGCTCCGGACGCTCCAGAATTCGGGTTTCCATGACTCGCGTGTTTTCCTGACCATGCGCATTACGCAAAATCATCTCCATTTTCGATGTCTGATTGATAAAGCCCAAGTCACGGTCATCCAGTTCAATGGCAATTGCTTCACCGATGGATTCCGGACTGTCTCCAGTCAATAATTGCTGCTTGGTTTTTTCTGCAAAAACGTGCAAGGCAATACAACACCCGATGATTATAAACAGAACATTTCGTAACAGACCGCTGAACATCGGGTTATCTCCTTTTATGTTTCAGGTTACCGGAAAAATCTTCCAGTGCAATTAACAGAGGTGGCAGCAAAAAAAAGTCGAGCAACAGCGCAGAGCCAATGACAATTGCCGTTAACAGTCCCAGATAACTGTTCATCTGAAAACCGGATTGTGTCATCACTGTAAAGCCGCCGATCAGAATAAACGTGGTCACTGCCATCGCTGAGCCCACAGATTGAAAGGCGTCGAGAACTGCAGACCGGGCATTTAAACCTTTTTCCCGTTTGGCGCGCAGATATTTAGACAAAAAATGAACCGTATCGTCCACAATGATTCCCAGACAAGCGGCAAATGCAAACGCAGCAGCCATGTTAATCTGACCGATTAACAACCCCCAGATTCCAAACCCCAATGCAATCGGAGCAAGATTCGGGATCAGCGAAATCAGGCCAATACTGAGACTTCTTAATGCCACAATCAGAATTGCTGAAATCAGAATCAAAGAAATCAGATTTCCTTTGATCATGGCTTTGACATTGCGATTGGAGATATAAGAAAACATCACCGACGGACTGGTTGCCTGGCTGAACATGTATTGTGGAGCATTAATTTTTAACCATTCTTCGCTATGATCCTTGAAAGCACGAAGCTGTCGCGACGACATGTCTTTCAATGTCACTGTCAAACGCGCAGCGCTTTTATCGATATTGATTCGATCGTTCAAATCCAGACCGTATGGCAGGGAAAATTCATACAGCAGTAAGTACTGACTGGCTAATTCTGAATTATCAGGTATGTGATACCACTGGGGGTCATCTGCATGCATGTTTTTATTGAGTCGTTTAAAAATATCCGAAATAGAATATACGTGATCAACTTCCGGTTGTTTGCGTAACCATTCAGTGAATTTTTCCAGATGAAACAGATATTCCGGGTCGCTAATCGATTCCTTGCCCTGGCCGGGAATTGAATACTCAATTGTATAAATTCCACTCAAATGAGTCATCATGAATTCCGTATCGGATCGAAATTCAATTGATTGATCAAAATACTGTACAAATTGATCGTTTAACTCGATGCGATTAATCATCCAGGCAACCATTGATGTGATGATTAAACTGGAAATCAGTAGCACACGATTATGTTTAACGACAAATTGACCAAGCAGATTAGTCGTGCTTTTATGTTGCTCAGGCAGACGTTTAAAATGTACGGGTAAAATCGCTAGAAGTGCCGGTAAAAGGAGTATTGAAAACACAAACGCAGA
Organism: Gammaproteobacteria bacterium; assembly: GCA_022600935.1. GTDB lineage: Bacteria > Pseudomonadota > Gammaproteobacteria > Methylococcales > DRLZ01 > DRLZ01. The sequence goes on from JAHZJL010000155.1 coordinate 4,319, forward strand.
ACTTACACCAAAAGCCGTCATATTCCCCAGATGCCAGAATGGTGGCGATTCCGAAAAATTAAGGCTGAGAAATCCGATGACTGTGGTTACTGAAGTCAGCAACACAGGCTGAAAATTGATTCTCAGTGATTCCAGAATCGCCGCTTTTTTAGCCATGCCATGCTGCATGAGTTTTTTCATGGAAATAATAATATGTATGGAGTCAGCGATTGCCAGGGTAAGCACAATGGTTGGGGTCATGGCTGAAGGCGGTGTCAAGGGGAACCCGACCCAACCCGCAAACCCCATTGCGGAGATAGCAGAAAAAAGAATCACCAACAAAGTCGCTAATGTCGCTGAAATTGATTTGACCAGAAAAACAGTAATGATGATCAATGTTAAAAACATCATCGGTGTCAGCGTTTGCATATCCAGCATGGCGCTTTCCATGAATGCGTTATTCATGAATACCATTCCTGAAGCATGTAAATCTATTTCCGGGTACTCAGATCGATATTTTTCAACCAAAGCACGAGCTGCGCTTGCGACTTGTGGTACTTCCTGCTGATTTTTACCGGGCAGATTAATTGTGACATTTACCCCTGTTGCCAACGCATTACGGTGAATAATTTTTCCTGCCAACAATGGTTCACTCAAAGCCACGTGTTTAATGTGCTTCAAATCCTTTGTTGTTAACTGTAACGCATCATTGTCTACAAGATCCGACACAATCAAATCATCTTTAATTGCATAGGTATGCTGAAAATTACTGATTGAATCGACACGCTGAGAGTAGGGGAGTTGCCAACTGTCATGAGACAACTGCTGGATCAGTTTCAATACCCGGGACTGAAACACATCCCCAACTTTGGGTTTGATCGTGAACAAGACATTATCCGTCTTGGTATAAACGCGTTCGATCTCCTCAAACGCAGCTAGTTGAGGATTCTGATCAGCAAAAAATACCCGGTAATTATTATTGAACCGTAAATCTTTAGCACCATAGCCGATGCCTAAAACGATCAGTAGACACAGTAAAATGACACGCCACGGTTTGTAGACGATGAACTGAAAAAATGCAACTGATCGGTGGGGCATGCATGATCCTTGAAGGATAAAAATCCGCTCGAAAAAGTATGTGTTAAAAAGGAAGTACTGTTCTGCAACAAAGAACGAGAGACTTATTATCGTGTGACTTTATCAAAGATACAAGTGAAACAATGATTTAGTGTATCTGATTCTTATGGATAGATTGCTGGAAAAAAATCAATTTTAAATTCACAGTATTAGCAGAAACCATCAGAATTAATGTTGGTTATTCACATAAAGCCAATAGTGCTTCCTGAAATCTTTTCGCAGGATTTACTAAAACCTCTATAGTCTGAGCTGAATGCTAAATCTCTAAACAGGACAGTAAATCTCAATGAACTTTAACAAGCCTTGCCAACCGGCTGTTACAGTTAATACAATGAGTTGTTGATGTCTTTCATGCCACTAATATCAATTAACCTGGGGATTGAACAGATAAAGAATCAAGATTCAACCGGTCTTGTGAATACAATGACACGGAAGCTGCTTATAGTAAAATTTAAAATAAGATAGGTATTATGTTTCCGGAATTTGACGAAATTTGGGAAATGGAAATTTCTGGAATTTAGAAACCTGGCACTATCCGGTTAACCGTGTTTCGTTATGCTTAAGCTACATAACGTTTTTTAGCAGCTTAAAATGTTTATCAAGAGAGTATACATGTAAACTATTCTGCTGAACATTTTGAGCGATGATTAAATCGGGAATGACTATACCATTCGCTCCACTCTGTAAACACTCAGGTTTTCAAATCAAATAGAAAAGTCAGATAAGATGACCAATCTGTAAAGTTACTGATCGGTGTCGATGGTACCTTCAATTGAAAGTACAGAGGGTCCGCCTAATCGAACGGTGAGCGTGTCTTTATTTTGATGATCCATTTCCAGTGTAAGCAAACTGAAGCGGTTGTCTTGTGAGCCTCTTTCAATGGAAAATGCATATCGACCGGGACGGACGTGGTCGTGGGAGGCCAGGTAGGCGGCAAAAGCAGGCATGGCTGCTCCGACCGGTGGCTCATCCATGAGGCCGATGTGTGGGCCGACCAGTCTAGCAAAGAAATCGCTGGTTTTTAACGTGGTTTGTCTGGATACCAGTAGAATTTCCTGTGCTGAGGTTTGCGGGGCATGGGATTCTGACCAGAGTTTGAAATTGAATCTGGCATTATGAACTGCTTCGACTGTTTTCAGTGGAATAATTAAATATGGTGTGCCGGTAGAAGCCAGACGCGGAGTCAACGGTTTGCTTTCAATGTTATTGTCAGGCAAGGACAGTATTGTAGCCAACTCATGACTTAACGGCACAAACCGATCGACTACCGGACTGACTTCAGTGCTGAATCCGGTAAACACGGCTTTTCCGTTGTTTGGCGCGAAGAACCCGCTGATCAAATGTCTGTTCAGTTCAATTGTAATTGGACTTTCCTTGTCAATCATTCGATTTGGACTGTCGATTGATATGACATGTGCAACAGCCAGAATCACCTGGGAGGCAAAGTCGATTTCCTGGGTTGGCGTATAGATGCGCAGCTTGCAGTCATGATCTGCATTTTCAGGTTTGAGCAGGAATGCGGTTTGAGTGAGATTCAGTTCCTGGGCGATCAGCTGTTTGGTGTTATCTGAAAGCGTGTCCGCATCGGGAACCACAGCAATCTGTGCGCCGTTAAAGACCTGGCTGGTAAACACATCGACGACAAAAAAGGGAATTTTCATTGGTATTATGTCCCGTAACCGGTAACGGTTTTTTATTCAGATTGAGGTAACGGTTTGAGTGGCAACGGCGATTTCAACCTGATCGTCAACAATTCGTATCGGATACGTTTGTATTGTCACTGCTTCATCTTCCAGACATTTTCCGGTTTGCAGGTTGAAATGCTGTTTATAGATTGGTGATGCGACGACTGGTTGTCCATTGAGATCGCCGATAATTCCCCTCGATAATACATTCGCTTTTGAATATGGATCATAGTTCTGTACAGCGTAAATATGTTGTTGTTTGGCAAAATAAAACACTGCTATCTGCATTCCCTGTATCAAGGCGCAGATTCCTGCATTGAGAAGTAATTCGTCCTTGTTGCATACAGTTTGCCATTTACTGTTATTGGTATCAGTCATGTTTTGAGTCGATAAGTGTTGCATGATTTTCAGGCGCTGTTGACGAGATGAACCGGAATCTGTTTTCGTTCCTCTTCACGAGCCGGGCGTTTCTGTCCACGTTCCTCGATAAGAACCACATTGTTGTCAGTGGCATCGCTATTGACAAAATACCGGAATCGTTTGTTAAGCATTTCCTGATCAGACAACGTGGTTTTCCATTCACATTGATAGCTGTCGACAATGTGTTGCATTTGTTGTTCGAGTTCGGCACAAATCCCGAGTTTATCGTCGATGATCACATCGCGCAGATAATTCAACCCCCCTTCAAGATTTTCCATCCACACTGAAGTGCGTTGCAGACGGTCAGCGGTTCGTGTGTAGAACATCAGAAGCCGGTCGATATATTTCACCAGCGTGTCATCGTCCAGGTCAGTGGCAAACAGGTCAGCATGACGTGGTTTCATGCCGCCGTTACCACAAACATACATATTCCAGCCGTTTTCAGTTGCGATGACCCCGACATCCTTGCTCTGAGCTTCCGCACATTCTCTGGTACAACCAGACACGGCAAATTTGAGTTTGTGTGGAGAACGCAGTCCTTTGTAGCGATTTTCCAGATCGATCGCTTTTCCTACACTGTCCAATACGCCATAACGACACCATGTGGAGCCGACACAGGATTTGACTGTTCTCAAGGCTTTGGCGTAAGCGTGACCAGTCTCAAAACCGGCTTCGACCAAATCAGACCAGATCAACGGAAGTTGTTCCTGCCGGGCTCCGAACATATCAATGCGCTGAGCGCCGGTAATTTTGGTATACAACTGGTATTTTCTGGCAATTTCACCAAGTTTGATTAATTTTTCCGGGGTAATTTCCCCACCTGCAATGCGGGGAATTACTGAGTAGGTTCCGTCTTTTTGCATGTTGGCAAGAAATGTGTCATTAGTGTCTTGCAGATTGTAGAATTTGTCACTGAGCACATAATCATTCCAGTACGACGCCAGGATTGAACCAATCGCCGGCTTACATATATCGCATCCAGCGCCCTTGCCATGTTTGTCTAACAGCGCGTCAAAGGTTTTGATCTCTTCAACAATAATCATGTGGTAGATTTCCTGCCGGGTAAACGGAAAGTGTTCGCATATGTCATTATTGATTGTCATGCCGCGCTGAGCCAGCTCGCAGTCCACAACTGATTTCAATAACGCAGCACATCCCCCGCAACCACTGCTGGCTTTACTTTCTGATTTGATATCGGCTAATGCGACAACACCGTTGTCCATCAGGTTGACGATATCGCTTTTGTTGACGTTATGGCAGGAGCATATTGTGGCGCTGGCAGGTAATGCATCGGCACCCAGGCCTGCTGTCGAGCCTTCGACCCTTGGCAGAATCAGTGCTTCCGGTGTCTCTGGTAAATCGATTCCGTTGAGATAGTATTGCATGATCTCGTTGTATGAATCGTTATCGCCGACCAATACAGCGCCAATCACTTTTAAACCGTCTTCACTGACGACCAGGCGTTTATAGACTTCATCCCATTCGTTTTGATACACATAGCTTCGAGCGCCCTGAGAACGCGCGTGGGCATCGCCGATACTACCAACATCAACACCGAGCAGTTTGAGTTTGGTGCTCATATCTGCGCTGGTAAACCTTGCATTTTCTCCGCTCAATCGATCAATAACGACTCTAGCCATTTGATATCCCGGTGCCACCAGTCCGAAAATCTGCTGATTCCACAATGCGCATTCACCAATCGCATAAATATTGGGATCTGAAGTCTGGCAGTAATCATTGATTGCAATCCCTCCACGTGGACCCACCTCAAGCTGACAATCTCGTGCCAATTCATCGCGTGGACGAATTCCTGCTGAAAACAGAACCAGGTCGGTCTCCAGTATTTCGCCATCAGCAAACTGCATTTGATGTCTGGATTCCTTCCCATCGGTAATCAGGGTGGTGTTTTTACTGGTGTGAACCGTAACATCAAGGGCTTCGATTTTACGGCGCAACATGTTGCCACCACCTTCATCGAGCTGGACCGCCATCAAGCGTGGAGCAAATTCGACGACATGGGTGTCAAGACCCATATCTTTCAAAGCCTTGGCTGCTTCCAGACCCAGCAGGCCACCACCAACAACGGTTCCGCTTCGAGATCTCGAAGCGCTGGCTTGAATGGCTTCGAGGTCTTCTATGGTGCGATAAACCAGGCAATGCTCACGATCATGACCTTCAACTGGGGGAACAAATGGATACGAGCCAGTAGCCAGAATCAAAATATCGTAATGAACCTCAACTCCGTTAGCAGAGGTAACAATTTGTTTGTCTCGATCAATGCTGACAGCCTTGTCAGAAAGATGAACCGTTATGCCATGTTTTTCATAGAAACCTGGTTCAACCAGTGACAATTGTTCAGCGGTTTTTCCGCTAAAAAATTCGCTTAAGTGGACCCGGTCATAAGCCAGGCGTGGTTCTTCGCAAAAAGTCGTGACAGAAAATTCAGCGCTTTGAGAATGAGTGACAAGATTCTCAATAAAATAGTGTCCGACCATGCCGTTGCCGACAACGACGATTTGTTGATGTGCCATTTTGATTTACCCAAGTCATGCGATGAATTGAGTTTAATGACTTTGTTAAAGGATTTTTTCCCGAACAGATATCGTCAATAAGATGCTGACATTCAATGCATAAAAGTGAAAACGCGATGGGGAATTATTCCTGGGCTAAATCAGCAATACTAGTTCGAAATGTTAAAACATTTTCGGCCTCATCAAAATGATTATCTATAGCAATGTTAAAAAAGGGTTGATGTGAAATCAATCATGTTTAATGAATTTCACATGAGTTAAGTATCTGGCTGAAGACATTCAGCATAATATTGTCAGTGGGTCATTAAAATACATAATATTAATTGCAGGGAGTATACAAGATGTCCTATTTAGTTCCTTCAGAATTTGTAACCAAAATGGTGGACGCAGGGGAATCCAAGATTTACATGTCTGCGCGAGACACGGTAATCAGGGCGTATATGGCTGGAGCAATTCTGGCGCTGGCAGCGGTTTTTGCAATAACAGTTACAGTGCAGACCGGATATCCAATCATCGGAGCGATTCTGTTTCCCGTTGGGTTTTCCATGTTATATCTGCTCGGATTCGATTTACTCACCGGGGTATTTGTATTGACGCCATTGGCCTTGCTGGATAAGCGACCCGGTGTGACGGTCGGCGGAATATTGAGAAACTGGGGACTGGTATTTATCGGCAATTTTGCCGGTGCATTTACAGTCGCAGTCATGATGTCGATTGTATTTACATACGGGTTTTCAACTGAGCCGAATATTGTCGGACAAAAAATTGCTACAATCGGTGAGGGTCGAACTTTAGGTTATGCAAAATATGGTGCTGCCGGTATGTTGACTCTGTTTGTCAGAGGCATGTTGTGTAACTGGATGGTCTCCACAGGGGTTGTGGGTGCAATGATTTCGACACATGTCAGCGGTAAGGTGATTGCCATGTGGATGCCGATTATGCTGTTTTTTGGAATGACTTTCGAGCATTCTGTGGTGAATATGTTTCTGTTTCCATCTGGCTTGATTATGGGAGGCAACTTCTCAATTATGGATTATCTGATCTGGAACGAAATTCCGACAGTGCTTGGTAATTTAATTGGCGGGCTTGCGTTTACTGGTTTGACGTTGTATGCAACGCATATCAAAACCGCTCCAAAGCGCAGTTTAATGAACGAAGATTAATTAAAGAAGATTTCTTAGAACCTGTTCAAGATCTTGATCAATGAATGGCGTGCAAGGCAACAGAGGGCGAACAAGCTCTGCAAACTGGAGTCTGTAAGCATTTTGAGTCCACTCTTAACGCCGCAAATACCATTCAATGAGGTCTTGAACAGGTTCTAGGCGATACACTTCAGTTTGGCACATGAGCTAAGGTGTATCAGTTTCAACTGTAGACAATGGAGATATTTTGGGGGATGTATGGATAAACAAACAATGACTGACACGATTATCAGCACCAAGGCAGCCAAACAGTTGACTTGGGAAACTATGGCGAATGATTTGCAGCTTTCACCGGTCTGGCTGGCTTCTGCCTGTCTTGGTATGAACAGCGCAAAGCCTGATCAGGCAGCAGCTATTACCGACTATCTCGATTTGGATAGCGATGTGGCGAAAGCGCTGGAAGAATACCCTGTCAAACACTGGGATCAAACTGTCCCGACTGATCCGTTAATCTATCGTTTTTATGAAATTACAGGTGTTTATGGTGAAACCTTGAAACAGGTGATTCAGGAGAAATTTGGTGATGGTATTATGAGTGCTATCGATTTTTCCATGGCAGTCAATAAAATTGAGGACCCGAAAGGCGACCGTGTCGAAGTTGTCATGAATGGCAAATTTCTTCCCTATAAAAGCTGGTAATCTCAAGCATGCGTTAAGTTCAATTACGCCATCATTCAAGATGAATGTGTTGAATGTAATCATTGTCACAACAGTGTTATAGAACCACTATGTCCGATCAATTAACCATTACAGTCGGGCAGAGCTCAGATAAAGGCACAAAAGCGGTCAATCAGGACTTTTACGGTGCGTTGATTCCGCAACAACCTCAGTTGGATATGAAAGGCGTTGCAATTGCTATCGCTGACGGTGTCAGCAGCAGCGATGTCAGTCAGATTGCCAGTGAGTCTGCTGTGAAAAGTTTTCTCACGGATTATTTCTGTACGTCGGATGCCTGGTCAGTCAAAAAGTCGGCACAACGGGTTTTACTGGCCATCAATTCCTGGTTACATGCCCAGACGACACAGAGTCCGTATCGATTTGACAAAGACCGAGGCTATCTCTGCACATTCAGTGCGTTGATTATTAAATCTGACAGTGCCTATATTTTCCATGTTGGTGACACCCGCATTTACCAACTGAATGCAGACGGTCTGGAACAACTCACCAGCGATCATCGTATCCGGGTTTCTGCCGAGACAAGTTATCTGGCGAGAGCATTGGGCTTCAGTTATCAGCTTGATATCGATTTTCAGACGTTATCTGTACAACAGGGTGATATTTTTTTTCTGGCCACGGATGGTGTCTATGAATTTGTCAGTGCGGAATTCATCGTTAAGACAGTCCATGAACAGTCCACCAATCTGGATCTGGCTGCAAAAGTTATTATTGACCAAGCCAGTCGGCAAGGCAGTGATGACAATCTGACAGCGCAGATTGTCAGAGTGGATCATGTTCCGAGACAACACGGTGTTCATGAAGTCGGTGAGTTGATGACAACCCGACCATGCCCGCCTGTGCTGGAGGCCCGGGTGCTGTTTGATGGTTATCGGGTCGTCAGGGAATTGCACGCCAGTCATCGCAGTCATGTGTATCTGGCTACTGATGAGCAAACACAGCAAACTGTGGTTTTAAAAACACCATCGATCGATATGCAGGGTGACCCGGCTTACCTGGAACGTTTTCTCATGGAAGACTGGATTGCCCGACGGATCAACAATGCTTATGTGTTAAAAGCGTTTAGCGAAACCCGTCAGCGCAATTATATTTACATCGTCACCGAATATATCGAGGGACGTTCATTACGACAATGGCTGATTGATAACCCGAATCCCGATCTGGAAACAGTGCGCAAGATTATTGAGCAGATTGCCAAAGGACTTCAGGCTTTTCATCGTCTGGAAATGTTGCATCAGGATATTAGGCCGGACAATATCATGCTCGATACCACTGGTTCCGTAAAAATTATTGATTTTGGTTCAACCCGGGTAGCCGGTGTCATGGAAATGACACGTTCTATACAATCTGACAATTTACTAGGAACAGCATTGTATACTGCGCCGGAATATTTTCTGGGGGAAGCGGGAATTCCCTGCTCGGATTTGTACTCATTAGGTGTAATCACCTATCAGATGTTGAGCGGTCAATTGCCTTATGGTTCGGAAGTACCGAAAACAAGAACCAGAGCAGCACAGAAAAAGCTGGCTTATCGCTCTGTACTGGATGATCAAAGAGACATACCAGCCTGGATTGACGATGTGCTCAGAAAAGCGGTGCATCCCAATCCGGTATCGCGTTATCAGGAATTATCCGAATTTATCCACGATATGCGTCATCCGAATCAAGCGTTTTTAAATAGAGCCAGGCCGCCTCTGATGGAGCGAAATCCTGTTGCATTCTGGAAATCAGTTTCTCTCATTCTGGTGGTCTTGTTACTGGCGTTGTTATTTAAACAGGGTTGATGGTGCAGACTACCTGAGATGGATGGGCGTTTCCAGCCCCACAAGTGTGTAGATATCAATTCAGCCTGGGTCATGAAGTGCTTTACAGGGAACGGGCATGATGCCAGATTTGCTCCGTTTGACCTCCAAAAAACAGTTTTTGCTGCTCGATCGTGCAATCAATTGGATTGGCTAACCTGGATTTGATAAGCACCTGTCCCTGTATTTGAATAATGACGAATTCTGACAAAGTATTCACCGGGTTGAAGCTGAAGTTGCAGTCTGGCGTTTCTTAGGAATCCGCTGTCATCATCTGTTGCAATTTGCAGGGTTTCTGAATCAGGCCCGAATACAGTCATAAAGGTATCCGTGCTACCGCTGGTTTCTATGCTATACACACCCGATGATTGTGCGCTAAAGCGGAACAGATCAATTTCACGGGGATTGGTAATTTCAGCATCGGTTGCGGGCCCGTTAACTTCTAATTGCGGAATAACCGGGTTATCTGACGACTCTGTATTGACCCTGATCTGATACGACCCGGTCGCGCTATTATCGAACAAGCGGATCGAAATGAAATAACGGCCTGCAGGTAATGACTGGCTGATTCGAGAATTGAAATTCTCACCACCATCATCGTTCAAAGCAATCTGCAAGGTGTGATCATCCGGTCCAAACAATGTCATCACTGTATCCGAAGCACCGCTTGTTTCTGCCACATATGTGTTGAAATCAGTCACATCAAAATGATACAGGTCGATTTCACCTGTCGAACTGATATTACCATCGACCAGAGTACCGTTAGTGCTGAGCTCAACGGTCTGGTTTTGATCCTGCCCCGTTCCCGGAAATACTGCATCGTACTCGATATTCAGATTGCTGCTGAGCAAGACATCGATTGGTCGTCTGTCAATAGGCGTTGCCGGTGTGCTGTCCATGGGGTCGTTCAAATTCTGCCCGAATGGTCCACCACTGGCGGGCAGATAACCTTGCCTGGGAAATCGTATTTGCCATTCATGCCAGATTTTGTCGACCATGCAGTGGTTCATAAAAAACACTGGATCGTTGGGAGATGTCATTGGCAGCATGGAGCCACCAACCCAGCCATGGCCGCGATTATGCAGATTGGGTCCACGAAAGCCTTCGAGCTGGTTGCGAAAACTTTGGGTGACGCTCTCATTCCAGGGCGCTGCATCATAAGGGGTGATTGACAAGACATCGAGAATTTCCTGTAATGCTGGTAACTCAGTCGCCCATGACTCCCTTCCGAAAGCACGTGTCAACGGACCTGCCGGTTGGCCGCTGGAATTAATTACAGTCCATTGACCGGATCTGAACGGACCGCTGCTGACGACTTGTGAAACCGGATGACCATCACCACCCAGTAAATCATCATCCCACATTGAAGCACCGCTGCCACCTTCCGGCCAGTTCCAGTAGGGAAGACCCAAATCCGGATTACCTGAGACCCGTTGTAATTCGCGTTCGAAATCCCATAAATAACGTCGATGCCAGGGTAAAAAGGCCGGAGAGCGGTGAATTGCCCGCATATTGGCATTGGCATGACGCAACACGAACTGATCGTAGATGCCGCGGCGTTTCAATTCCAGGATTGCACTGGTCAATTCCTGGCGCTCTGAAGTTGTCAAGGTATTCGCATCTTTTCTGATAGCCATCAGTAGTCCTCCTCATGGATCGACATGCGTAAATTCAACGGTATCACGAACTATGGCACGGGCCAGTTCCAGCAGACTGTCATAATCATGATAAGGCAGATATTTTGACAGCCATTTATTGGAATCGAAATCGAATTCATAATCGATTCGTTTGCCGTTTATAAACAGTTCGTTATTGTTATTAATACGAATTTCACAATTTTGATAGGTTTCTGTAGTTGATGACATAATGAGAGATCTCCCTGGTCTTCAGGTAACTGATTACAGTTACTGTTGATGTGTTTTACAGGTGATTTTGGCCATATAAGCAGTATCGTTCTGTTGCGGTGAACGGATGTGCGGCCAGATGTCCCTGATATTTCCCTCCAGAGTTTTGTTATTCATGGTGACTACGGCAATTGTGGTTGGAAATTTTGACGATTTGATTCCCTTGATCCGGTTGGACAGTAGTTCAATGGTCAAAACATTGTTTTTCATCGTACTATGATACTGACCCTGAATAGCCACAGTTTCCTGGTGATAACAAGCTTCATATAACCCGGTCAGTTCAAATTGCCGTTGTTTCTTTATATTTAATTGTCCATCTGCCAATACCGGGACAGGACTACATTCATCTGTGATTCGTTTGATTTTACAAGTCATGACAGGCAGAGGTTTCTGAATGTCGGAACAGGCTATCAACGTGATAATCAGTAAAATACAAACCGGAATCAGGCTATTGGATTTCAGCATGGAATAATCAATATAACCAGTTTGGCTATGAGTGGATTTATACTGAGTGTAACGTGACTGGTAATGGACAATCAACGAAATATAAATGTGAATATTCACACTCCCTGATTACAGGGTTGTCGACACATGCACCAGTATTCTCAATTGGTTTATAACGTGTTGTATTGTTGTATAAAACTATCTGATTGGAGGTATTGAGCTGAATATTTTCTGGGATAAACTTAGGGACTGTTCAAGCTTGACGTATAACGATCGTTCAAGATTGTGTATCAGGACCGGAGGTTTAACTGAGAATCAAACGCTGATAACAGGTCGTCGCAATGCCACACAAAGTGGACTTGATGTCAGGGTATGAGTGTTTTGGGGAGGTTATCCTGGGTATAACATATAAAACCGCAGGCGGGTCTGACCAGCTCAGCTTTAAGCATCAGTGTCAGACCCGTGGCAGTACTGTTCTCAGGAATCTGACTGTTTATTCTGCAGGTGCAGGTACTGGAGCAGGTTGTGCCTGTGCAGCGACAGCCGGTTCAGCCGGAGTAGTAGCCGGTTGTTCCGGTGCAGCTTGAGCAGGTGCTGGTTGTGCAGCTCCGGCTTTCATTTGAGCAAGGCGAGCCTGGCGTCGTGCTTCAATTTTCTTTTTTCTTTCCTCCATTTCAGCTTTAAGTTCCGCGCCAACTTCTTTTTGTGTTTTAAGACTGGTTCCACCGAGATTCCTGATCGGTTTTTGCGCATCTGTATATGACTCTGAGTTGCAAGCCATTAATGATAAAAATATGCCTGTGGTGATAAAAAAAGAGACTTTTTTTATGAGTAGATTCATGGTCAAATTCCTCCTGATTTTGTTTGTTAATATGACTCTGTGATATAGACTATCATACCAATAATATATGGCAAGGCAGTTGCTGACTCTGCCGAATCACAAGGCTAGCGCGCTATTGTCTCATGAATGATGGATTTATGCTTCTTTGCTGAAACAATACCCTGTTAATCTTTCTCAAATGCGATTACCATACGCTATTTTATTTTGAATGAAATCGATTAAGGAGTATCTCTGGCGCAATGGCAGACATTCTGATTCTCTACTACAGTCGCAATGGCTCAACCGCAAAAATGGCTAACCAGATCGCACGAGGTGTCGAACAGGTTAATGGCATGTCAGCTCGATTGCGCACAGTTCCGGACGTTTCCACAGTCTGTGAGGCGCAACAAGACAGCATACCTGAGCAAGGCGCTCCCTATGCAACACTGGATGATTTGAGAGAATGTTCCGGGTTGGCAATGGGCAGTCCGACCCATTTTGGCAATATGGCTGCGCCACTCAAGTATTTTCTCGATAGCACGACTTCACTTTGGTTTAACGGCGGACTGGCGGGCAAGCCGGCTGGCGTGTTTACGTCTACAGGGAGTATTCATGGAGGTCAGGAAGCCACCTTGTTGTCGATGATGTTGCCACTGATGCATCATGGAATGCTGATTGTCGGTATTCCTTCGTCGCAACCGGCATTGATGGAAACTGAAACCGGAGGCACCCCATACGGACCCAGCCATTTATCACAACGTGGTAATCCTCCGCACAGTGAGCATGAAAAGACGTTGTGTCAGGCATTTGGCAAGCGTTTGGCTGTAGCAGCTCTGGCTTTACAGGATGTCGATCTTGGCTAAGCACCGGATTTCATCTGTGGTGATGTGGAGCAGTTATAGCGCACTGTTTATTTTAATCATGATCTGGTCTATCTGGTTGTCACCTGCCAGTCGTTATCCTGTGCCACTGGCGATTGCTTTTGGATTGCTGCCATTGTCAATTCCGTTGCGCGGCGCGCTGCGTGGCCGGCATCGCTCGATTTTCTGGTTATCAATTGTCAGCCTGATTTACTTTTTTCATGGCATTGGTGTATCTGTATCTGCGGCCTCATTGAACTGGATTGCTGTTGTCGAGAGTGTGCTTGCGCTGCTACTGTGTCTGGGTTGCTGGTTATCGATGCGAGCTATCAAGCAATTAGCTGCATAGTCATGGCCCAGCAGATTCTGGCGTTTGAGTCCCGGCAGGGTTACAGTTTTGCCGATTATCTGCCAGCCGGAAATCAACATGTGATCGATTTATTGTCCGGGTTTATCGACACTGCCCGGGATAACACGGTTTTTTTATGGGGTGACTCGGGTCTGGGTAAAACCCATTTACTGCATGCATGTTGCCAGTCTGCCGCACAGCAGGGAAAGCAAGTCCAGTTTGTTTCCCTGGCTCAGTGTCTGAATTCTCAACCAGCACTGTTCAACGGGCTGGAGCGGTCTCAATTGTTGTGCATAGACGATATCAACTTAATCACTAGTCATCCAGATTGGGAAATTGCTCTGTTCAATCTGTTTAATGCCTTGATGGAACGTTCTCATCAACTCATCGTCTCCGCAAACAATGCACCAGCCGCATTGCCATTTTTCCTGGCGGATCTGCAATCCAGACTGTCTTCAGGGTTGATATTGCATTTATTGAATCATGACGATGAATCTAAACGTAAGCTATTACAATTCAGGGCCAGACAGCTGGGGATGATTGTCCCGGATCAGGTCAGTCGCTATCTGATGCAACGGTTTAATCGCGAGCTCAATGAGTTATGGTCGATTCTGGACAAGCTCGAACATGAAACCCTGGTCAACAAACATAAATTGACGCTGCCATTCGTCAAGCAGGTATTGGAGTCATGACAGCCAATACAATCTTAATCGCTGGGGCAGGCGCAATCGGCTGTTATTACGGATCACTGCTGGCAAATGCCGGGCAGAGTGTTTCTCTGCTGGTTCGCTCTGGTTACGATCATATCAAGCAACATGGCGTAGAGATTGACAGCATACATGGCGAATGGAATTTTAAACCCGCTCATGTCATTCAGCATGCAGCAGAATTACCATTGACAGCTGATTATGTCCTGGTGACAACCAAAGTGACTGAACAGGTTGATAGAGCAGGGCTGATTCGCGATGCCATCAGCCCTGACACCACGATTGTATTAATTCAGAACGGTATTGATATCGAGCAGGAAGTCGCCCATGCATTTCCCGACAATCACTTGATCAGTGGATTGGCTTTTATCTGCGCGACCCGGTGCCAACCCGGATTTGTCAAACACACAGCTTACGGTCGATTGGTTATTGGAGACTATCCAAATGGCATTCGTGAAAAAACCCGGCGTTTCGCAGAGCTGTTTAAGAACAGTGGAATCGACTGCAACATTACTGATGATGTTGTGACCGCGCGCTGGCAGAAGACAGTCTGGAATGCCCCGTTCAATCCTGTTTCAGTGTTATCCGATGGTTTGGATACTCAATCCGTATTACAAACCCGGGAGGACTATCTGCGTGCAATCATGACTGAAGTCACTGAAATTGCAGCTGCTTTGAATCATCCTCTGCGTGATGACATTGTTGATATCAATATTGAAAGCACTCGATCCATGCCTCCTTATAAGACCAGCATGTTGCTGGATTACGAACGCGGCCAGTGTATGGAAACCGAGGCCATACTCGGCAATGCTGTGCGTGCAGCTCATGGTGCCGGTATCGAAGCGCCTTATCTCACATCGCTGTATTCCCTGATGAAACTCAAGGAAACCCGCATTGCGCAATCATCCTGATCAAGAACATCCATAGACCTTGTTTGATTATGGATGTTGCAGCGATCTACATACAAAAAACTTGTCATACTTTATAGTTTTAAAGGTGTTGTATTCAATTTACGACATTCAATCAATCTGAAAACAACGACCTGGTTAAATCCTGACTGCTTAAATTAAAGAATAAATCCTTGTCTGGATTGGTTATCATAGTCTGATTTTATTTCATTACATGATCTGGAGTGACTCTGTGTTTACTGCGACATCAGAAAATCCGTTATTGGCCGGGACCAATACAGCCAACGATCCTCAGCCCTGTATTCTAGTTATTTTTGGCGGTGGTGGTGATTTGACCCGCCGCAAGTTATTACCTGCGTTATACAATCAGGCCCTGGAAGGCGATTTACCAGCCAATTTTGCGGTGATCGGCCTGGCGCTGGAAGACATGGATGATGTGGCCTACCGCGACTTTGCCAGGGAAGGGATTCAGAAATATTCAAGACAGCCGCTGGACAAGGCATATTGGACTGATTTTGAAAAACGATTGCATTACCTCAAGGGATCGTTTGATGATGAAGACATTTATGCCAAATTGAAACAACGCCTGGATGAAATCGACA
>JAHZJL010000156.1 GCA_022600935.1 Gammaproteobacteria bacterium
CAGTCAGCGCTCCATATTTCCTGGTTGCGGCTGTAAAAAAGTCCATCATCAAATAACACGGCCCGATTGGTGCCTACGCTTGAATCCTGAAATTGTTGACTATTATCAGGTTGGGATGCCTTAATGACACCGTTGGTTTTAAATACAGGACTGGTTGCTGTGGTATCAATCTCAAATAGATACAGGCCTGTATGTGACCAGTCTTTTCGATCTGTTGGATTTGTAATTGTTAGAGGCGGGAACATTGCACCATATACACTGATTGGTATAGTGAATTTAAAAGGCTGATTCAATTCCTGGTTGGCAGGTAAAAATGAAAATGAGTGAATATCGTACAGTGTTTCTGATTCACTACCACGTTCACCGATCACGATAGTATCCAGTTCTTGCGGCCCATCTGGGTTTGTGACATCAAACAAACCAAGTCGAATACCCTGAAACCAGGCAAAGCGTCCGTCTCCAATTTCACCTGCCGGAGCTGTATGTTTACCAACACCAAGTAATAAATTCTCATTAATTGGATGTAGATAATCAGAAAAGCCTGGTATTTCAAGTTCACCTTCAATTTTTGGGTCGGAATGATCCGATAAATCGACGGCGATCAAAGGATCCACTTTAAGAAATGTGACGATAAATAATCGGTCATTGACATAGCGACTGGCATGGATTTGTTCATTGGGTTTGCCGAGTCTTTGTGGACGAGCTTCATTTGGCAAATGTGAAATTTCATCCAGCTTACCGTCTTGATTTTCTTGCATCAATGTAACACGATGTTCACCCATTTCACCCCATTGACCTGTTGTGACAACTCTCAAGATATTATTGAATTCACTAAAGCGAAAACGGCGTTGATCATCATTGCCGGTCAGCAAGCCTTCAACCGAACCAGAGCCTGAGTATTCTGGTTGTTCCTTAGTCAATTTGATTTTATGAATTTGTGTTGTATTCCTGGGGATAAATACATCGACATTTTGTGGCGGAATCGTATCATTTTCAACAGCATCAATAATCGCGACTGATTTTTCGTATCCGTAGATTGAAGTTGCCAGATAGAGCGCTTCTCTGGAAACATAAATTGTGTCAGAACTTCCTACAATTGTTGTTGTTTTGGGCGGGGAGTCGGGGTTGCTTAAATCAAATCGACTGATTGTTAATAAATCCGAGCTATGAAATGGCTTTGGTAATGGCGGAAGAAAGGATTGTTCAGAAGCAACTAATACTGCTTCTGTTTCAGTCTGATTGCCGGAACCAATTTTTATTGAAGGCAATAAATCATTCAAGCTGGCATTTTGTATCGCCAAATTACGGTCTTTAGCCCGTTGTTCCGGTGTTCGATCTGGTGTATTCGATAACGGCTGGATATTTGGCACGAAACGTGTGACGACATAGAGTGATCCACCAATAAGACGACTGGCCAGCAAAGAGCCTTCAATACTGTATGTTTTAAAGCGTTCAGGGGTTGAAGGTGTGTTCACATTATAGACATTAATTTTGGTGATTTGATTCATCCAGAACCAGGGGTAATACCAGATGTCCGGAGGTGCAAAGCCAATGTCTAGCGGCTGTGCATCCTCAAATTCTGTATGGATTGTTGTTAATATATCAGGTAATTGCTGTCCCCTGTTTGTCAATAAATACAATCCACTTAATCTGGTATCGATAGAATCGGATTCTATCATCGCTTGCTCCGTCACACGATAGGGTTCCGAGTGCATTTGTAAAATACGAATTTTTTGCGTGCCCGGATCACCGACATACATGAAATTACCGTCTGATTTGAGAAAATCTGCTTCGTCGACGCCAGTTTCCTGAATATTGGTTGTTGAAAAACGATCATTGGAATCGGAAGGTGGGGCAGGAGAAAAATCCACGACGGGACAGGGCTAAAAGCAATTTCAAGTGAGAAGATTTCCGGCATCGATTGTAACCCTTTTTTAATAAACGACTCCATGACTTGATCAGAAGCAAAACGGGTTAAGTTCGAGGCTTGCGTCGAGGGAGGCGGTTGATCTCCTTCAACGCAAAGATTATTTGAACACACCGGAAATGTCGGCAAAACGACTGAGCAATCAGAGATTGCTCCATCTTTCTCATTTTGCATTTGCTGCAATGCATTAAATTCGGCAACTTCTGTATTCAGCACTGTCTGGTTAGTTTGTCTGGTTGAGTAAATCAGAAAAGACCAGGGACCTCCGCATGGTTTAGCGCCAAAAGCTATCTCTTGACACTGCTGATTATTGTCGCAGCCTTTATCAGCTACCAAGTTGTTGATTAGGCTTTCTTTACGAGTCAATTCTTCAAAATAATCTGATTGTGAACGCAGCACCCCGTTATCACTCCCGTTGTCGCTGACTAACTGGCTGAGGTAAGCATCACCAATCTTCATAAAATGCACAAATTCATTTAAATGAAATGTTTCGATGTCAAGCGTTTGATCTTCTTCGATTCTTAGTCTGTATCCAGGCGCAACAGTTTGCCAAATATGATTAACCAGAAAAGGGGTTTCGTTCGAAAACAGCTGAAATGTGGTGCCACCCTCAACTTCAAAGCTGGAAGAAGGGCTGGCTACCAACAAATAGCCGATGACCTCAGTAAGATGACCTGAAAACTTTCTAAAATCCTCCTCTACCAGTTGAATTTCCATTGAATTTTCGGTGATATTCCGAACCCGTACACTCACTGCATCTGC
>JAHZJL010000157.1 GCA_022600935.1 Gammaproteobacteria bacterium
CATTGATTGCAGGAATGTCAATTGGTATGGCAGCACAAGGTTTGAAGCCGGTCGCTGAGATACAATTTCTGGGATTTGCATATTCCACAATTGACCAGCTCATTAACCATGCGTCACGCCTGCGCAACAGAACACGTGGACGCTTGAGCTGTCCCATGGTACTCCGTGCACCATATGGTGGTGGTATTCATGCTCCAGAACATCATTCTGAAAGTACCGAAGCTATTTTTTCGCATATTCCTGGATTACGGGTCGTTATTCCTTCTTCACCGCTGTGCGCTTACGGCTTATTGCTGGCTGCAATTCGTGATCCAGACCCGGTGATTTTTCTCGAACCTAAGCGGGTTTATCGCCTGATCAAACAGACAGTGGAAGATAATGGTGAAGCACTGCCACTGGATGTCTGCTTTGTCTTGCGCGAAGCAACTGATGTTACCTTGGTATCGTGGGGGGCAATGATTCACGAGAGCATAAGTGCAGCGGAACAATTAGCTGAAAGCGGTATTAGTGCCGAGGTTATTGATGTAGCAACGATTAAGCCTCTGGACAGCAATACCATTCTTGAATCAGTCGCCAAAACCGGACGCTGCGTTATCATCCATGAAGCAGCCAGAACCTGTGGCGTCGCAGCTGAAATCGCTGCACAATTGGCTGAAAAAGGCTTAATGAGCTTATTCGCTCCAGTCGAACGGGTGACTGGTTATGACACAGTGATGCCGCTGTTCAATCTGGAACAGGAATACATGCCCGGGGTAGAACGTATCATTGAAGCCGCGAAAAGGACGTTAGAAGCGCTATGATTTATTTTAATTTACCGGATCTCGGCGAGGGCCTCCAAGAAGCTCAGCTTTCTGAGTGGTATGTTGCTGAAGGTGATCAGGTTAAACAGGATCAGCCACTTGCGGCAGTTGAAACAGCCAAAACCATCGTCGATTTACCCAGCCCACAAGATGGCACCATTGAACACATTTATGGCAAGGTCGGTGACATTATCCACGTTGGTGATCCACTGGTAGAATTTTCGAGTGATTCAACTGCAACCGCTGACACTGGTACTGTTGTGGGCGAAGTAAAAACAAGTGATCGTATTGTCAAAGACCAACCTGTTTCCATCAGCCATCCAACAGCCACAAGTATCAAAGCAACACCTGCAGTTAGAGCACTGGCTGCCCGATTACATGTTGATCTGGCACTGGTAAAACCGAGCGGAAAAAACAATACAATCACAGCCGAAGATATTCACCGGGTCAACAAGTTAATCAAAACGGCTGGAGAGATGACACCGTTAACCGGTGTGCGCAGAACCATGTCGATAACCATGAGTCAGGCGCATAGCGAGGTTGTTCCGGCTACAATCAGCGATGATGCCGATATCCAGGTCTGGAAGCAAAACGAAGATATCACCATACGTTTGATACGTGCAATTGGACTGAGTTGCAAAGCGGAGCCATCCTTGAACGCCTGGCACGACAGCCATGCTGTTGCCAGAATATTACATGACCAGGTTAACCTGGGGATTGCTGTCGACACTGAACAAGGATTATTTGTCCCGGTTCTGACAGATATCGCAAATCGGCAAGCGACTGATCTGCGAAAAAGCTTGAAAGCAATCAGGAATGCAGTCAATACCCGAACAATCAAACCTGAACAAATGCGTGGTCATACCATCACCTTATCCAATTTTGGTACTTTTGCAGGACGTTACGCTAGTCCGGTTGTCGTGCCTCCAACTGTTGCCATTGTTGCTGCAGGTAAAATTCGTCCAGAACCTGTACTGGAAGATGGACAATTACAACAACACGACAAGTTACCGCTTTCATTAACCTTTGATCATCGTGTAGTAACAGGTGGTGAAGCTGCCAGATTTCTGGCGGCTCTGATCAACGACTTGCAAAGCGTGAACTGAGGAGTTGTCCGTGAATAACCTGAACATATCGCATCTTATCTTCAGACCAGCCTTGGCCAATCCTCAAGCTCAAAACCCTCAACGTAGCTTGCTGCGCCAGCGGTTGTGTTCAATCTGAGCCGAGTCTGACCCCGATGAAATCCAGCGTATTCTCAAACAACCCTTGATTGACTGACAATGAATAGTCCGACAAAACGAAAGGTTGATTATTTCCAGCAATACATGCCAGGTGATATTTGTTTTGGGTGTGGCTATGACAATGCCTACGGCCTGCAAATTCGCAGTCATTGGCAAGGTGAAGACTGTGTTTGTATCTGGCAACCAGAAGCGAAACATCAAGGCTGGCCAGAACTAACCTGCGGTGGCATTATCGCCACCTTAATTGATTGCCACTGCATGGCGTCAGCCATGGCAACTGCAATAAAAAATGAAAACAGAGCCTTAGGTACTCAACCAGAATATCGCTTCGCCACTGGAACATTGAATATTAAATACCTGAAACCAACCTCCATCAGATTCCCTTTGACGTTAAAAGCCCGAGTTGTCAAAATCAAGCAACAACGAATCTATACGTTACAATGTGATCTATACGCTGACGGTTTGAAAACTGCCGAAGCAGAAGTGATTGCTTTTCTTGTCTATCGTAGTGATCAGTCAGAAACGATTATGAAAACGTTTAGTCTTCAATAGAGACCTTGCAGCCGTTGTATAAATCGCTGTATCACCTTAATTAACAGCGCTATTCGCCTAAAAGCATCGAAAAAACCATTCAAGAACTTTTCACGTTTCTAAGCAGGCAGCTTCGTAACTGTTCAGCGTGTTTAGATTTTGTCCCAGAACAAGGCATTGTCGCACGGAGAATGTGAGCATATACATATATGTGACCATTCGAGTACGACAATAACGCCGTTATGGGGCAAAATATGAATACACTGAATAATTACGCAGCTTCTAACAGCAGTGATAGGTTGTGATATTAATGTTCAATCTGTCTTTGTAATCGTACCTGCAACC
>JAHZJL010000158.1 GCA_022600935.1 Gammaproteobacteria bacterium
GCCGAGTTCGGAGCACATCATTTACAATTAAACACTGAAACAGTATATGCCGGAGAATGGCTGCATACCTGTATTGAGCAATGCGCTCCGGAAGCACAAGCGGCCGCTATCGAACTGATTATTGATATCCATGAGCCGGTTCGGGTTATCCGCATCAACACACATTTAATGAATCGCGCAGTGCATAATCTGGTTCGCAATGCCCTTCGCTATGCGCACCATCAAGTATATATCAGCTTGCAAACCAGCAGTGGCCGGATCAAGCTGCAGGTTGATGACGATGGCCCCGGCATACCAAAACAACACCGGGAACACATTTTTCAACCCTTCACTCGTCTGGACTACAGTAGAAACAAACAGTCTGGTGGGCATGGACTGGGGCTTGCCATCACCCAAAAGATAGCCCAGCAACATGGAGGCACAATCAGTGTCGTCGACTCGGCTCAGGGTGGAGCCGGATTTCAGCTGGAATGGCCAGGTTAAAACCAGTGCCACTGCTTAGATGCCGGTATACGCAGAGCTGTCAGTCTGGATACATTTAATAACAAATTCAATACAGTCTGTTAACAGAATAAGTGTCTGTTTCTTTTTATACTATCGATTAACATCAATCTTGTGAGCAGCGTAGTGAATGTTATCGTCAATTCCAGCCAGGACGCTGTCTGGAAACAAAATGTCCATGCGAAAAGTTCTTGAAATCGGTGTATTTTTTTAACCAGACAGCGTCAAAATGTCATGATTAACAAACAGGGTTATTTAATGCGTGTCAAACTTAATCAAAATCATTGCTTATAAGACTTGAGCAATCAATTTTAAGCATTAACACAACCAGACCAGATACTTGTTATTTATTTTATTGACACGCATTCTTTTCATGGCATTGAATACGAAATTGGCGTAGATTGTTATCAATAACTGTCAGCTCACAAACCGAGTATTGCGTCATGAGAATTTATCGTGCTGAGAGCTGCTGTCATACCAGAGTCAATACGTTAATTGATTGCAACTGGTCGATTATACATTCCAATTTGAATCATCAGGTTTATCATCCAAACCTGACACAAGGTCAAACGATTATTCATACACATCACTGAGGTTACTGACATGTTACGATTGAGAGCGATTTCCCTGCATCAATACAAACGATTACAGTTAGTCATCATAACCGTCCTGGGTATTATGGTAACGAGCCAGCATCTTGTCTATGCCGGAACCGCAAGTAACCCGAGCAGCATTCAGCAAACACTCAACGAGAATCAGCAGACATGGCAGCAATCTGGAATTGATCAATACCAGTTGACTGTTCAAAAAACCTGTTTTTGTCCACTGTCAGACACTTTGCCCATCCAGTTTAGCGTTAGCAACAACCAGGTTGTCGACAGTCGTTATGATTGCAGTGGCATCCAGTTTATCCGGCCGGAACCGTTATGTGACGAAAAGCCTGCGGCGAGGCTGAATCAAACAGTCAACAGTTTGTTTCAGATCATTCAAAACGGGATTGATAACACTGCTGACAAGATCACTGTGGACTATGACCTCAGCTATGGATTCCCAAACCAGATCAGTATCGACTTCATCGAACTGGCAGCAGATGATGAAGTGTTTTACCAGATCAGCGATTTTAAAAAACTCAACAGCGGTCCGTTCTCAGCTAGGTCATCATTTGCCTTGATCAATCACAAGTGGAAACCGTTATCCATTCCGGTCGACAACCCGGATACAGTGGTGTTCTATTCTGCACCATCCAGCATAGGAGGTGACCGAGGCGTGGTCAGAATACGTAAAGGCACTTCCAGCTATGAAGGGCGATTTGGAGAATGGACTAATGGTCCACACGTCGATGAACGCATTGATTTAATAACGACCACTACAGGTTATTGGCGCACTGATAATGACCAGATCGAGGTTGGCACTGCACTGGTGTCAGGAACCGAACAATGGCATATCATCAATTTCAGCGGTATATTCAGCTCTCCTCCACAAGTCATTACCGCCTTGCAAACTGCAAACGGTGGTGATGGCGTCAGTGTACGTGTGCGCAATATCACCCGAACATCAATGGAAGTTCAGCTCGTCGAACAGGATTCCAAAAAGTTTTCCGGTCATGTCACTGAGCGTCTCGCTTTTCTGGCTGTTACCAGTAACACGGACAGCTTTTCACCCATCGATGGCGTCGACATCCAATTACTCACTTTGAACAATCCGGTACAAATCAATCACCAATGGAAGACAGTGATGACCGGCTACCAGTTAAGACTGGAAGAAGATCGAACCGTTGATCAGGAGGTTATTCATTTACTGGAACATATCCATTTGATCAAAATCGGCTCTGTACTACTGAGTCAAATGGTGAGTGATATCGGCAGTGATAATGCCGTATTGCGTTCAAAATCAGAATTATTTGACTCGATTATCCAAAAGCAACACCTGATTAATCAACTCAGCTCGGACAAAAGCTGTGACTCAGATACACAATGCAAAGACATTGCATTTGGCGCCAAGCCATGTGGCGGTCCCTGGTCATTCCTGATTTATTCAATCCGGCAGACAGATGAATCGCAGCTAACCAATGAGGTGAATCAATTCAATGAATTACAACGCCGACAAAATGAAAAAGACGGCGCTGTTTCTGACTGCTCAGTGGTCACACCTTCGTTCCCAGTGTGCTCAAACAATCAATGTGTCCCGGGAGACCAGCCACCAGCTTCCTCATCCGCTGCCAGTCTGACTCGTTTCCAGTCAGACTCCGAACTTGAGGCGTTTATCAAACAAGGCTTGAAAGCAACACCTGGGATTGGAACGTTCTCTGATGTCAGTATCTTTGATTCTGGTTTCAGCGCCGGTGTGCCGACCCCTAGTTTTTCACCTGCAACACCATCAGAAGCGAATGATCGGTTCTCGACAACAAATATTCAGGAAACGGGTGTCGATGAAGCTGATTTTCTCAAATCAGATGGTGAGTATATGTATGTTGGAGACCCAGGCTCCAGTCAGATAAGAATATTGAAGATGCAATCCAATCCATTTACGGCTTCCCCGCAATCAACCATTCAGATTGCTTCAGAGAATGCCAGGTTAAATGGTTTATATTTATTATCAAACCGGGCTCGGAGTCAGACTGATCTGTTAGCCACTATTCAAACTGATTTTGTTCAGACCCAACCGTTCAGAACATCTTTCATACCTGTTGAACCCTGGTATTACCCCTGGTACTGGATGGACCAGACCACTGAAATTAATTTGTACAATGTAGAGTCGCCAACTCTCCCTCAGCTATTCAAAACATACAGCATTGAAGGTTCATTACTGGCCAGCCGATTAATCGGAGAGTCACTCTATGTCGTAACACGATTTATGCCTGATATCCAGGTACTGAATCAACAAAACCAGACCAGGGAAGAACGCAAAAGAAATCGGGAAATTTTAATCGACCTGGCAAATGTTTCAGACCTGTTACCTACTGTAAGTATTGGAAATGGTGATGTAACCGAATCAACAACACAACTGGTTAATGCCCAGCAAACGTTTCTTCCACCGTTACCAGAGGACTTCAGAAGTGCGGATATGTTAACAATCAGCCGTTTTGATTTAAGCAACCCTGACAATCCGCCCCAGACCACAACGATAATGGGTAATTCGGATACCATTTATGTTTCCAGAGAGGCACTCTACCTTGCCACGTCAGTTTATGGGTATGAAAAATCCACAGTTATTTTGGATTCAATCAATAACGAAACAATTCCGCCACAGGAATTCGAGATTTTTATTCCCAGACATACAACCCAGATTCATAAAATCAAACTGACTACACAACAACCTGACTATTCAGGCTCCGGCACTGTTGAAGGTTTGCTGACCGGGAATGATGATTTACGCCGGTTCCGATTCAGTGAGTACAACGACACGTTGCGTGTCGTAACAACCGGAGAATGGGGCGAACTGGGCGAGCATCGTGTAACATTATTGCAGGAAAATCAGGATGGCAATCTAATTGAAGTCTCTCATTTACCTAATGCACAGCGCCAGCAACGTATTGGCAAACCCAACGAACAACTGCACGCGACCCGCTATGTCAATGGCCGGTTGTTCATTGTCACCTTTCAAAAAGTTGATCCACTGGTGACTGTAGACTTATCTGATACCAGCGACCCGAAAATTGAAGGTGAACTGGAAATTCCTGGATACTCGGATTATCTCCACCCAATCAATGAAAATCTGCTGCTTGGAGTTGGTAAACATGCTTCACCAGCACAAGGGATTGGTGATGGTCGATTTGCCTGGTTTCAAGGCATCCGCTTAGGTTTGTTCGATGTCTCCGGCACAGGAGCGGCTCGAGAACTGGATTCCATCGTCATCGGAGAGCGCGGCAGTCAATCCGACCTGCTTTATGATATTCACGCATTCTCATTTCTGCCGGCCAGCCAGCAATTACAACAACCGTTTAAATTTACCATACCAGTGAGTGTTCTCGGTGAAACATTCCCACCATTGGACATCAGTAATCCAACTGCATTTAAAGACTGGTCGCATACCGGGCTGTTTTTGTTTGAAGTTGACCCGACAGCGGCAACCCCTTCCTTCAAACACATTGGTGAAATCAAGGCTGCACAATCTGAAACCAGCCAACAATTCCAGGACTCAAGCGTTGGCACCAATCGCGCCATCCTGTTTGACGACGGTTTGTTTTACAGCCACAACCAGCAAGTCTGGAGTTCCAACTGGTTAACCCCCGATCAGGCAGTAGGGCCTCAGTGATCAGCCCGTACTGCTTGCATTCGTTACTCGGCAGGTTGGCTTAGGCGCACAATTCAATATTGGCTTTAATTGGCCAGCAAATTATGTGTGCGTCGTAACCCAACACACGCTTTGTGAATCTCACGCTGTTTGTTGAGTTACGCTATCGCTAACCCAACCTACCATGACTGCCCTGTTTAATGACGGCTTGTTTTACAGCCACAACCAGCAAATCTGGAGCTCCAACTGGTTAACGCCAAATCAAGTCATTGGACCACAGTGATTATTCCGTGCTGTTTACATTAGTTACTGGGTAGATAACATGACTTTAAGTAGTGATCTGCTATTCTATAATATAAAAGAGTTGGATATATTAAGGATCACTTCTTTTGTTATGGCATTTATTAAAAGACAATCAAAAAAATCGCCTTTAAAAAGCAATCCATTACGAAATCCGGGGCAATCTCTGGATGAAACAATCAATAGTATTATTTTTGAAGAAGGAATGGATTATTTATTTTTCTTTGTGATTTCGATTTTTTTTGTTTTGTGGAATAGTTTGCTTTTATTTGAGGTGATCGATATTTCAATAACATTGTATGCATCTAGTGTTGCAATAGGGCTTTCAATTTATTGTCTTCTCAAATTGTTACATATTAAGAAAAAGATAAAGAACCTTCGATTAGGGAGGGATGGTGAACGAGCTGTTGGACAAACTCTTGATGCTTTAAAAAACAACGGTTATAAAGTTTATCACGACATTATTGGCGAAAACTTTAACATAGACCATTTAATCGTTTGTAAATATGGTATTTTTTCCATTGAAACAAAAACTTATTCAAAACCAAATCAGGGAGAATGCAAAATTTTAGTCAAACACAATGGGATTTATATCAACGGTTATCTTCAAAAGAAAAACATTTTCATTCAAGCTAAAGCACAACAGTCTTGGCTAGAGAGCTTACTTTGTACATTAACAGGGTTAAAGGTTCATGTTCAACCTGTTGTTGTTTTTCCCGGTTGGTATGTGGAAAACCACATCAAGGGACATGATATTTGGGTGCTTGAACCCAAGGCTTTACCTTCATTTATCAAAAAAAGACCCGTTATTTTAACAACTGAACAAATCAACTTTATCTCAAATCAGCTTTCCCGATATATCAGAACAACTTATACAAATAGGTTTTAAATTAAACTGCTGTGTTCAGTCTCTTTTTCCATTGCCAGCTTGAATCGTTGCGTATCAGGTTGATTTTGAAAGCTTCGTCATTGCCTTTGTAGCAATATCCGTTTTTGCCTTTGCGTTTAACTTCATACATGGCTTTGTCTGCCTCGATCATCATTATTTCAAACGCATTATCAAAATATTGATGACTCATGGAGATTCCAACACTGATCCCAACGGACACTGTCGTTTGTTCATTGATATTCATGGGAGCCTGAATGGCATTGACAATTTGATGCGCGATATTATGCTGGTAGCCGTCCAGGCCAGAAGCAAACGAAATAATCAGAAATTCATCGCCACCCAGTCTGGATACTATATCTGTTGCGCGAACAGAGTTTTTTAATCGCTCAGCTGTAATCGCGAGCACCTTGTCACCCACTGCATGTCCATAAGTATCATTTGCCCATTTGAAACCATCCAGATCCATTAGAAAGCAATAGGCTTTGCAGTCTTTATTGTTGGTGTAAAAATGCTCAAACGCAGCTTGCGCGGCATGACGTCGCAACAGTCCTGTCAACGCATCATGGCTGGCCTGATACTTGATTGATTGTTCTGTTTTAATACGCTCTGTAATATCAAATACCACACCTTCTATTTGAATATCACCAGATGGATTGACAGATTTAGACATTAAGCAATGTAACCATGTTTGCGTAGACTTTTCGTCTGCAGCAAGTGAAATATCCAATGTTTCAAGTTGATTCGAATTAATCGTTTTTATCAGGGCGATATTAAACTTATCTTGATCGTTAAAAATACCTGAAAATACAGTTTGATCGTTATTTTCATTCGAAAAATCACTGCGGTGCGCATAGTCATCAATATTAATACCAACCTTATCAAGAATGACTTTCAATGTGTTGTTAAATGAAACCAGCTTTCCATCTTTATTTAGCAGGAATAGCCCGGCACTTGCTGAATCATATGAGTGCCTGAGGTTTTTTTCCAGCGTTTCAATGGATTGCCTTAATAAATGCTCATCATTAAACTTGGCATCCAGTGCAGTCAACAGGGAATTGATATCATGCGTGAGTCGAGAAAGTTCATCGTGTCTTTCATCATTGAAGACTGGTAAACGTCGTTTAGCGCCGTTTTTAATATCGTGCAAGGTATTTGATATCAGTTCCAGTGGCTTAGATAAATTATTGTTAATGAGCAGATAAACAATCAGCGAGGTAATGGCAATCAATGCAATTGAAGTCAGGACACTGAACATTGCACTATACATAGCTTCACTCTGGATAAAATGGGAATCCGGAATGATGTGTAATGTCCCGATGAAATAGTTTTCACTAAACGGTGATGTCAGTTGCCGTTCAATTTTTCCATCCGTGTTTTGACTATTGTCTTTAGACTGTGACAGATAAAACCCTTGTTCACTTGATAATTTTACCCCCTGGATAATATCGTTTTTTAACAAACCGTTAAGAACATCTTTCGCCATTTCTTCATTGTTCACATACACAGCAATAGAGGCTGTGTTTTCGACTGTATCGAGCAGTTGTGTCAACATCTTTTCTGTATGTCTGCTGGCACGATCAAACTCGACGTAATAAGCAAGCACTGAACTGATGACAGCAAGCAATACAGCGACAATCGAAATCGAAAACAGTAATTTATGATGTAAGCTTCTAAAACGGGTTTCAGGCATTGTCTATTTCAAAATAAAAAGGACTCGGACTTGTGTCTTGTCAACGTGATTACTGTCGATATACCCGATCGCTCCAGTGTTCTCACGGATGGTTTTCAGCAACGTTTGTTCATCAGGCAACATGGTCGGTGGTGACGCCTGTCCACTAAACATGATTCTGGCCCAATACGCATTGATTTGCTCAACAGGCCGCCCTGTCAACTTAAAGTAAAACTCAGAACGTAATGGATTCAGGTCAAGAGGTAACGCAAAGTTGCCTTCCGGGAACGAGCGTGAACGTCCCATAAAAATGTCTTGTACTTTTTGCCTG
The DNA here is from genome assembly GCA_022600935.1 of Gammaproteobacteria bacterium. Lineage (GTDB taxonomy): Bacteria > Pseudomonadota > Gammaproteobacteria > Methylococcales > DRLZ01 > DRLZ01. Next base: position 7,924 of record JAHZJL010000158.1, read on the forward strand.
GAAACGGAATCAATTCCATTATTGATGTTAGTGATGACTGAAATATCAGCAACACTATTCGCACTGACCAGTAACAGTAAATAGCAGATAATACGTCTCATAGCAGTCAATAAATAAAATCAATACCTACCGACCAGACATTAACCTGATCAGGAATGTCTTGAGCGTTCGTTTTCTGCCAAAGCGCTGCGCCATTGTTTCCGAGCCAATAATGGCTCCATTGTGCTTTCAATGCAGCTTTTGGATGGAAATCCCAGCGTAACCCGAGTGAAACGGATTGTTGATCTACTTCATTATCGTTGATGACCTTATCAACAAGCTGTGTCAGCTGGTGTAGTTCAGGTACGGGTAGCGCTGGTTGTGGAATATCGATCCGCTTATGAAAAGTCTGGGAAACTCCATAGAGTGTATAAATTGAAACTGTGGAAAATCGCCTTCCCAGGCTCAAATAAGCATTTGCTGAATCTGGATAAAAAGAGGTCTGTGTTTTGATATACGATGCTTCTGCCTGAGCGAACCAGGTACTGTCATCATAAGCCGCACCAATAGACATATAATGAATTTCAGTATTTTTTATATGAAGATGCGGAATAATTTGACTGATATTGGGGATCGCAAAATTAGTTTGCGGCTGACCTAGAATATCGGTTAATTCA
>JAHZJL010000159.1 GCA_022600935.1 Gammaproteobacteria bacterium
GAGATTGAATTCAAGCGCTTGATGTTTGATGTGCAGGATGTGTAAGCATGGCTGATTTGCCCACCTGCTATGTTATTGCCGGGCCGAATGGCGCGGGGAAAACCACCTTTGCTTTGCATTATTTGCCTAAAGTTGTCCATTGTAAAAATTTTGTCAATGCTGATTTGATTGCAGCCGGTTTATCACCGTTGTCACCAGAGCGTGAAAAAATGTCAGCTGCCCGCCTGCTTTTGAAAGAGATAAAAACGTCTGTCAAACAGCGTGAATCCTTTGCCTTTGAAACCACGCTGTCCGGGAAAAGTTATTTACGCCTGATTCATCAACTCAGGAATGACCACTGGATAATCGAGTTATTCTATCTTTGGCTGCCCTCAATCGAGTCGTCCATTGCCAGAGTTAAAGAACGCGTAGATCATGGTGGTCACCATATTCCAGCAGAAGATATCAAACGGCGGTTTCCACGAAGCATGGATAATCTGATTAATCGTTATGCTCCCCTGTGCGATCAAACCGGGATTGATATCGTTAACAAGTCTATTTATCAACAAATCCTCAAGGAAGCGTCTTATGCATGAATCACGCGAATTTTCAGATGATGCTTTAAAAGCATTGAAAGAGGCTGTACTGAATGCATTGATACACAAACAAAAGCTGGGGCAATATGCGGTTATTATAAGAAACGGCAAACCCATAAAAATATCACCAGACCAATTACCCGACAAACAATCCCGATGACACCTGCGTCCACCGTGCTAAACAAATAATATGGATCGCTTTGAAGATAAACTGGTACTTGGCCGCTGGATGCTCAGGCAGTTTGGCGTGGACAGTCTGGAAGTACTGGGTAAAACCCTGTCTGCCGATCACTTGCTTGGTTTTACCGAAGACAATACCAGCCGCTTTCTGGATGAACTGATTGTTCTGATTTCTGAAGACAACCGGGCTGTGAATAATGATCTGCTGAGACAATATGATGACAATATTGTTAAACACTGGCGACAGATTACCGAAAAACGCAATCATGCAGGCAACACGCTCTATCCCCTGTATTTTCAGTATCTGGCGGTGCTGTTTACCGAGCATTATCTTGATCGGTATTTTAACGATAAAACAGCATTATGTAACGACTTAAATCATTTTCTGGTTGACGATAACCGGAACCTGCCGGAAAAACACTGGATAGATCCATTCAGGGAAAGTGACCTGAACAAACTGGCCGTGTGGATTGCCACTGGCGGCGGCAAGACGCTGATTATGCATGTCAATATCTTGCAATTTCAGCATTACCTGAATAAATCCGGCAAGGCCAGGGATTTTAACCAGACCATTTTGCTAACACCCAATGAAGGCTTGTCGCTTCAGCATCAAGAGGAGATGAAAGAATCCGGTATGCATGCCGGGTTGTTTGTGAAAGATGGTGGCAGCTTGTTTAACCAGTCATCATATGTACAGATTATTGATATTCACAAGCTCAAGGAAAAATCAGGCGAAAAAACTATTGCAGTGGAATCCTTTGAATCCAATAACCTGGTTCTGGTCGATGAAGGCCATCGTGGTGCCAGCGGTAAGGACTGGATGAGCAAGCGCAACCAACTGTGTGAAACCGGTTTTTCGTTTGAATATTCAGCCACGTTTGGGCAGGCTATCAAAGCTGCATCGGGTAAGGATACTGCACCAACCGGCAACACAAAACCCTCCGCCAAATATCAGTTAATTCAGCAGTATGCCAAATGTATTCTGTTTGATTATTCCTACAAGTATTTTCATGGCGATGGTTACGGTAAAGACCATTTTATTTTAAATCTCAGCAATGCCTGGACTCCTGAACAGGTACAGCTTTATTTAACCGGCTGTATTTTGAATTTTTATCAGCAAAAGAAACTGTTTCAGGATCAACAGAAAAGCATAGCTGAATACCTGCTGGTTGATCCGCTATGGATTTTTGTTGGAGGCAAGGTAACTGCCAAAAATGAGGCCAATGCAGAAACAGTCTCTGATATACAGGCAATTATGCAGTTTGTGGCCCGTTTTGTTGCGAATTCCAATAATGAATCAGTTCGTTTTATTGAATTGTTTTTAAGCCAGCAAGATGATTTGCGTGATGCTAAAAGTAAACCCATTTTCGCTGGGGCGTTTAATTATCTGCAATCTCAGTGGCAAGCAGAACAGGCAGGCAGTGCATTCTTCGATGTATTGAAAACTGTTTTTAACACATCAAGCAGTGGTTTGTTGCACGTTGTTCACCTGAAAGGCAGTGGTGGCGAAATTGGCTTGCGCGTTGGAGAAAACGATTGGTTTGGGGTGATTAATGTGGGTGATTCAGCCAAATTGATCAAGCTGTGTGAGGACGCTGTCAGCAATGGTGAAGTAACCAATACAGTTGTGACGGAACAAGGCTTCTCTCACGCTTTATTTAAAGATATTAACCAAAAAAGTTCCCCGATTAACTTGCTGGTTGGTGCCAAGAAATTTACCGAAGGCTGGAGCTCATGGCGCGTGAGCACAATGGGACTAATGAATGTGGGGCGCTCCGAAGGTTCCGAAATTATCCAGCTGTTTGGCCGCGGTGTGCGCCTGAAAGGCAGAGAATTCTCGCTCAAACGCAGCGCTGCGATTCCTGGTATCAAACATCCTCCACATTTGCCTGTTCTTGAAACCCTGAATGTGTTTGGTATTCGCTCCGATTACATGGAAGAATTTGAAGACTATCTGGAAGAAGAAGGTGTTGGCGAACCAACCACGGAAGTGATTACTCTGCCAGTGATCAAGCGCTTGACACGCAAAGACCTGAAACTGATTCGACCCAAAAAAGGGCTTGATTTCAAGAAAAACAAAAAGCCGTTCCTGGAACCTCCGCCAGAGCAGATGTACGGGCGTATCACATTAAACTGGTATCCGCGAATCCAAAGCAAACGCTCAGTCGCTCAAACAGCCATCGCTCAAGCTGAACAACTCAACGAAGCAATACTGGAACAAAAACACCTGGCTTTTCTGGATTACACCCTGATTTATTTTGAACTGGCTCAGTACAAAAATGAAAAATCCTGGTACAACCTGCAACTGGATCGTCGCCAGATAAAAGATTTACTGACCGACCCGAGCTGGTATCGTCTGCTGATACCCGCTGACATGCTGGAAGTGAGCAATTTTGAACGCATTCGCATGTGGCAGGAAATTGCGATTGCTTTGCTTAAAAAGTACGCCGAACGCTATTACTATTTTCGCAAGCAGGAATTTGAAGGTCCGCATCTTGAGTATTACCAACTCAGTGACAATGACGATAATTTTATCGATGAATACAAGGCCACCATCGATCGTAATGCAGATGACTGGATTCACAAACTCAATGAGCTGAAAGACAAACTATCCAATGGAAGTTTCAAAGATGCCTGGTCATTCGGGGATTTCAAAGCTTTTGATTTCAGCAAGCACCTGTACCAACCGCTGATCTACTTCAACAACAATGAAGTTGTGAAACTGGCTCCGGTACCTCTGAACGAAGGCGAGCGTGATTTTATCGA
>JAHZJL010000160.1 GCA_022600935.1 Gammaproteobacteria bacterium
CCGCTGGTACAACCGGTATGGGTTGCCTGGTGATATCGATGTTATGTTGCAAGCAGACGTTATAGATCGTCGGGAAATGCGATTTAATAAACTGTGCGGGTTTGAAACTGATATCCAGATAGACACAATCGATGCCTCGCCGTTTCATTTCATGATCGATCGCTCGCGCCACAATGTCCCGCGGTGCCAATTCTTTGCGTGGGTCGAACTTCTCCATAAATGATTTGCCGTTTGGCAATATCAACCGTCCGCCCTCTCCGCGTACTGCTTCACTGATCAGAAATGAGCGCGCATCGGGATGAAACAAGCAGGTGGGATGGAACTGGTTGAATTCCATATTGGCAACTCTGCAACCAGTGCGCCAGGCCAGAGCTACTCCGTCACCAGTCGCAACATCTGGGTTGCTGGTATACAGATAGACCTTACTGGAGCCGCCTGTAGCTAGGACTACAGACCGGGCTTTAAACGATACGACCTTGTCCTGTTTGATATCCAGGACATAAGCACCGATGATCTGTTTGACAGGTGTTGTTTGCGCGATCAGATCGACGGCATTGTGGTATTCGAACAGGTCAATGTTATCTGCTTCCCGAATTCGTTGATCGAGGGTTTTGATTATTGCCTTGCCAGTGGCATCATCAGAATGAACGACACGCCGATGACTATGACCACCTTCCCGGGTCAAATGCAGTTGTGAGTCACCATGCTCAGTTGCTTCTTCGGTAAATTCAACACCTTGATGAATTAACCAGTCGATGCATTGCTTGCCCTGAGAAACCACTCGTTTGACAATATCGCGTTTGCATAACCCGGCACCGGCAATCAGTGTATCTTCGACATGAGACTCCAGAGTGTCATTGGATTCCAGGACTGCAGATATCCCACCTTGAGCGTAATACGTATTGCAATGTTGTAAATCAAATTTGGACAACATTGCAATGCGAGTGGTTTCCGGTAATTGCAGGGCAAGACTCAGTCCTGCCCCACCGGAGCCGATAATCAAAACATCGTATTGGTATGATTGAGGTATGGTCATGAATCAATAATTAACCCGAATACAGATTCCGCAATGTTTATGATTCAACATTGCAATCAAGCAGCGAAAATACGATAATCACTCTCTCACTAAGCAGTTTCGACGCTTCTGACATAGAATAAAAGACTGTAACAATAAATCATTCCTTCTTGATATATTTTGCATCGACAGCAAAAACCGGTCAATTTCAATATTGGCTGTGTGGAATTTTGCAACTGTTCTCAAGGTCTTAAGCTTACAAATCCTGCTTTATACTATAATTTAAAATAGAAGGATCAAGTTGTTTTGTTTTTCATAGTTACTGAATTGAACTTATTTGACTTGTCGGCGTCACTATAAATGCAAGGACGTGACCAGACAAGCGAACAACTCGATCAGGATTTGGTGCAAAGGGTTCAGGCAGGCGATAAAGCTGCTTTTGATATCCTTGTCACAAAATATCAACATCGTGTGACACAATTAGTCGGGCGATTTGTCAAAGATCAGACCGAGGCTCAGGATGTTGCCCAGGAAGCTTTCATCAAAGCCTACCGGGCGCTGCCCAACTTTAGAGGTGACAGTGCTTTTTTTACCTGGCTGTATCGAATTGCCATCAATACAGCGAAAAATTATCTGGTTGCGCGTTCTCGGCGGCCCTCGGATATCCAATCTGATATTCAGGAAGCCGAACAGTTTGAAGGCGCCCAGCATTTAAGGGAATATGATACCCCTGAACAACTGGCGATTGGCAAAGAAGTGGTGGAAATGATTCACAGTGCGATTGAAGGTTTACCGGATGAATTAAAAACAGCGATTACGCTGCGTGAATTTGAAGGATTGAGTTACAGTGAAATTGCAGAAGCCATGGAATGCCCTGTCGGCACAGTTCGCTCAAGAATTTTTAGAGCAAGGGAAGCTATCGATAAAAAAATTCAATCTCTGTCTGGGAATACAGAGTAATCAACAGGGTGAAAATAATGGACAATGATTCTAAATTTAAAATGTCCCAATTACTGGATGGTGAGTTATCAACACAGGACACCATTGCATTATGGGAATGTATCAATTCAGAGCCTGCACTAGCCGGAAAATGGAAACGCTATAACCAGATACGATCGGTTATGAATAGTCAGCCACCAGTTGTTGCCAGTGATGGATTTGTCGACGCTGTTCACAAAGCCCTGGAGTCAGAACCGACTCTATTTGTTCCGGGCGCTCAACACAACAGTGCAAAAGGTAAAAACGTCAAACGCACCTTTCTCAGACGCAGCAGTATGATTGCAGCAACCGGTGTACTGGCAATGATGGTCTACGGTTATCAGCAATTTGCCCAACATGTCGGTCCGGTTCCAGGCCAGACATTACCGACAGCTGACAGCATGGCCGATAATATGGTCGCGGAATCACAACCTGCAGAATTACCCTCACAGCCAGTTGTCATTCATACTCAACCTGTACGTGCTGCAGCTTCAAACGTTTACTCCCAACCTCAAATACCTTCTGAACAGGCATTTAATGAATACCTTGTTTCGCATGGAGAATACGAATACTCCAACTCCATCAAACAGCAACCCTTAATTCCGGCAGTCAGAGTTGTCAGTCTGAATTCCGAAAACTAAAGGAAAAGCCAAAGCAACATTAATTGCTCAATTCCGTTAGGTTTCAAACCTGTACAGTGAGGGAAACCGGATAAACTGTTTCTTAATACAGAAAGGTTTCCCGACCCCGTTTTGTATTTGCTCATAATTAACCTTCCAAATCAGTACAACATTGTCTCAACCTGCCGATTACAGGAAAAATCGGCCAGTCACATGTGTATTCAGTTTACAGGTAGGGTTGTTACTCGCCACAGATTTTTTATGAAGGCGGTTCTCATGTATACTGCTCAGTTTCTGTGCGAATCAAACGATCGAAATAAGACACGACCTGGATAGACAAACTAAGTGTTCATCGCCCAGTTTTGCAATTTGAAAACCTGAACTTGAAAAAACTGATTCACGTCTATATAGAGTAGTGATTGGCTGAAGGAAATGTTCACCTGCACTTTGGTTATGAATTTGATCCACCTTGACTCAAAATTTCAGGATGGGCAGACAATCCATTCACCCCACACTCCTGTCAAATTTAAGCAATTGTTTTAAAAGAGATTAAGAGAATAGAAACACCATGAAACCGACAATGATGGTTCGTAACATTTCGTTGATTTATATTCTGGTTTTGTCTGCTGTATTGCCTTTTCAGAACGTAATGGCAGAATTACCTGATTTCACTGACCTGGTCAAACAACATGCCGCTGCAGTTGTTAATATCAGTACCTCTCAAAAAACACCTGAAACTGCTGATGAAGACACAACGATGGAGTTGCCGGATGGCGCACCGCTGGATGAGTTTTTTCGGCGTTTTTTTGGTGAGCCCGGCAGAAAATTACCCACTCCTCGTCATAATGCCAAGTCGCTTGGATCTGGTTTCATCATCTCGGACGATGGATATCTGATTACCAATCATCATGTTGTCAAAAATGCCGATACCATTATTGTCCGTTTACAAGACAGGCGTGAGCTTGAAGCTGAACTGGTTGGTTCGGACAAGCGCAGTGATATTGCGTTGCTTAAAGTCGATGCAGATGATTTACCCGCTATTAAAATCGGCAACTCTGATCGACTTGAAGTTGGTGAATGGGTGGTGGCAATCGGTTCACCATTCGGTTTTGACCATTCTGTCACAGCCGGCATTGTCAGCGCCAAGGGTCGCAGTTTGCCCAGTGACAGTTACGTTCCGTTCATTCAGACTGATGTCGCAATCAACCCTGGTAATTCAGGTGGGCCGTTATTCAACATGAACGGTGAAGTGGTCGGAGTCAATTCACAGATTTACAGCCGTACCGGCGGTTTCATGGGATTATCATTTTCAGTGCCAATGGATGTTGCCATGAAAGTTGTCGACCAGCTTAAATCCTCAGGGCATGTGCAACGTGGATGGTTAGGTGTACAGATTCAGGATGTTTCGCGTGAATTGGCAGCATCGTTTGATATGGATAAACCAGAAGGCGCGCTGATTTCAAGAGTCATCAAAAACAGCCCTGCGCAAAAAGCAGGTTTGAAAGTGGGTGATGTCATTATCAAATATGATGGCAAAAATGTACCAACTTCTTCCACATTACCGGCAATGGTTGGAGTCACTGCAATCGGTAGAAAAATACCTGTGGTTGTGATTCGTAAAGGGGAAAAACGTCATTTAAGTGTGAAAATTGGTGAGCTTACAGACGAAATGGAAGCGTCTCCTATGCCGAGTGCAGATGATGGGACTATTTGGTTTGACCGCATGAAGGTGAATGTGTCCAATGTACCTGATGACATGCGCTCTCAATTTGAAATTGCCAAAGGTGGTGCTCTGATTACCCAGGTTAAACAAGGTCCAGCCTCAGAGGCTGGGTTAAGACGGGGGGATGTCATTCTGCAGGTTCAATACAAGGATGTTGCAGGAGCTAAGGAACTTGAAAAACTGGTGGACGACCTGGAAACTGGTCGTCCGGTGGCTATTCTTGTGCAACGCGGCAATAACCCGATTTATTTGGCGATAAAACTGAATGACTGATAATGTTGATCAATCCAGAATCAGGAATTTCTCGATTATCGCCCATGTCGATCATGGAAAATCGACGCTAGCCGACCGATTCATTCAAACTTGCGGAGGTTTGTCAGATCGGGAAATGTCCGCACAAGTTTTGGATTCCATGGATTTGGAACGAGAACGCGGCATTACCATTAAAGCACAAAGCGTCACTTTGTTATATCAAGCTGACGATGGTGAAACTTACCAGTTAAATTTTATCGATACGCCAGGGCACGTCGATTTTTCCTATGAAGTATCCCGCTCACTGGCCGCCTGCGAAGGCGCTTTGCTGGTCGTTGATGCCGCACAAGGCGTAGAAGCACAGAGTGTTGCTAATTGCTATACCGCAATCGACCAGGGGCTGGAAGTGATCCCGGTACTGAACAAGATCGATTTACCGTCTGCAGAACCTGAGCGTGTAAAGCTGGAAATCGAGGATATTATTGGTATCGATGCCACCGAGGCACTGGAGATCAGCGCCAAAACCGGGTTAGGCGTGAAAGGTGTTTTGGAACAACTGGTCAATTCCATCCCGGCTCCGGTCGGTAATATTGATGATGCCTTGCAAGCCTTGATCATTGATTCCTGGTTTGACAGTTATCTTGGCGTGGTGTCTCTGGTTCGGGTGGTCAACGGGCAAATCAAACGCAAGCAGAAAATCCGCATTCATTCCAGCGGACGAACCTTTCAGGTTGACAACCTGGGAGTTTTTTCGCCCAAACGTACTGAAAAGGAATATCTGAGGACAGGTGAAGTCGGCTACGTCGTGGCCGGGATCAAGGAAATTTTTGGTGCTCCTGTCGGAGATACCATTACCTCAGCGACTGGCACTATCGCCGATCCGTTACCCGGTTTCAAGGAATCGCAACCGCGCGTTTTTGCGGGGCTTTATCCAGTCAGTTCAGATGATTATGAAAAGCTGCGGGAAGCTTTACAGAAGCTGCGTCTCAATGATGCGTCGCTGGAATTTGAACCGGAAACATCAACTGCGCTGGGTTTCGGGTTTCGCTGCGGGTTTCTCGGTACCTTGCATATGGAGATTATCCAGGAGCGTCTAGAGCGCGAATACAATATGGATATGATCACCACTGCCCCAACTGTAATCTACCAGGCCGTCACGACCAGCGGCGATACAGTCCAGGTTGATAATCCGGCAAAACTACCGGAAGCCGGAAGAATCAACGAGATACAGGAGCCCATAGTCGAAACCAGTATATTGGTACCGCAGGACTACGTCGGCAGCGTGATCAGTTTGTGTATTGAAAAACGCGGTGTTCAGAAAAACATGGTCTATGTTGGCAATCAGGTCTCACTGGTGTATGAAATTCCACTCAGTGAAATAGTTCTGGATTTTTTTGACCGCCTGAAATCAGTCAGTCGCGGATATGCATCGTTCGACTATGAATTTAAACGTTTTCAAGCCGCACCGTTGATCAAACTCGATGTTTTGATCAATGGTGACCCGGTTGATGCGCTGTCAATTATTGTGCATCGTGATGATTCCCAATCCCGTGGCCGGGAGTTGGTCGATAAGATGAAAGATCTGATTCCCAGGCAGATGTTTGAGGTTGCGATCCAGGCTGCAATCGGTTCTAAAATTATTGCGCGTTCAACTGTTAAAGCAATGCGAAAAAATGTTACCGCCAAGTGTTATGGTGGGGATGTCAGTCGTAAACGAAAATTGCTTGAAAAACAGAAAGCCGGTAAAAAACGAATGAAACAGGTTGGCAATATTGAAATTCCCCAAGATGCTTTTCTTGCCGTGCTGCAAATCAAAAACAACACTGATTAAAGAGCACGTCAACAGATTAAATAACAACAAGAACCAGTATCGATTCTCGTAAGGAAACCCGTTTATGGATTACGATTTTTCATTTTTTTTAGCGCTGGCTTCACTGATTACAGGTGTGATCTGGCTTGTGTACACTCTTTACATCAAACGCCACCCCGAAAAAAAAGATCAACCCGATCCGCTGCTGGTTGAATACGCCAAATCGTTTTTTCCGGTTATTTTTATTGTTTTTCTGTTGCGCTCTTTTTTGGTCGAGCCATTCAGAATTCCATCGGGTTCCATGATGCCGACCTTGCTGGTTGGTGATTTCATTCTCGTCAATAAATTTATTTATGGCATACGTTTGCCGGTAATCAACAAAAAGATTATCGATATCGAGGAACCCAAGCGTGGTGATATCATTGTGTTTCGCTACCCACGCGATCCAAAGGTTGACTACATTAAACGACTTGTCGGTATGCCCGGTGATCGAGTGACCTACCGAAACAAACAGCTATACATCAATGGCAAACCGATAACACGAAAATTTACCGCTCGATATCAAGGCATTGGCGGTGGAAAAAATATGACTGGGGCGCTTGAATTCACTGAAGACCTGGAAGGTGCCGAACACCAGATTTTACGCGTAGAAAGGCAGCCTGGAGTGAGTCGTGATTATATTGTCCCCGATGGTCATTATTACGTGATGGGAGATAATCGCGATAACAGTAATGACAGTCGATTCTGGGGGACAGTTGCGGAAGAATATCTGGTTGGAAAGGCATTTTTCATCTGGATGAATTTTGATATCGATACCGCAACCAAGATCGGTTTTAGCAGAATCGGGACTGTACCGCAATAGTCTATACTCTAATGAGTATTATTGAATTGCATCACAGGTATCCGATTATGAAACTTTATCGCTCAAAAGCCAATGGTCTGACATTTATCAGTATTGTTGTTATCTTGCTGGTTGTCGCTTTTTTTACTTTGCTGATTTTGAAAATTGGCCCGATTTATTACGATAATTATCTGGTTAAACAGGCCGTAGCAAAGTTGAAAAACGATCCAGGTGCGCTTGAAATGAGCAAGCGTCAGGTGCGTTCAGGAATCGAGAAACGTTTCGATGTCAGTTATGTCAAAGATGTCAATGCCAGGGATGCGATTATTACCAAACGTGGCAATCATTATTTGAAACTTGAGCTTGAATACGAAGTTGTTGAAAATATTGTCGGAAACCTTGATGTTCTGGTTACATTTAAGGAAGGATTTGAATTGGGGGACCGTTGACCTTATCACCAAAACAGTGTGAAAAAGCAATTCAGTGCCCATTCAAGGACATAAAATGGCTGCACATTGCGCTGACTCACCGTAGCGCAGGCAGCGAGAATAACGAACGTCTGGAATTTGTTGGTGATTCGGTGCTTAATTTTGTCATCGGCAATGCCTTGTTTGAACAATTTCCCAAAGCCAATGAAGGGACACTGAGCCGATTGCGTGCCAGTCTTGTCAATGAGACAACTCTGGCCGAGCGTGCACGTTCTCTCAAGCTGGGTGATTACCTGATTCTTGGGTCGGGCGAGCTTAAAAGCGGTGGCTTTAACCGTAATTCAATTTTATCAGATGCACTGGAAGCAATTATCGGTGCCATTTTTAAAGACCAGGGATTTAGTGCAGCACAACGCTGGATTTTAAATTTATTTGCTGACTTACTGGAGGCGACATCCGATAACCACGTTATCAAAGATCCCAAAACCCGCTTACAAGAGTTTCTTCAAGGCAGGAAGCTTTCTATTCCGGTTTATACTTTGCTGACCAGCGAAGGGTTATCTCATGAGCAGGTATTTCACGTTGAATGTCGGGTCGACGATAAAAACCTGATGACCCGTGGAAGCGGTTCATCTAGAAAACGTGCAGAACAACAAGCCGCACAAAAACTGCTTGACCAGCTTGACGATGGTTTATCCCATTGAAAGCCGGTTACGCTGCATTGATTGGCCGCCCCAATGTGGGCAAATCGACATTACTCAATTTTTTGCTGGGACAAAAACTCAGCATTACTTCACGTCGGCCACAGACTACCAGACACCGCATCATCGGCATCAAAACAACTGAGCAGGCGCAACTGATCTATGTGGATACACCCGGCATACACCGTAGCCAGCCAAAAGCACTGAATCGGCACTTGAACCAGACCGCGCAGGCAACCCTGACCGGTGTCGATGTTGTAATCTGGGTCAATGATTCACTGCAATGGCGGGATGACGATGAACTGGTGCTGGAAAAACTCAAACACATTGCAGTACCGGTTATTTTTGTAATTAACAAGCTGGATCTGGTCAAGGAAAAATCTGCTTGTCTGCCTTTTCTGCAAGACGTTGCCCGAAGATATACATTCGCCGAATTGATTCCGGTTTCCGCGCTTAAATCAACAAATCTCGATGCTCTGGAAAAATCGATAGTCAGCTTGTTACCGGAATCTGATTTGATATATCCTGAAGATCAACTCACTGATCGCCCTGAGCGTTTTTTTATCTCAGAAATCATCCGCGAAAAATTAACCCAGATCTTGTCCAAAGAACTGCCTTATTCTTTGACCATTGAAATTGAACTTTACAAGGAAACCGAACGCCTTGTTGAAATCAGCGCGATTATCTGGGTCGAACGAGACAGTCAGAAACGCATTGTCATCGGTGATAAAGGCCAGGTATTAAAACGGGTCGGGGAACGTTCCAGGGTTGATATTCAAAACATGGTTGATCGAAAAGTCTTTCTCAATTTATGGGTTAAAGTTAAAAGCGGCTGGGCTGATAACGAACGGCTCATTAATACGCTCGGTTATCATGATTGAATTGATCAAAAATCTCAATGCCAGCAAGCCATTTAACCACCAGCGATTCAGCGTTCATTATCCACAAACGTGCGTTTAAGGAAAGCAGCTTAATCGTCGAATTGTTTTGCCGTTCGGTTGGCAGAAAAACTGTTATTGCCAAGGGCGCTAAAAGCAAGCAGTCAAAATACAATGGCATACTGGAGCCATTCAACCTGCTTCGCGTTACCTGGACCGGAAAATCCGACCTCGCAACCTTGACTCTGGCAGAACGCTGTCAGGAACCGCTCAAGCTCTGCGCACAACCTTTGTTTTGTGGTTTGTATCTCAATGAGCTGGTAGTCAACCTGCTGCAACACAACGATCCACACCCGCAACTGTTCGATAATTACCAAACGACGATTAATCATTTGCAGCAAAGTGACGACCTGGAGCCAATATTGCGCCATTTCGAATTAAGTTTACTCAATGATATCGGTTATGGACTACAGCTTGATCATGATAGTCAAACTGGTGAATTGATACAGCATTCACGGTTTTATCGATATATTACCCGACAGGGTTTGGTGGCTAGTGAATCCATGAATGATGCACTGGTCTCTGGGGCAACTCTGTTGGCGCTGTCCAGGAATCAACCGTTAAATTCACAACATCGACGTGAAGCCAAGCAACTGCTGCGCCGTATTATTGATGATATTTTGGAAGGAAAACCCTTGCGCAGTCGTGATCTTTTCAGGACAATTCAAACCACCTAACGTTTCCTGAAATCGAGTCAATCATGAGTGAAATTCAATTAATCCGTCTGGGTGTCAATATTGACCATGTTGCCACTTTGCGTCAAACCCGCAAAACACTGTATCCGGACCCGCTGCAGGCTGCACTTCTGGTTGAACAAGCCGGAGCTGACGGAATTACTGCGCATTTACGTGAAGATCGTCGCCATATCCAGGACCGCGATATCGAGTTGTTACGCGAACGTGTGCAAACCCGTCTCAATCTGGAAATGGCTGTCACTGAGGAAATGATCGAAATCGCCACTCGTATCAAACCTCAAGCAGTCTGTCTGGTTCCGGAAAAACGCCAGGAGTTGACTACCGAGGGTGGGCTTGACGTGGTTGCTCATTCTGATGCCGTGAAAAGCGCGTGTGACCGGCTTGCCGAAGCGGGTTGTGAAGTGTCCTTGTTTATCGATCCTGAACCGAAGCAGATCGATGCAGTATTGAATACCAGCGCGCCAGTCATTGAGCTGCACACCGGATGTTATGCCGATGCCGCTAATGATGTCGAACAGAAAAAGGAATTGGCCAGATTGAGAGCCGCTGCAAGTTATGCGCACCAGGCCGGGTTGCAAGTCAATGGTGGGCATGGCATCCAGTTTCACAATGTTCAACCGATTTGCCGGATTCCGGAAATCGTGGAGCTCAACATTGGTCATTCCATTATTGCCAGAGCTGTGTTTACCGGGTTGCAGGCCGCTGTGCAAAATATGAAACAGCTGATCAGCGAAGGTCGGGGCGGGATCACAGGTTAGACTGAGTGGCAGCAAATCATCAACACATTCAATCGCCAACAGAAATCAACAGGACTCTCTGTCTGGCGCCGATGCTGGACAGGACAGATCGACATTTTCGCTATTTTCTGCGCTTGATATCGCCGCATCTTGTGTTATTCACAGAAATGGTCACTGCGAATACGCTGAAACATGGTAACCGGAACCATCAGTTGGCCTACCATCCAGTCGAACACCCAGTGGTATTTCAGCTGGGCGGCAGCGACCCGGAATTATTGGCTCAATGTGCAGGATTGGTAGAAGAGCACGGATATAATGAAGTCAATCTTAATGTCGGTTGCCCCAGTGATCGTGTCCAAAAAGGGCGCTTCGGTGCGTGCTTGATGAAAGAGCCTGAGCTGGTTGCAGAGTGTGTGTCGGCCATGCGCGATCATGTTTCAATTCCGGTTACGGTGAAAAACCGGCTTGGTGTCGATGATTGTGACAGCTACGAAGCGCTCAGCCGGTTTATCCGTATTGTCTCTGAGGCAGGTTGCAATACATTTTATATTCATGCCCGTAAAGCCTGGTTAAAAGGTCTGTCACCCAAGCAAAACCGCAGCATTCCACCATTAATGTATGACATGGTTTATCAACTGGCCGAGGACTTCCCGCATCTTGAACTGATTATTAACGGCGGAATTACGGATGTCGATCAAATTAAGGATCATTTAAAACACGTCGATGGGGTGATGCTTGGGCGACTACTGTGTGATCATCCGTTTATTCTGCATGACATCGAGCAGCAACTGTATTCTGATAGTGCGGTCAACCAATCCCGCCGAGACGTATTACAACGCTATCTGGATTACGCAGAGCAACAGCTCGGTCAGGGCGTGCGCCTGCAAACACTGATGCGGCATATTCTGGGGTTGTTTCACGGACAGCCGGGTGCGCGGCAGTGGCGACGTATCCTTTCGGAGTCTGATGATAATCGCCTGGAGATCGCCAGACACTATCTTGAAAGCTATGACTGGAGTTCTTCGAATACTCAATCAGGCCAGATCGCCTGATTCAAGCTATTGTTGTCAAAGTAAACAATCGGTTACAGAGCAGTCTGATGTTCTGCAAAATACGATGATCGTACCATTGGGCCACTGGCGACATAGCGAAACCCTTTATTTCTGGCAAAATCAGCGAGTTCGTCAAACTCATCCGGCGTCAGATAGCGCTCAATCGGCAAATGGTGAGGGCTTGGTTGCAGGTACTGTCCAAGAGTCAGCATATCGCATTGCTGATCAAATAAGTCTGAAATGACATCTTTGATTTCGTCAATGGTTTCGCCAAGACCAAGCATCAGCCCGGATTTGGTTAACACATCAGGATGCTCGGCTTTAAACTGCTTCAATAAATCCAGAGATTGCTGGTAATCTGCACCAGGTCGACATTTCAGGTACTGCCGGGGAACTGTTTCCAGATTGTGGTTGAAAATATCCGGAGCATTGTTTTCAAAGCAGCTCAGTGCAGCAGCGACTCGTTTTCTGAAATCCGGCACCAGAATTTCAATTTTGGTTTGAGTATCGTGCAGTCGTATCTGTTTGATGCATTCAGCAAAATGACCGGCACCGGCATCGCGCAAGTCATCTCTGTTCACCGAGGTGATCACGACATGTTTCAAGGCCAACTCTTTAATCGCTAATGCCAGTTTTGCAGGCTCCTCAGGGTCAGGTGGTCGTGGTCGCCCATGTGCGACATCACAAAACGGACAACGCCGGGTACATAAGTCGCCGAGAATCATAAATGTCGCTGTGGAGCGATTGAAGCACTCACCCAGATTAGGGCATGCAGCTTCTTCACAAACACTATGCAAACCGTGTTCACGCAATATGCTTTTGACAGACGCAACTTTGGAACCACTGGGTAGCTGGGAGCGAATCCAGGCTGGCTTACGCAGTTGTGTAACACTCGGTTCGACTTTGATCGGGATGCGGGCAAGCTTCTGCTTGCTACGCAAATGCGTTTCAGGCGTGGAGCGCGAAGGAGCGTCTAAATAACTGGATTCGGTCATGATCAATTAAAAAGCACAATTGCACAGATAATCTGCAACCGATGCTTACTACATAGTATGTTGTCTAAAATGTTTGGTGTTTAACTATCTGTAATTATTGGAGTTCTTTGGTATGATTTATTTGCAGGGTTTGCCATGCAAACTGACATGAGAGAATGACTGAAGCGTACAGTAACGCTGTTAGGAGATAGTGCGGATAATAACGTATCAATTGTTCAAAAAATCCAGCCCAGTTTTGATCGGCAACATAGCCGGAAAGCAAATAGAAACTGGCATTGGACATCAAAAAAGACATGCTGGTTGCGACAATCAGAGCACCTGCAAGATTGATAACCTGTTTGACTGAATACCCAAGAAGCTGGCGATTATAGAGACCGGTCAGCCACAAAACAGCATAGGCTGGTATCAGGAAGAGGTAAGCCGGGGTAATGCAAAAATCACTGACTCCGCCAACCTGCGTTGCAACATAATCAATGGCGAATGCTTCGACAAGCAACAGCACAAAGCCGCCCGCGCGGATTGAATACAAACCAGCAAAAAAGAAGATTGCCAAGGATGCATCAGGCAAACTGACAGCTGATCCGAAATGATCATAACGTGTCATCAGCATTAATATTGCCAACGCAAAGACAATGAATCGTGAGTGTAGTTTGGTCATCGGTAATTCCTTAGCTGAACTGTGCAGACAACAGTTGCTTTTAGCTCGAAAAAATATTGCACAATAAAGACACTCGTTTAGGCCAGTCCACGACAATACCAACTAACGCAGCTCACGATCAACTCGCAGCTTTGTTTAATCCGTAAAACACGTCGTTAAAGGAAAAACGATTGACTTCCTTTATTTTACACCATTAGAGTATAGTGAGTCCGCAAGATTCTGTGCCGTTAACGTGTTTTCGTTGGCGGCATCAACTGCAATGAAACGACAACGGGCAAAGTGTCTGTATTTAACCCCATAATCATTTCTACACTCTGAGTTAATGACTGATGCTCAGAATCCTGTCGGTGTATAGCGCACTGTGAACAAAAAGCTTCTGTCATCCTGGTTAAAATAGCGTACAGTTTCATAGTTTTTATCGAGCAGATTGTTGATATTAACCTGCAAGGTCCAGTCAGGAACAGGATGGTATTCACCGCGCAAATCCACAGTAACAAATCCTGCAACCCGTGAGGTATTACCGGCATTATCAAAACGTTTGCTTTCGCCTCTGACAGTTGTGCCGAAGTTGAAATCACCCAGCGCCCGATCCAGATTGAACGTGAAAGTTTGCTTTGGACGCCTCGGTAAACGATTGCCATGACTGGAACCGGAGCTTTTATCAATGGGGTCGAGAAGAGTAAGATTTGTCGAAATATCAAAGCCATACACTGCAGTGGAGAACGTGAATTCCAGACCACGAATCATGGATTCCGAGATATTGGCCGATGTAAACGGCGAGCTAAAATCAGTGGGGTCGATTTGTACTGTGCTGATCAGGTTATCAACCCAGGTCCAGTATCCACTGACGGACCAATCAACAGAATAATGACTACCCTTGATTTGTAATTCAGCAGTCTGGGACTTTTCCGGGTTCAGATTCGGATTGGATAAAAAGAAAGCGCTGTCAGGAAAATACAGTTGATTGAACGAGGGCGCTTTGAATGCACGTCCATATGAACCGACGATTTTAATCCCGCTATCGAAACTGTATCCCAGAGCGATGTCGCCGGTCATGTTATTACCGAATTGCTCATTGTTATCGAAGCGGATAGCGGCCAGCCAGTCAATATTGTCAACAAGTCCCTGGTATTGCAGAAAAACAGCTTTATTATCGCGGCTGTTTTCTGAAAAACCAGTGGTGCCACCAACACGGTCGTCCCAGTATTCAAATCCCAGAGTCAGTTGATGATCGTCATTGATGCGATAATTGCTCTGCGCCAGAGCTGTCAATCTGCGAGTCACAAACGAATTGGCAAACACGCCGTCATTGTAGTTATCACTTTCGTCCCTGGTTCGTCCACCGGAAAAAATAATATCCCATTGGTCATTCGGAGTCAGTGTTAATCGTCCACCGTAAACCTGGTTAACGGTTTTTGTGCGATTCTGGAAGCTGCCGTCAAATTCACTGTTACCGTTGGTTTGCAGAAAATTGCCTTCTATTTCCAGTACATCGTCATAACTGTATCCAAGTCGCGCAGAACCCGATGTGCGGATAAATCCGTCGTTATCCGGTTCGTGATCAAAACATCCGGCTCTGTTCAAAATACCGGAACAGGCATTAAAGCCATTGGTATGGTAGTGACTGGCGTTTACGCTATACCAGAAATCATCAACACGGCCTGAAACACCGCCAGCGGTTCGGTAGGTTTTATCGGTGCCACCACCAGCAATGAGGTAGGGTTTGACAGTCGCGGAGCTGGTCTGGCGGGTGAAAATCTGAATAACTCCGCCAATTGCTTCCGAACCGTACAGTGCTGCACGCGGTCCGCGAACAATTTCTATGCGCTCAACCAGTTCAATGGGAATCTGCTCGATTGCCGCAGTTGCAGTTGTTGCAGAAGCAACACGCTGACCATCGATCAGCACCAGAACATGATCCGAATTTGTCCCACGCAGGAAAATCGAGCTGACCTTGCCTTGTCCGCCCGAGTTTGCAATATTGACTCCTGGAGTCCGCTGCAATGCATCCTGCACAGAATTGATTTGCCAGCGCTCGATGTCTTCACGATCAATCACTGAAACCGGTGCCAACGATTCATTTGCGGTAATCGCAGTTCGGGTCGCAGTAACAAACACTGGTTTCAATTGCTCAGGTTGCTGATCAGCTCTTGACACATGTGTCAGTTGCGGCAACAACAATGAAACAAACAGGGTGGATCTAAGAGTAAATTGACTTGAGTGAGACGAAAACACGATAATTCTGTTCCTTGCAATTCAGTGCTTTAAGCAAAGCGAAGACTGCAGGAGTAGAAACAGAAAGGGAGATCGCCCTGACTCAACAGCAAGGTGATTCGGCAATACATCAAAAATCATCAATGCATTGGCAATGAGTCCTCTCCGATACCGCCCTCCGCAGTATGAAAGTAACCAATTGTCAGGCCGGTCTCCGGACTTACATGTCGTAACACACTGTTTCGAATCACCTTCCCGAATAAATCGGTGGATACTTGATTCGATCAATAGCTGAAATCACTGAATTGAATTCAGTCTTACTTCGCTATGACACGTCTACCGTTGCGGGGGCAGTGTCGGCTTCAGACCAACTTCCCGATTATCCCGGTAAAAACACCGGGCACCTGACAAACAGGCTGGCAAGTCTAAATCAAAAACACAGGGAATGTCAAAAGCAGATCAGAAAAAATGCAGTTTGGTATTAAAAGAAATTGTTTCTTGCTAAAAAGTCCGAATTCCACTTTAAAGTTCCAGAGTTAGGTTTTTGAATTTGTTTTATATCAATTAGGTTTCACTATAACAGACTTTAATGCTACTGATTTTTGTGATTCGGGATATTAAATTGCTATACATAGCTTGTTAAATTACAACTAATTCAGGTGAGTGTTTAGGTATGAAGATTCGTGCGATTAGTACTATATAGTTCATGGTTGTTTACCAATCATTCTTCTGCCTAAACATGCAACATATTAAATACTTGCATAAAGAACCTAATATTCTACTGTTATTAGTCCCTGTTAGGGTTAAAGCCACCGTCTTTATGTGGTCAGATTTATCTATAATTTAGAATAGAAATTTTCAAACAGTTGTTGAGTTGCAAAGGATTATAGATATGGCAGTCATACGGTATTTAATATTCAGCATCATTTTGTATGTGTTACAAAATATCGTTATCAGATGCTTAAAGGTGACGTTGGCTAACAAGTAAGAGTTAATTCGTCAAACTTGCGAGGCATTAGAGATTCAAATTTTAAAGGGAATTGTCAGAAAAAATCATGTTCACCTACTGGTTTCTGCACCGCCTAATTTGTCACCCAGCGAAATAATGAGACGAATCAAGGGAAGAAATGCATCGAAGATATTTGAACGTTTTCCTGATTTTTAATAACGAAAATGGGGAAGATATATTTGGGCTAGAGGATATTTTTGTGTCACATCAGGTGAATTAACAGAAGAAATGCTCCAAAATTATTTAGAACATCATTTTGAGTAAAAAGGTGATGATAATTTAAAACGGAGACATAAGGGGTCTTATGACCTGTATCCGGACTTTAATCCATTATACGAACTCATCAGCTTTAGGTTGTAGCTGTTGTGTTTTTTCCAAAAAAATATTTGAGATGCTAGTTGTAATTGATATATGTTTCAAATTTTATTAGACTGAAGAATAAAAAACATGAGAATAATAGATTTCTTAAGTAAGATAGAGGCGCATGGGTAACAACTGGATGTGTTTTTTAAAGCGTTTTCGGAAAAATTAGGAGGCTAAATGGAAAAGTTTTAATCGCTAAGTTCAAACCAATATCATTGGTGAGGGTTCTAAAATGAGTAGCAAAAAAATAATATTATTTCCTGTAATTCTATCAAGTTATATACATCTTTTTGGATGTGCAACCATTGTATCAGGTACAACACAAAACATCGCTGTATCATCTAATCCAACAGGTGCGACCATTGTTGTTGAGCCAGGCCAATATCAAAACACTTTTACTCCTGCAAGTATGGAGCTTGAGCGAGATGGGGGGCCGTATCGAGTTACTATTAGTCATGAAGGTTATGAGCCTTACAAAGTTACCTTGAAAACATCGACTAATGGATGGTTATGGGGGAACTTATTATTAGGAGGTCTTATTGGTATAATTGTGGATTCTTCTACAGGAGCAGGAACAAAGCTAAGCCCTGAGGAAATAAAAGCAAATCTTATAAAAGTAAGAGTTGACTCTGAATCATCACATAATAACCATAAAGAATCTTTCACTGCTGACAGTACATTGCTTTCACAGATAAGAGCTGACTAATTATGAAAAGAAGCTTAATACATTTTATAGTCATACTTCTCATAACGTCTACCCAACTAATTGGATGTAGCTCACGCTCAGTAATTGTTACTAGCCCTTCTAATGCTAAAGTTTTGCTAGATGAACAATTACTATCACACAATGTTCTTAAATATGGGCGATGGATTGGCAACCAGTATAATATTCAAGTCTCTGCAGAAGGGTTTATTCCTCAAAATATAACATTAAGCCCAGAGCTAAATGATCGGGCTGGGGGAATTGCAGCAGTATGTGTTGCCACACTCATTGGTATTCCATTCCTTCCTATAGTTTTTTGGAATGGAGAAATTGACAGTCAGGTATATGTATCTTTGGAGCAACTCCATGAAAGCCATTAAAAATTTTAATAAGCTATCTTTCATTCTTTTTTTGTTCATGTTCTTGATTCTTAGTTATGGCTGCAGCGTAAACCCAAGTGCATCTGACATGGTAGGAAATATAAGCGACATAAAAAATCATCCATTTACAGTATCATTGGAAGTGCAAGGTGACGAGAGTGATGGCTTGTTAGAAGATACTCTTATTCAAACCTTAGATTTTCATTCAGCCATTGAAATATCTATCCAACAATCAGAACTTTTCACAAAAATAGTTAAGGAAAACGCCGATTATTGCCTTAAAGTCGACGCTGATATTCAAGCACCACCTGGCGGATGGATATATACAGTAAACATTGGAGGAGTTTGGAATTTGAGCAATTGTGCAACAAAACATGTAGTTATGGACGAGTTTATAAGAACTAGCTCTACAAAAACTATGGGTGATGCATTTAATGGTTTTACGCGCATACGATTAGCATTAGGTGAGGCTGCAAGGAAGTTTATTGAAGCAGGTTTGAGCCAAATAACTCAACTTGATTTATAACTTGCAGAATAATATAGATTTTTCAATTCATGGGTGAGTACTTTCATTTGTTTGATATTTAAGGAATAAGGTTTTACGAATCATTTTTCATCCAAATTCCATACCCCATCATCACCAAGACGGTTGCGTTGTTTCCAGTTAAGGATGGTGATTTTGTCCTGTGTGTAGCAGTCGGGACATGGGGTTTGTTCGGGGTTGTGACCGGTTTCTACTGTGTTAATCCAGGTGGTCCATTGTTGAATGTTATCCTGCTTGAATCCGGTTTCATGAGGTTGACCGACTGCGTAGAGGGATTCAGGTTCGATGCGGCCTTTTACCTTGATTGTACCCAGTCGTCTTGCCACAAGTCCTGCTGAGGAGACGGCCTGGATCAGATCACCGGCAACGATGATATCGGTGCTGAACAAGCGGGTCAGGCTTTCGGCTCTGGCGGCGAGGTTGAGGGGATCACCCAGGATACCGAATTTTTTGATGCCGTGCTTGGGGCCGAGATTACCCATCACGACATGCCCGGCGGTGATGCCGATTCCGGCATCGATGATGTGGTTGATCTGGTTTAAAGACTCCGGGTCGATTGTATCCTGGTAGCGTTGCTGCAGAGTGATGAAAAACTGTTTTTGCAAGTCGTGTAATTCGATGGCTCCGAGCAGGGCTTTGCGATACATTTCAGTATGATTGGCGCTATCATCTTCGTGCCAGTAATAACACACCATATCGCCAACATAGGTTTCCAGGATACCATCGTATTTTTTCTGCAGAATATACGATGTTTCTTCCAGATAATCATTCATCAATTTGAGCACTAATTTTGGCTCTTTGAGTAAGCCTGTGACAGTTGTGTAACCGGCCAGGTCGCTCATCAACACTGCGGCATGGCAATGTCTGATTTTAAAACTCTCATTCTTTTTTAATGAAATCAGCATATTGTAAACTTGCTGAGGAAGATACTGCTTGACCAGTCGACCTTCCTTCAAGCCCAGTACCAGATGAAATGCAAGCATTTGTCCGACACCAGTGGTAAACGCCAGCAGACTGGACACAACCGGCCATAATTGCATAACCGGGTTAAAGACACATAATGCAGTCAGTCCTGCAAACAGCCAAAGCCCGGTAAACATGACTGTTTGGTAGCTGAAATACAAACTGCTTAACACTCCGGTAATTGCAGCAAACAGTAACAATACGGATTTGATTGATTTTGGCGGAGGAACCGGGGCATCGTTGTTGACAATGGTTTCGATGGCATCAACCAGATATTGAGTACCAGGCGTCATCAGTCTGGGGCCAAACATGGCTGTGGTCATTGGAGTGACAATTAAATCTGTTGATTCATTCGGCGCGGATAATTGAAAGATTACAATTTTGTCTTTGACAAGCTGGGCAGTGTCCCGTGCAGCTTCCGGGTTACACGCCGCCAGTCGGCTTACCGGCAGAATCAGTTGTTGACCACTGGTTCGGGTTTTATAATGCGGAATGCTTAATCGAATGCGGCGGCAGGGATAGCCGTTATCACAAAGCTGGTCGGCTTCGGATTGCTGAAACAGCTGGTCTTGCTGGTGTGAATTGAGTAATCCGACCATGTGGTGGATTGCATGATCTTCACTTAAATCCATCCAGCGTGCAATAGGGCTTTGTGAAGTCACCAAGCGATCACTGGCTTCCAGCCCACTTGCAGGAATTGCCGAGGATGCTTCCCAACCATAGAGCAGAAAATCAGGCAGATCATCCTTGTCAAAGTATGGGGCGATACGGAAATTTTGAATTGCCGACGAACTCATTTTTAAAGGTGCCGACCCCAGCTCACTGAAATTGATCCGGCATTGCTGATCGGATAATGCAGTACATTCCGGCATTGACCAGCTCACACGTCCGTTGTCTTCAATACAACGTGCATAAGGCATTCGGCCTTCCTGCTCCTTGGACAATCTGGCATCGAGAAACACCGCTTTAGCACCGTAAGCCATCATGCGTTCTGTCGCCAGAGCAGCCAGTGGCAATGCCTGCTTTCTGCCGACACTTAGAGGCACTCCATCATCCAGGGTAACAATTGCGCTGTGTTGCCACTCATTGCGATGCTGATAGACCAGAGCAGCATCGTGAATCCAGTAATCTGCTTTCAGACCGACACTGTAATCAAATAACCAGCCGGTCAAAAATGCAATCGAAATGAATACAACCAGAATGCCTTTCTTAAACGAAATCAAGTCAAGCATTGCTGGCTGTTCTATAAACTGATTTCAAATGTTTCCGCTTTATTGAACACAGGGTAATTGAAGGTCGATACAATTGTTTGAGCGCACTCGGATAAAGCATTACCTGCTAATTGTGGCTCAGGTGAGATATTGAAATTGCTGACTGTCTTGTTGGCATCAACAGACCAGCGAATGCTTAATGTCGTGACATGCTGATTGAGTTGCTTGCATAGCACGAGATCGTTACTGATTTCAGCGAGTAATTGTGATTTGTCGAATGACTCGGCAGCATTGTTACCAAATCCTCGCACCTTGACTGAAGTAGAACGCTCGATATTGCTTGAGTCTGCCAGTGCAGAACTTGCTTTTTCAAATGCCAGCACACAGAAAAACCCGTTTCTTTGGCCTGATTGTCCTTCGCAGCGTAATTGGTTATTAATCCAGCCAGTGCATTCGTTGAGCGCGGATAGATTCAACCACGGGGTCAGAAAACCGGAAAAATCCAGTTGCAGTGAACGATCAGTCTGGTTCTGGCAGATCAATTGAAAGTGCTTGCCAATCACCGGGTCCTGACTGGATTTTAGCCAGAGTCTGCCGTTACTTGATAAATCAATTTTAGTTCCGATGGAAATATAAGATGGTTGGGTACACTTGTTTTCGCTGACACTGACACCATTACTTCGGTTATCCTGTAATAACATGACTCCGCATTCGGAGGCATATGCAGCCGACCAGTCTGGAGCGGCACTGATTGTTATGTACAAAATGAATGATTGAATGGTTTGTTTGCGAAACATTTTACTGTCCTGGCCAGACATCTGAGTGCAATCCCATCGCAAAACCCAGTCTATCCAGCAATGATTAAAATTCCTGTTTGATCTTTGCAATCTATAAACGAACGTTTTGGATATTTTATCTGAAACCTGGTGAAAATCGAGTCAATCGATTGAATTTAATGAAATTTTAGATAACAGAAGGAATGGTTATCGTCGTTTTGCAGATGCGAATCGCGAAGCAAACAATCGAGTCAGATGAATCGCCAGATCTGGCTCGGCTCGGAGTAGCTCGCGGAACGCCTCGCCAGATAAGGTACCGCAAACCGTATCTTGCTCGGCAACAACAGTAGCAGCGCGAGGTGCACTGGACACTGCTGCCATTTCACCAAATTCACCACCATCAGTGACTTCACTGACCACTTGATCGCCTTTGCGGATAGAGACACGGCCCGAATGCACAATATACACAGTATCACCTGGATCACCTTCGCTGAAAATCGTCGCACCTGCCTCAAATGTCTCGCTGCCCATCATTTCGGCAATAGTACGCCGGTATTGCTCCGGTAATTGTTTAAACAGGTCAACGTGTTGCAAGCATCCGCATAAATCATCGAAGGGGATTTCCGACAAGCGTCCGGTGAGCTTCATGTTTTCGCTGTAATCGACAGGAACTTCAATCAGCACAGAACGATGTGATTGAATGGCTGATTGCAATGCTGTGGTTAAATCATCTGCTTGTTCGACACGATAGCCATCCATGCCAAATGCCTCGGCCAGCTTCATCCAGTCCGGATTGTTAAATGCGATATGGCTGTATTTACCGAATTGGGCTTGCTGCTTCCATTTAATCAGGCCATATTCAGAATCTGACCAGACCATGACGATAATCTTCAGATTTTCACGAACGGCTGTTTCCAGTTCCTGAATATTCATCATCACTCCACCATCACCGCAAATTGCCACGATGTTTTGTTCAGGGCGGGCCAGCTTGGCGCCAATCGCACCAGGCAGAGCAAACCCCATTGAGCACCAGCCATTGGAAATCAATACCGTATTAGGCTGTTCTGCCTGAAAATTGCGAGCAATCCACATTTTATGTGCGCCAACATCGGATAACACAATATCGCTGTTGTTTAGAATCTTTTTTGTATCCGACAGAATTCGCTGCGGCTTCATCGGCATGGCGGTATCACTGGCATGTTCACTGAATTCACCCAGCATGGTATCCCGCAAGTCCTTGTACGACTCGGCGGAAGGTCGATTCATACCACCCAGCGCTTTTTGCAAGTCACTCAGTGAGGTACTGATATTGCCGACAAGCTCTACATCAGTCTGATAATCACTGTCAATTTCAGCTGGTGACATATCAATATGAATAATCTGCTTTTGATTCCCCCGGTTCCAGCTTGTCGGGTGGTATTCGACCATGTCAAACCCGATTGTAATCACACAATCTGCACGCTCGATAGCAACTGCCGGATAATCTCGCGCACCGAGGCCAACAGTAAACAGGCATAACGGGCTGCTTAAAGGAATTCCACCTTTTCCCATAAACGTATTGACTGCAGGGATACCGGTAGCCTGAGCAAAACTGCGCAAGTCATCTGCAGCGTCTCCACGAAAAACGCCGTTACCGGTCAACAGAATCGGGAATTTAGCGGCTTTGATGATGTTTGAGGCGCGGGTAATAGATTCTGGATCAGGTGCGCCAGCCAGAACAGGTTCGGGACGCAACGGGCGGGCCAGGGTTTCCATATGTGCGATGTTTTCCGGTAAATCGATATGACAGGCGCCGAATTTATCCGTTGTCGAAATTCTAAACGCCTTGCGGATAATTTCCGGAATCGAATCAGGATGAGTGATCTGTACGCCCCACTTCACACACGGCCTGAAAATAGACACCAGGTCAGTTACCTGATGCGACTCCTTGTGCAAGCGCGTGGTTGATGCTTGGCCAGTGACAACAATCAAAGGTGCGCGATCCATATCGGCATCTCCAACTCCGGTGAGCAGATTGGTCGCTCCCGGACCTAGAGTACCCAGGCAAACCGCAGGCTTTCCAGTTAAACGCCCGTAAGCATCAGCCATAAATGCGGCACCTTGTTCATGGCGACAAACAATAAAACGAATGGTGCTGTCCAACAGTGAAATCATAATATCCGCATTCTCTTCACCAGGAACACCAAAAATGTACTCTACACCTTCAGCTTCCAGGCAACGAATAAAGAGATCGGATGCTTTCATGATTACCTCACTTTGAACAACTCAGCTTAATCAGACTGGTGTAATGATTTATAGAGACAAATGATGGAACTCGCATCATCATAGCGGCATAATTTGACTGAATCCACTCTGGTAAAAGAATTTATAATCGACTTACAGTCTAAATCTACACGAGGTAACCCGTAAGAAGTGTACAAAACCAGCGCGTTTGCTGTTTTTAAGAATCACTGATAGACATTAAATAAGAGAGCCCATTACTCAACTAAGGTTTTAAAATGAGTGAAAACCCTGACTTGGAAGAACAAGAAAATCTGGAATCATTAAGAAAGCTGGTAGCGATCGTTTATATGTGCCAGGTATTGGCATTTGCGTTGGCTGGTATCCCTCTGATTATTGGCCTTGCGATCAATTTTTATTACAGACAGTATAGTGTGGGAACCTGGCTTGAATCTCATTTCAAATGGCAGATTACCAGCAGTCTGATATTGTTGACTGGGGTGGTGGTTTCAGGATTGACGCTGTCAATGGGAATCGGGTTGCATTTAATTACGCCGTTTGTAATGTTGTTTGTCTATCAACTTGGATCAGGATGGTTTGCCTTAAATGCCAACAGAGCAGTTGGGCATAGCAATCGTTTTTTCTATTGAGAAACCAGATATTAAATGGTGGATTCAACACCGTTTTTTTCCAACTTGCAATTTGAAACAAAACCAGTTTTGTCCTAACCCTTTAGGAATGATAAATCTGTAAAACTAAACATACTGGTTACGATTCGACAAGCTAAACTCAGCTTCTGCATTAACGCTATAACCATTAGACCTTCAGAACTTCGAAGTCAATGGTGAACATAGACATATCAACCAGCTTAACCTCCAAGCAATATTACTGGTTTTACCAATCGCTATATTTGATACATAACGATCTAATGGGGTACTGAGCTTGAAGTTGGTTGAATATTGCTGCTCGGCCGACTGTGATCATTTTTCAACACTGTATAATTTACTGCGCATCTGTGATCATAAAAGAGAAATGTCCCCGTGTCATTCAGTTAAGCGTCTTAGCGACACCTTTTGTAAGCCGGGTTGCGATCTTATTGTTAAGAGCGATCCTTTTTTAAGGAAGATGCCATTGCTATCATCGCCCAACCTCGGAAACAGATATCAATACTCATTGAAAATGCAATAAACCACATTGATTCAGGCCAGTCTACCCATATCATTACACCAAGTATAATTGATATTAATCCGGATATACTGTTGGGTATTAAATTATGAATTTCTGCAACAGTTAAAATAATTATTCTGTATATACCCTGTGTAATTAAATATCCAACTATTAAAA
>JAHZJL010000161.1 GCA_022600935.1 Gammaproteobacteria bacterium
ATTTGTTCAACAGTCTTGACAATGGTTACTCCAGCCGCTTGATAATCTTCATCTCTGAAATTGGAGGCATCACCTGCCCCTGATTCTATGCAAATTTCAAAACCCATTTTTATGAGTTTTTCAGCCGCATCCGGTGTAGTTGCGACTCGGTTTTCGCCTTGATATATTTCCTTTGGCACACCGATCTTCATGGGATTCCTCCTTCCAAGATATAGTTTGGGCTAACCGGTGACTAAGCCGGTTAAGCGTTGTTATCGTTGTGTTAAATGTATGAACTTGACTGTTTAAATCGTTTTCCGTTGCAAAGGGCCTGAAATAGCCGCTCAATCAATAGCAAAAAAAAGTCATTAGGTCAATGACAAACATGAGCAAAAATAATTTTCATTTGCAACCAGAGCTTTCAGCTCAACTTAGTCCTGATCAGAGCTCAGCAGTTTTCTTGCCTGAAAAAATGCATCCCGAAAATCATAATAGACTGCATCATCAAGCGTCACCAAATCCTTGAGTAATTCTTTTTGGGTCTTGTACTTGATATTTCCCAAAGCCAGCGCACCGATACCAACAGCTGATGTTGAGCTACTGGCAAATTCCATTGGTTCACCAAAATCCTTGCGCTTGATACCTTTAATGCCGGCTGGCGGAACTGCATTGACATCTGCTGCGACTTTTAACTGTCGGGCTTCTTTCAACACGGTGGCGCTGACTACTTCAAGGCCGGCAAGTGCAGCTGAAATTAAAATATCCGCACTTTCGATGAGTCTAATCTTGTCTTCATCTGTGCCAGCGACTTCAGGAATTAACTGAGTTTCGAAACGGTTGTTAAACTTGTCTGCAATTCCAGTCGCACGCTCCAGACTAACATGATCAATAATAGTGACTTTGGCACCTTCCAAAGATGCGATTGCACCACTTGTGCTGCCAACTGCTCCGGTTCCCCCGATTACCACAACGTTTAAATCCTTGATGCTGTTTATACCTTGTTTTTTTAACGATTGTTCAATACAGGCAATCACAGCAGCAGCTGTAGTAAACGCTCCACTCGGGTCAGCAAGTACAGAAACCTGAAACGGAGGAACCATTGCTTTTTCGGCAATATCCAGCATGTCAAGCGCGAGTTCGACATTGCGGCCACCGAAAAAAATTCCGGTCTGCTTTATACCGTGTTTATCACGCGAAAAAATGGTGTCCTGCACAAGGCCGTGGACATGTTCCAATTTGACATTGTCATACGGTATGACCATATCAAAACCGGCATCTGCAGCCATGTTGATATCGAACGGGCTGGTATGTGGCGATGGATCGAATAGATGTATCAAATTTTGTCTGTTTTTCATGTCTTACTCCTTAAATCTTATTGACTGTTGACAAAGGAACGAGCAACATCGAAAGCATGTTCAAAATGTAAATACACTGGTTTTTTAGATTGATGCATGGTTTTTAACAATCCGTTTTGCGCATGGTATTTAACGTTTCCTATAGCCAGGGCACCAATTCCGGTTGCACCACTGTTTGAGCCCTCGATGGGATTTCCATTATGCATGGCATCCAGTCCGGCAATACCGGATGGTGGTACGGCATTGACATCAGCAGCGACTTTTAATTGCGGTGCATTGGCGATGTGTTCATCATTTAAAACCTGAATACCTGCTGCTGCAGTCGCATAGACTACATCGGTTGTTTTCAGTAATTGCGGTTTATCGGCATCTGCAGCGCCTTGAATATTGGTTTTGGAGTCACCAAATTTTTCATTCACCATATTTGCGATACGCTGGGATTTTTCCAGTTGTCTGCCGACAATAGTGACATTTGCACCAGCTTTTGCTGAGATGACAGCAGCAGCCTGCCCAACCGGGCCAGTTCCACCAAGCACCAGAATATTGGCACCATCCAGGCTGGATTGATGCCGGGATTTCAATTCTTTTTCAACACAAGCGACCATTCCTGCAGCTGTCGTAAAAGCGCCACTGGGGTCGGCAAACGCTGAAATCTCAAACGGTGGCACCATTGACTCACTGGCAATTGATAACATTGTCATTGCCTGCTCGGTATCCCGTCCACCGATAAACATACCTGTACGCTTGACGCCTTTGGGTCCACGCGAGAAGATTGCGTCCTGAACCAGCCCCTGGACCTCTTCTACTTCGACATTGGTATAAGGGACAACAGAAATCCAGCCTGCATCAATGGCCATGTTTGCATCAAAAGGACTGAGATTTTTTTCTGTTGTGATCATGTGAAGGATAAAAGGTTTTTCCATTAGCGGGTTACTCCGGGCTTGAAAGAATCATTGAATGTAACGTTTATTGTTATATCTTAGGTATTGGATTATTCTCAGATCAATACTCAATCACGTTACTTAACACTTCTGTTGCACTAAGTTGTGTAGAGTGGATTGATATCAGTTCACTGCTGTAAAGTTTGTTTTTGAGTATCATGTTCCAGGTTAAAACAACCTAAACAG
Organism: Gammaproteobacteria bacterium; assembly: GCA_022600935.1. GTDB lineage: Bacteria > Pseudomonadota > Gammaproteobacteria > Methylococcales > DRLZ01 > DRLZ01. The sequence goes on from JAHZJL010000161.1 coordinate 2,462, forward strand.
TTCAAAAATCAAAAAATCCAAACCTGACAAAACTGCATATCGTAGCATTTCCAGCTGATACGATCCATCGTAGAAGCCTGTTCCGAACAGCCTTGTATACTAAACTAACTGTTTTTCAGGGATTCAGAGCAATGTTTTTAATTGGAGGTGTCGATAAACGCCAGGAAATGTACTTGCGAATACAGCGTAAAAAAGCGTTAACGCCTGCAATATGTAACGACTTGAGGCGATCAGCCAATCAAGTCATTACTTTGAGCGAGGAAGAGTGGGTATTGCTTAATGGGGGCGGGAGTTAAAGAAACAAAATGCGGAGCAATCAATCCTGCCATTTGTTACCGAAAGCCTGTACTTCGGCACTCTGATTTCCGGCTTCGCGCGCCATATAACGAGGTTTTTTACAAAACTTCAAACCAACGCCATCAGGCGCCCAATGAATCACTCTGGAAGCCAGTGGATGCACTCGAATAACGGATGTGTCTGGCTCTGCGACAGTGACAAACACTGTAAATGTCGTATTGACAGGGACTTCCAGACGTTCCATTTCCAGAAATAATCCACCGATACTCAGGTTTCTGGCAACAAAGCGTTTAATCGGGTTTTCTCTTGATGTGATATAGACATTGACTGCAGTTTTTTTTCTTCTATTGGCGCGTCTTTCTTGTGAAGTCATAAATTGCCTTTGTTCTATTGATCTTAAATATTTCTGGACAATGTATCGATGCGGTAGGAATCCACATGATTTACTCGTTAGTTAAAAGCAAATCTTATTCCTACTACACGTGAATGCCTGTAACTATTAGCAATTCATTTGACTGAAAAATATCGTATTTGAAATCAGACTATCAAATGTAAATTTATTCGACACATTGTCTTCAATGCTATACCTATCAATATCGGCAAAACTGTTGATGACTTGAATACTACTGTTAAAAAAATTTTAAGTGGTTAACACATGGCGCAGGAATTCACCGGTATAAGACTTCTGATTTTTGGTAATGTGTGCGGGCGTACCCTCAGCAATAACCTGCCCTCCACCATCACCACCTTCCGGTCCGAGATCGATGACCCAATCAGCAGTTTTGATGACATCGAGATTATGTTCGATTACAACAATGGTATTCCCACGATCCCTGAGACGATGTAAAACATTCAATAACATCTGGATATCGTGAAAATGCAATCCTGTGGTCGGTTCATCGAGTATATAAAGCGTCTGTCCGGTGTCGCGTTTGGACAATTCTTTTGCTAACTTGACCCGTTGCGCTTCTCCACCAGACAAGGTGACGGCATTCTGGCCCAGTGTTAAATAACCGAGTCCGACATCCATCAGCGTTTTAAGTTTATTTAAAACAACTGGAATGGCTTCAAAAAATGAGCTCGCTTCTTCGACAGTCATTTCCAGGACTTCAAAAATGGTTTTACCCTTATAGCGAATTTCCAACGTTTCCCGGTTATAACGCTGTCCGTTACATACATCACACGGCACATAAATGTCGGGTAAAAAGTGCATTTCGACCTTGATCACGCCATCCCCGTTACAAGCCGAGCAACGTCCACCTTTCACGTTAAAACTGAATCGTCCAGGCTGATATCCTCGGGAACGCGCTTCCGGTGTTGCCGCAAACAATTCCCTGATTGGCGTCAATACACCAGTGTAAGTGGCAGGATTGGAGCGTGGTGTGCGACCGATGGGGCTCTGGTTGATATCAATCACTTTATCCAACAAATCCAGCCCTTCCACAGCATCGCAAGCTGCGGGTTTGACACTGGCGCGATTCAGTTCACGTGCTGCAAAACGATACAAGGTATCGTTAATCAGTGTTGATTTACCTGAACCGGAAACCCCGGTAATACATGTCAGTAAGCTCAGCGGGATATTGACCGACACATGTTTTAAATTATTACCCTGGGCGTTGATGATTTTAATCAGGCGTTCTTCGTCAACAGCATGCAATTGCTCCGGAATTGCGATTTTCAGACGGCCCGATAGATATTGCCCGGTGATTGAATCCGGGTGCTGGATGACTTGCTGAGGTGATCCATGTGCCACAATCTGGCCACCATGCACGCCGGCACCTGGTCCGATATCAATCGTGTAATCAGATTGCCTGATGGCATCCTCATCATGTTCGACAACAATCACGGTATTACCCAGATCGCGTAAATCGAACAAGGTTTTCAGCAGTCGTTGGTTATCACGCTGGTGCAAGCCAATAGATGGTTCATCCAGAACATACATGACACCAACCAGCCCTGCCCCAATCTGGCTGGCCAGACGTATTCGCTGTGCTTCACCACCGGAAAGTGTTTCGGCACTGCGTGCCAATGACAGATAATCGAGACCGACATTGACCAAAAAAGCCAGCCGGGTAGAAATTTCCTTGAGTACCGGTTCAGCAATTTCAGCGCGTTTACCGGGTAATTGAATGCTTTTGACACATTCACTCAACAATTTGATGGACATTGCAGCCATCTCTGGCAATGCAGTCTCCTCGATAAATACATGACGTGCCGCCAGATTGAGACGGCTGCCTTGACAACCGGGACAGGGCTTACTCGATCGGTATTTGCTGAGTTCTTCCAGGATCATTGATGAGTCAGTTTCCCGGTAACGCCTTTCCATAATCGGAATCACTCCCTCAAATGGATGATTTCGACGCCTGACCCGGCCTCGTGAAGTGACTTGCTCAAAACTGATCACTTCATCGCCACTGCCATATAAAATGACATCCTGTATGGATTTCGGTAACTCCTGAAACGGACAATCCAGATCAAATTGAAAATGATTGGCGAGTGAAGTGATTAACTGGTAGTAATAGGAATTTCGCTTGTCCCAACCGCGAATCGCACCATTTGCGAGGCTGAGTTGAGGATTGGGGACCACCAGGGACGCATCAAAAAAACGGGTGGATCCCAGTCCGTCACATTCAGGACAAGCGCCTTTCGGGTTGTTGAAGGAAAAGATTCTGGGTTCCAGTTCTGCCAGACTGTAACCACACTGAGTACATGCAAATCGATTGGAAAACACATAACAGTCCTGATCATCGTCCATCGACATCACTGTGGCAATACCGTCCGTCAAATTTAATGCTGTTTCAAACGACTCCGCCAGTCTGACTGACAGATCATCTCTGACCCTGAAGCGATCAACAATGACCTCTATGGTATGCTGTTTACGCAAATCCAGAGTCGGCGGATCGTCCAGTTCATAAATCTCACCATTGATGCGTGCCCGAATAAACCCCTGCCCTTGCAGATCGTTGAGCAGTTGCGTATGTTCACCTTTGCGCTGATTGACTATCGGCGCCAGCATCATCCAGCGACTCTCTGTGGACAAGGTCATCACCTGGTCAACCATCTGGCTCACAGTCTGTGCTTCCAGAGATGTATGATGATCAGGACAACGCGGTTCACCAGCTCGTGCGAATAACAGGCGCAGATAGTCGTAGATTTCTGTAATTGTGCCTACGGTCGAACGGGGATTGTGAGATGTGGATTTTTGTTCAATAGAAATAGCTGGCGACAAGCCTTCAATATGGTCAACATCAGGTTTTTCCATCATTGACAAAAACTGTCTGGCATAAGCTGAAAGCGACTCGACATAGCGTCGCTGCCCCTCGGCATAGATCGTATCAAAAGCCAGAGAAGATTTGCCTGAGCCGGACAACCCGGTTATGACGATGAGCTGATTCCTCGGCAAATCCAGTGAGATGTTTTTGAGATTGTGGGTTCGGGCACCACGAATGGAAATCTGTTTCATAATATTCAACAAGCCAAAATTAACCTGTTAATATATGCTGTTTTGGATCGCAAACACAAAATAAAAAAAATTCAGACAGTTGACTGTAAAAAAATATCCAGGCAAAAATCTCTTGATTCGAGTGATTTTTTTGGTGCTTTGAGGAAAATGGTTTGCTATTAGACGGGAAGCAATAAAAAATACACCGATTTCTGAGGCTTTGCTGCGGATATCTCTTTTAACCAAATGGATTCTAATTTGAAACCAATCAACCCTGATAACAGCCATCTATCAGTAGCGATAGACGTGCTGTTTTGATAGCAAACAACTGTCAACAACCGAAGTTAGACCTGAATCCCGTTGACTACACTCATGATTGATTTGTCCAACCAGCTGTTCCAAAATAAATAACGGCCTGGATAATTTTGATCACTAACCATCGTATACAACCGCTTTGTGATATATAAACCAATTGAATTATAACGATTATTTACATTCCCACACTGCAGATCAGATTTGTGCGCGCTTGGTGATGATCAAGCTGCCCGCCTGAATTCTGGCACTGTCATGTTTGCCTGTTTATTGTTGACCGGAATCTATTTTTAATAAATGAAAAATTCATCCATGAGTCAATCCGAAGTCAAAGCGACATTCGGACTGGCGACAATTTATTCTATGCGCATGTTGGGCTTATTCATGATATTGCCCGTATTTTCAGCTTTCGCAGATAAATTGCAATCCGCTTCACCATTGTTAATCGGGTTGGGTATCAGTATCTATGGGTTGACCCAGGCTATCTTTCAGATACCCTTCGGACTGGCATCTGACAAGTTTGGGCGTAAACGAGTGATCGGGTTTGGCTTGATATTGTTTATTCTGGGCAGCGTTATCGCTGCTCAGGCAACATCAATTTATATGGTCATTGCCGGACGTGCATTGCAGGGCAGTGGCGCTATCGCTGCGGCAACCATGGCGTTGCTGGCCGATTTGACCCGGGAAAACCAGCGCACCAAAGCCATGGCAGGTATTGGCATGAGTATTGGCCTTGCATTTGCTGTCTCTCTGGTTCTGGGACCAATGATTGCCAGTCAGATCGGGTTATCCGGTATATTCTGGCTCACCGCAATTCTGGCTCTGCTTGCCCTGTTTATCTTGTTCATAATTATTCCCAATCCTGTCAGGCAAAGCGTTCATAGAGACGCGCAAACTCTGCCGTCTTTAATCAAACATGTGACTACCGATCCACAATTGCTGAGACTCGATATCGGCATATTTATCCTGCATCTGGTCATGACCGCTGGTTTTGTGGTATTGCCAGTGTTGATTATCAATGCCGGAATGCCAGTGGTTGAACATTGGAAACTCTATTTACCGACATTACTGGTATCATTTGCAGTTATGGTTCCGGCAATTATTATCGCGGAAACCCGAAACAAAATGAAAACAGTGTTTTTGGCAGCGATTTTACTGGTTAGTCTGTCAGAACTGGGCTTTGCGTTTTTTCACCAGTCCGTTGTCACGATTACAGCAGCAATGTTTGTGTTTTTTGCCGGATTCAATATTCTGGAAGCGACGTTACCGTCACTGGTTTCGAAGCTTGCGCCGGTTGAATCCAAGGGGACGGCAATGGGTATTTACTCAACCAGCCAGTTTCTCGGCGCATTTTGCGGCGGCACGCTGGCAGGCTGGATCAGCGGACAATGGAATGTAGAGCTGTTATTTTTGTTACTGGCGTTTTTTGTGCTGGTTTGGCTGATGATTGCATCATTCATGAAAACGCCAAAAAGAATCAGTAGTTTGCTTTGGTCGGTCAATATAGAAAGCCCGCATCAAGCCCGCCAAATGACCGAGAATATCAGCAGCCTGGATGGTATTGAAGAAGCTGTCATTATCCCGGAAGAAGGCGTCGCATACTTGAAAGTGAACAAGGCTCGTCTTGATTTTGATGCCGTAGAACAGATACTGGGAAAACAGGTCGCTTCCTGAATTGTATTGATGACAAATCCAATACGTAGTTCTATCAATCGTAATCTGCAATATCTGACAATGCCGTCCGGTTGTCTAACACCTCTTGAGAATAATCATTGAAAACGAAGTGTATCCATATTTGCGATAATGATTAAACAGACTCATCATTCATAACAGTTAATCGGAGAATTCATGTTATGGCTTTAAACAAGGTAATGTTAATCGGTAATCTTGGTGCCGATCCTGAAGTCCGCTATATGCCCAGCGGGGCAGCAGTTGCCAATTTGCGTCTGGCTACTTCCGAGCGCTGGAAAGACAAACAAACCGGCGAGAATGTGGAACGCACAGAATGGCATCGTGTGGTGTTATACAACCGACAGGCTGAAATTGCTGGTGAATATTTAAAAAAAGGCAGCAAGATTTATGTAGAGGGCAGTATCCGTACCAATAAATGGCAAGGTCAGGATGGCCAGGATCGCTATACGACTGAGATTATCGGTCGCGAAATGCAGTTTCTGGACAGTAAGCAGTCTGGTGGAACCGCCAATTTCGATCAATCACAGCCCAGGCAACAATCATCGGACGTGTTTTCCCAACAACAGTCCGGTTCACCGTCTGCACCACAAGCGCCAGCCGCCCCCTCCAATGATGACTTTGATGACGATATCCCATTTTAAAATGAACTGTTTTGCTGGTTATATCTGTTAAGGTAAGAGTACAACAATGCCGAAGCCTGCAAAAACAGGACTTCGGCGATGATGAAAAAAACGAATGTTATCGTGCAACCAGTCCGGTAACGCTGTTAGGCACCGGAAGGTCATTTCTGCGGGTTAGAGAACCATTGCGTTCGACACTGAAAGCGCGGACACTACCGTCACCATTATTCAAAACCACCAAAGAGCGGTTGTTTTGAGTCAGCACCGCATCTCTTGGCGCATCTCCGGTTCTTTCAGAAATAGGCTGGTTGGGTCGAAAATCGTCCAGAGTACCGTTAAAGTTTATTTTGTAGATAGAAACTGTATCACTACCGGTATTCACAGAATATCCTAATGTCTGATCTGAATTTAACACCGTCCAGCACGTTGCATTACCTTGATCGACCAAGTCCACCAAAGATGACACTGTTCCAGTTTCTCGATCAACTCGATAAGAAGCAGTCACACCGGGTCCACCACCGTTTGCTTCTGTAATGTAAACAAAATCACGATCACCAAATTCAAAACCAAATGGAGTTGGAACAGCAGATGGGCGTTTCAGCGGATCGTTTGCTGGCGTTCCATCCTGGTTGAGTACATAAGTGGTGAGTGTGTTGGTGGCTTTTTCGGTAATCAGCAGAACAGTACCGGATTTGTTGAATCCCACCTGGGCAGGTGCAGTCAACTGAGTCGCGTCAATAATACGTGTTGAATTGGGCACTGCTTCCAGCAGCCCGCCGGTATTGAACCGAAAACCACTGATATTATCGTAACGGTATTCCGGCGCATCATCGGGGTTACCTGTCCCTTCATTCAATACGTAGACCAGTGTCCCGAAAACAGTCACACTGATCGGAGAGTTTCCACCGGAATTAATTTTATCGACAAATTCCAAACCGTTTTCCAGCAATCGAAAACTTGTCAGACTGCCATCACCTGAATTTGTCACGAACAACCAGCGATCACTGGCATCAGTAGCCATTGCACTTTGATTACCCAGAGGCGCTCCAGTGCCTTTACCACCTGTCGGAAATGAGCCAATTTCTGTCAGGCGTCCTGTGTCCTTTGCAATATCAAACGCGATGACACGGTTTGAGTCAGCTTCATTACTTGCCGTATAAACAATCGCCTCAGCAGATTGAATCACACCGAGTCCCAGTAACAGACTGCAACCCAATACCGATAATGTTTGTTTAACAGAGGTATAACTGTAAATTGATTGAGTAGTCATCATTAAACTCCCTTAATCCTGAATGAATAAAAATTGATTTTCTACATTGAAAATCGACATTTGCGTCTTTGAACAAGTCAATGCTGAATGAATACTCATTAAAACCTTGACTTGCATACAGCTTAATTTATTTCCTGATTAATGATAATACTCAATTTAGTTAACTTATTTTTTCTATATGGAAACAATAAGGTCAATTCTTCACATGGCAAGCGTTAATTCCATGATTTACATCGCGTTATATTGCCAGTTAAATGCTGAAATTGTTAATTTTTATGAAGCTCCGGATAGCTAAACATTATCCTTGCTTTGGTAAATCTGATCGACAAACCCGACAATTTTCGGATCAGGAGCAAAAACGATATCAGAATCCTTGTTGGGATAATCGAGGTTATGGAGAAAATGCCGTATACAATTAATACGTGCTCGTTTTTTATCGTCCGATTTAATGACTACCCAGCGCGCATCAGCTGTATCGGTATAAAAAAACATGGATTTGCGTGCTTCAGTATACTCATCCCATTTGTCCAGGGACAACAAATCGATATCACTCAGTTTCCAGTGTTTCAGAGGATCGTGTTTACGTGAATGAAAACGCCTTAACTGCTCTTGCCGGGTCACCGAAAACCAGTATTTGGATAACAACGTGCCTTCATTGACCAGCATACGCTCAAGTAACGGGGTTTGGCGCATGAATTCAAGGTATTCGTCAGCACTGCAAAACCCCATGACACGTTCAACACCAGCCCGGTTATACCAGGATCGATCAAATAACACCATTTCACCCTTGGTCGGCAAGCGTCTGATATAGCGTTGAAAATACCATTCGCCCTGTTCTCTGGGTGATGGTTTTTCCAAAGCGACGACATGTGCAGCACGGGGATTCAAATGCTCCATAAAGCGTTTGATGGTACCACCCTTACCAGCTGCGTCCCTGCCCTCAAACAGGATAACAATTTTTTGTTTGTGCTCTTTGACCCAGCTCTGGACTTTTAATAATTCAGTCTGCAATAACTCTTTTTGTTCCAGGTAATCATCCATACTCATTTTTTCCGAATAGGGATAATCACCGACTGCATGACTAATACTTAATAATTCATTGCTTGGCATCGTCTCAGGCAAACCCAAGACATAATCGGGGCTTTTCAGTTGTTGTAATGTTTTGAGGGCATCTTTTTTTGATAACACCTCATCATCAGCAGATTTATTCTTTGAATCAGGCACACTATTTCCCCTGCGTTATACAATAAGTACGATTCTGGCATTCTCTCAGACCGGGAATAACGCTGCAATGGCAATTTAACTCAACAAACCAGGTTGGAGTTTGTTTCAAAGCAATAATATGGAACCGGTAAATGCCGGCTCTCTGTCATTTACTGTGCTTGACAAGTTCCGGTAACATCAAGCCGGAACCCAGTGTAATAGTGAAGATAACGCTGTAAATCCATTGATGGTTTTGATCCAGAACAGATCCGATCAACAGCATTGCAATACTGGTATAACAAAGTATCAGACGAATCTTATTCCTGATCATCTGTTGCTGACACGATGGGCACTGGATAATTCGCTGATATTTTTGCAATCGGCTGATGGGTGCCTGGCAATACATGCAGCGGACATATTTAAGAGAAAAAAGCGGATCAATTCGCGACATCAAGGTCAGTGTTTGAGTGTCATGATGTTCAGTATAAAATTCGGCAGGTCATTTTATTTATTTGCACAATTTGCTCAGTCACTTAAGTTGTTGGTGCAAACAAATCTTCATTATCTACCGGGTCAAGACCTTCTTCGGCGTCTTCTTCCAGGGCTTCCAGAGACAACCCATTGGGTTTGGCTGCCTCTTGTTCACTGGCATTGTCATTATCGGCAGATTGATTAACACCTTTGCTAAGTTTTATTTTTAACTGCAGATTGTTGGGTGAATCTGCATATTTCAATGCATTCTCATACGTAATAATACCTTGTTTATAAAGCTTGAACAGATGACTGTCGAACGTCTGCATACCCAGTTCTTCAGATTTTTCCATGATCTCTTTGAGTTCATGGACTTCACCTTTCTGAATAAGCTCACGAATCGTCAGAGTTCCAAGCATAATTTCAATTGCAGCGACACGTCCACCATCGACAGTTGGAATCAATCGTTGTGAAATAAATGCTTTTAGGTTTAACGATAAATCCTGCAATAATTGATTGCGGCGCTCTTCAGGAAAAAAATTGATCACTCTGTCCAGGGCCTGATTAGCATTATTGGCATGTAGCGTCGATAAACATAAATGTCCGGTTTCAGCAAATGCCAGCGCATGTTCCATGGTTTCTCTGGTTCTGATTTCACCGATCAGAATCACATCCGGCGCTTGTCTCAAGGTATTTTCCAATGCATCAGAATAGCTGGCTGTATCAACGCCAACTTCACGCTGACTGATAATTGATTTTTTATGCGGATGGATGTATTCAACCGGGTCCTCGATGGTAATAATATGACCTGCATTGGTACTGTTGCGATGATCGATCAATGCAGCCAGGGAAGTGGATTTACCTGAACCCGTTCCACCAACGAACAAAATCAACCCGTTTTTCTCCTGGATGATATCTTTCAATACTTGCGGCAATCCCAGCTTATCGGCATTGGGAATCTCGACCTTAATATTTCGAATCACAATGGCCAGATGATCCCTTTGCCTGAAAATATTGACACGAAAGCGGCCAATACCTGGTTCTGAAATAGCCAGATTCATTTCCGGTTTTACTTCAAACGCAGCCTGTTGCTCGTCATCCATCAAACCATATGCAATATCCTTGACCTGTTCGGCATTCAGAATAATTTTATCGAGTGGTTTCAACACCCCCTGGAATTTCGCTGCAGGCGGAGCTCCGACAGTCAGATACAAATCGGAACCATCGTGTTGTACGAGTAATTTAAGATAATTTTTGAATTGCATGGAATGTATCACTCTTTTTTTGTTGTTATATAAGCATAGTCAACAACGCAAGCCGACATGTGTGACGACTTTCACAGCACTGTATTCGGTTTATTTCAAGCATCTGCAATACACATATTTAGACAGTGACTGAAACAGGTTGAAAATTTTTTAAAATTTCTTCAATCTTCTTGATGTTTTTTGAGATACAAGCCAAGTTCATTTTTTATTGTGGGAAATTGCTCCAGTAAGACCTGGATTCCTGCGATGTCAAATGCATCGGTTTTTTCAACAAGCGAATCGGTATAATTCCTGATTAATTCAATTGGATACTGTTCGGCAATAGTGTTCATATCGCTCAGGAATTTTTTGATTTCAGCAAAATTGTTTTTTTCCGTTGCTTTTTCCCATTGGCTGGTAAGACTTTCTAATCGTTCCAATACGTCTGGTAATATCAATAAATCCTTTTCACTAAAGCTGATTTCATATTGATCTGTTTTTTCGGCGTCTTGGACATCATAAGGCAGAAATCGTGTCAATTCTTTAAACAGCACCGAGCGCAACACAGGTTTGCGCAAATACCCGTCGAAATTACTGTTTTTGGCGCGCTCGAATTCATCTTTCATCACAGAAGCTGTTAACGCAATCACCGGTATCTGTGAAAATAATTTAATCTGATCAGTGGCCTGATAACCGTCCATTACCGGCATACGCAAATCCATCAGAATTAAATCGGGGTTCTTTATTCGTGCAATTTCTATTGCTTCTTGGCCATTACCGGCTTCAAGGACAGTCAGGCTGGTATTTCTGAAATTTTCCCTGAGCAACCCAATATTATCTGGTGCATCGTCGACAACCAGAAGTGTTCCAGGATGAAACAGAATGTGGCGACTGTCAAAAGATTCAGATTCATTACTTGAATCCGGTAACAAAGACGATATATGAACATTATGCAGCTGCACGGTAAAAACACTGCCTCGACCGGCCTGACTGTCTACATTGATTTCACCCCCCATCATTTCAACCAATCGCTGACTGATAGACAAACCCAGGCCGGTACCGCCAAATTGAGCCTGACTTTGACCTGATGTTTGCTCAAAAGCATTGAAGATCTGTTTTAACTGATCTTCCGGAATACCGATTCCGGTATCCTCAACGTCAATCAATAAATCGAGTTTACTGCGTATCATATCTTGGTTATCGGTTCTTGCTTTTAAGCGAACATGGCCGTGTTCGGTAAATTTAAAGGCGTTCCCAATCAAATTAAACAAGACCTGTCTCAAACGAGTGGTATCCAGGAGGACACTTTGAGGAATGTTGGAATCAATATCGAGAATGAATTCCACATCCTTTTTGCTGTTGTTAATTGCAAAGATGTCGCCGATTTCAACAAATAGTTCATGAACATTGCTCGGTGTTTTTTCAATCTCCATTTTACCGGCTTCAATCTTGGATAAATCAAGCACGTCATTAATCAACTGTAATAAATTTACGGGCTATCCACTTGACGTGAGTAGATTCAACATATAGTGTTTCCTGGTATGAGTACAGAAAGGAAACCAATAGCAGGGATTGACTACCCTCGCACATTCAATGAGTTTGAGATTTTTTTCATGAGTGAGGCTTTATGTCGAAATTACATTGAAAAACTTCGTTGGTCAGACGGTTATACTTGTCCACAATGCGGGTCTACTAAAACCCCATGGAAAACCAACCGAGGCAACTTACGCTGTCAGAGCTGTGACCGAGAAAAATCAAGAACAGCAGACACCTTGTTTGAGAGAAGCAAATTTCCACTTAAAACTTGGTTTCTGGCAATTTGGTTTGTGACCAGCCAAAAGAATGGAGCCAGTGCATTAGGCTTGCAGCGAGTTCTTGGCTTGGGAAGTTACCAGACAGCTTGGACATGGTTGCAAAAATTAAGACGAGCAATGGTACGCCCTGGCAGGGATCGACTACATGGAAATGTTGAGGTAGATGAGTCACTTGTTGGCGGCATAACCACTGGCGGCAAGCGTGGACGTGGTGCGGAGAATAAAGAGCTGATAGTCATTGCAGTAGAAATACATGAACCAAAAGGGTTTGGTCGAATACGTATGAGGCGCATAGATGATGCATCTGCTGATAGTCTTTCAGGGTTTATCTCCGAAGCGGTTGAGCCTGGTGCAACCATTCTGACAGATGCCTGGAAAGGGTATAGTGGTCTTGAAAAGCGGGGCTACAAACACACAATAACCAATCTTTCTGACAGTGGCGACCCTGCTCATGTGCTGATGCCAGGAGTACATCGAGTTGCATCATTGTTGAAGAGAGTGATTCTGGGAACTCTTCAAGGGGCAGTTAGTGAGAAATATCTCGATTACTATCTTGATGAATATACTTTTCGGTTTAACCGTCGATCCTCATTATCACGAGGGTTGCTATTTTATCGTTTGATGCAGCATGCCGTAGCTATGCAGCCAACCACATATCAGCGAATAGTTGAAAGCCATGACCACAACATATAGTGGTCACTCACATCAAGTGGATAGCCCGTTTCCTGATTTACCGCTATGTGACAAGGTTGATGACATAATCTCTGCAATCACTGATCATCAAGTCGTTATTATCTGTGGAGAAACTGGTTCCGGAAAAACCACGCAGTTACCTAAAATCTGTTTCCAGGCCGGCCGTGGTATCAGTGGACTTATAGGGCATACGCAACCTCGAAGAATTGCCGCAAGAACAGTTGCCTCGCGGATTGCAGAAGAGTTAGGTTCCTCGATTGGTGATACGGTCGGTTATAAAATCAGATTTCATGACCGAACTCGGTCCAATAACTTGATCAAGGTTATGACTGATGGGGTTTTGCTGGCTGAGACTCAAGCAGATCGTTTTCTCAATGAATACGACACCTTGATTATCGATGAAGCGCATGAGCGCAG
>JAHZJL010000162.1 GCA_022600935.1 Gammaproteobacteria bacterium
TAGCCAGTGGGATAATTTCAAAGTAATTTTTGTTGATGATGGCAGCTCTGATGGGACCGTCAGCGAAATTACTTCGCTGATAAAGTCCGGGGCGAGAGTTTCTTTGTTAAAGCTATCGAGGAATTTTGGCCATCATGTGGCATTGTTTGCTGGCTTGGAATATGCGGAAACTTCAGAATCCTATGTTTTTATGGACGGGGAACTACAAGATAAACCGAAACATCTTTTAGCCCTGTTTGAAAAGAAAAAACTGGATATTAATTCCGATATTTTTTACTGCGTTAGAAGAAATCATAATAATACGTCCAAACTATTCTGGAAGCTTATAAACCTATTGTCAAAACAGGATATACCCTGTAACCAAACGGTTTGTAGACTTTTTACTGAAAAGGTAAGGCAAGCGGTTTTATCAGTAGGGGATAGACATAAATTTCTGGCTGGTATTTTTTCTTGGGTTGGTTTTAATTATTCCCTGGTTCCTGTTGATCATGGAGAAAGATATTCTGGGCGAAGTAAGTATGGAAAATTTAGGCAGCTCCAACAGGCTCTGAACGCGATTACAGGGTTTTCTGTTGAACCATTAAGATTTATTACCTATACAGGGATATTTGTGGCTGTGGTGTCATTTTTGTCAGGGGCTGTGATGCTGACTTTAAGGTTTTTTCATGAACCGCCACCTGGATGGACGTTCCTGATCGTTACGATATTCTTTGCTCTTGGTGTTCAGATGATTAGTCTTGGAATAATTGCTGAGTATATTGGCAAGGCTTTCCAGCAAGTGCAAAACAGGCCTTCATATATTGTTGATGGCTATATAAAAAATAGCTCTGATGTGTAATGTTAATTGATGAGATTGCAGGTGAGAGAGAGAACTTCATACTTTGTTTGGATGATTCAATAAGCGTATCCCGTAGTGCATTTTCTCGACAGCCATGGTTTTATAGAATTGACAAGGAAAATAACAGGGTAGAATTTTCAGTAAATTACTGGAGGTTGGTTAAAGATAGAACGCTGTCGAATGACTATGCATGGGATTATCTTTCATATCAAGTACCCTACACAAATAGTACAGCTCTCAATGGAGTGTTGCTTCTTAGATCAGGCGAGAAGTTGACCTTCAAAGATGGAAAGTACTGTCACACTTCCCCTGCGTACCCTGCTCTTGAGGTAGCGTTTTCAAAAGATGCGTTCAGAAAAGAGGTGGAAAATGAAATCCAGTCTATTGGAAAGATTCCGGCTGCTTATCATCTCAGTTCAGGTCTGGATTCAAGCTTACTGGTTCTTTTGGCATCTAATCTGGCGCAGATTGATGGGTGTATAGCGGTTAGCTGTAAGACCAAGGGCAAAGGAGCAACGTCAGAGCTTGATGTTGCAAAACAAGTTGCTGAAAAAGCGGGCATAGAATTCAAGTTCTTTGATTATAGACACTTGGATATTCTGGATGTTGGTCGAGAAATGATTAATGGTTGTGATTTTTATCCGTTAGCACATCCATCGCATATTGTTCGCTTCTTAATGGATAAAAGCATTCATAAACTGGGTTACTCAGTTGTTGTAACCGGACGAGGACCTGATGAAGTTCTTGGTGGGTATCCCTGGCATTCTCAAGAGTTTGATTCTATAGAACGCCATCATAATCGGGTGCTGTCGTCGGACACTTCGATTTTAAATAAAATATTTAAAATTAGAGAGAGTGTCCAGTCATATGAAAACTACAAGGATCACTTTTCTGAAGGGTATGGCTTGAATGCCAAATCACGCTATGACTTGTCAACAATCTATGAAAGCTGGAATGTTATTGATCATGCCTTTAGTAAATATTTTGGTTTATCTTATGTGTCGCCATTTATATTACCTCTGATTCAATCAGGTTGTTTGTCACTTGATGAGGATGCAAGGCAATATCTGGCTCCAAGAGGAAAGCAATTTTTGGTTGACACCTTTAGGGACGTTTATCCTGATTACCTGTTAAGTGTGCCAAAAGCTGGTTTGACTTTCGACGTTAGAGAATACCTCAGGGAATACAGTGTGGGTGAGCTTGTTCGTCTGATTATTTGTACAGAAGATATGGATGATATTATAAAACCTACTGGGCTTTCATGGATGGTTGAAGAGACTTTAATGGGCGGAGGTAATTATGGGTGGCAGATTTGGAGCTTATATTTGCTAGCGTTGACCTCTAAGAAAATGAAAGTTTAATTGATCGCCATGGAAAGAAGTTTTGTTGTTATCGGTATGCCACGTGGTGGTACGACTTATCTGTATCATAACCTGCAGAATCATCCCGAAATATTCGTGCCATTCCGAAAAGAAGTCAACTATTTTGGTGCAAATTATGGGAAGGGGCCTGAGTGGTATTCTGGCTTGTACAAGGATTCTAAATCTGGCCAAGTATTGGCTGACATAAGTCCCCCGTGTTTTATGGATCCGGAGTCAGATAAAAGAATAAAAAATTTTAATCATAATACCAAGGTGATTTTGGTAGTTAGGGATCCAGTTGAATGGGCGCTTTCATTTTATAGTCAGTTTGCGTCATTCAATTACACCATGGTTCCATTTAGTGAGTTTTTAAATGGATATAGTTATAACGTTGGGCAAAAGGCTATAACTGTAAGGTTTCTTGAAAACTATATTGTAAATCGGATTTCCGAAATTATTGATAACTTTAAAGGAAATATCTTCGTTTATCACTACAAGGTGTTAGAAGACAATCCTGTCGAACTGTTTAATAAGTTGGAAAATTTTTTGGGTATCGGACCCTTTTTCAATGAAGAAACAGTTGTTACAAAGAAAATTAATGCAAGTGGCCGACGAAACTTTATCTGGTTTTCAAGATTGGTAAGCAGGGAAGGCGTTATTAATTTCCTGGGTAAGGTTTTCCCAAGAAAACTAACAATGGCTGTTAGGAAGCAGTTTGATTCTCTAAGCTCAAAAAATTCGGTCCAGTCACGATATGTACACAGTGAAAGAGATTATCAACTAGCGAAAGAGCGACTTAAAGATCAAAAGGTTTGGGTTGATAAATTATTTCAAGAGTCAAACTATATTATTCCTGTGGATGGCTGGCGAGAGCAGCTTAAATGAAGATAGCCATATTACAGCCGGGTTATCTGCCATGGTTAGGTTTTTTTGAACAAATGGCGCTGGTTGATCTTTTTGTATATATGGATGATGTGCAGTATACAAAAAGGGATTGGCGGAACAGGAATAAAATCAATCGTCGTGGCTCAGAAGTTATGCTGACAGTTCCAGTGGTCAAGCCCCGGAGAGATACATTGATTAAAGATGTTGATATATCCAATACAGTTAATTGGCGCCGAAGCCATCTTGATAAAATAAGAGACAGTTATCGCTATGCGCCATACTTTCATAAATTTTTTAATGGAATATCTAAATTAATTAATTCTGATGTTACATCTCTGTGCAATTTGAATGTGAAACTGGTGGACTGGATTCGTAATGAGATTGGTATTGAAACACCGATAGTTTATTCATCTGAGGTGCCTAAGGGGGGATCAGCAAAGAATGAGAGGATATTGGAGATCTGTAAGTATTTTGATGCAGATATTTTGTATGATGGTGCATCGGCAAAAAATTTTATCGATGAGGAATTTTTTTACACCAATGAAATAAAAGTAATTTTTCAAAATTACGTACACCCAGTTTACTCCGATCGAAAAGAGGGTTTTTTGCCATATATGTCAATCCTAGACCTTTTGATGTTTGAGGGTGATCATTCTAAATCGGTAATTTTGAGTAGTCCGGCGCCGTCTTTTGTTTCATTAAAGTGAAAATTTCTTATTGGGTCGTTCGTTGGGGGCTAAGCCTTTTTTCTGTTGCGATAGTTTTTTATCTGGCGAATACCAACAGTGTCAGCTTTGATGGTGTGAACATAGGTTTTTTTGATGTATTAATCCTTTCCTTGATGACGGTACTTATTTGGTTGCTTAGATGTTTTAGACTGTCAATAATTCTCTCATCTTCAGGAAAGTCACCAGGGTTAGTTCTATGCTTTCTTGCCCAGTCTCTGGAGGTATGTGGAAATCTCCTGGTGCCGCTTCGTGGCGGTGACTTAGGGCGGGTTGCCCTTCTATCGAATCAGAGTGATGGAGGCTACAAAACTCAAGTCATTGCATATTTTTTTGAAAAGCTGATGGAGCTTTTCCTATCTGTTGTTGTTTTGCTCTTATTTCTTCCATACATATGGACTGAGATCAGCCCTTTCGTGAGTTATGAAAACCTACTTATTTTATCTTTTTTTTCGACTCTGCTGATTGTGGTTGCTGGGGTAAAAGGTTATCTTCGAAAACTGTTTCGGCTTTTATCTAAACTATCTGGCTTAACACTTTTTGTCACCGTTCAACCTCTAATTTGGACTTTATTGATTACAATTCTAATGCGGCTTGTGTCTGCTCTTATGTTTTATAAGTTGGCATGTGTTACAGGACTTGATATCGGGTTGTTTGAGATGGTTTTTGTGGTTTCTGTTGTGATGTTAGCTTGTGCAATACCTGCTGCACCTGGTTTTATTGGAACCTACCAGTTAGCTGTAATGTTTTCTTTAGGTTTGCTGTCAGTGTTACCTGATGAATCATTAGTTTACTCAGTTGTTATGCATGCCTGGCAAATGATGGCTTGGCTGGCAATGGGAGGTGTTGGAGTCCTCTTGTATCATATATCGGGAATTAACCAGGGAGAACAGGGTGAGAATTCCATTTCATAAGACGTATGTATCAAAGGGTTTACCTGCGAAAATTTCACAGAGACTCTTGGCGGGCCGCTTAGAGTCAGGTGGGGCAAGCGGAACTGATTGCAGGGATTATTTAACGAGCATGATCGGTCAGGATAATGTGTTGTTAACCTCCTCATGTACCTCGGCACTTGAGGCCGCAGCTTACCTGGCTGAAATCGGTCCCGGTGATGAGGTTATTGTCCCATCCTATACATTTGTCTCTACTGTAAATTCAATATGCCGCTTTGGTGGAGTACCAGTTTTTGTCGATGTGGATTCCAGAAATTACTGTATATCCCTGGATGAAGTTGAAAAGGCATTGACAAAAAAAACTAAGGCAGTCATCGCAGTACACTATGCGGGAGTTAGTTGTGACATGGATCGACTGATGCAGCTTTCAAAACTGCATGGATTTAAAGTCATTGAAGATGCAGCTCAGGCTCTAGGATCAAAATACAAAGGTAGGTCACTTGGATGTATAGGCGATTTTGGTTGCTTCAGCTTTCATGATACTAAAGTTTTTTCTGCTGCCGAAGGCGGTGCTTTGGTTGTAAGGGATGATGACACTATGAAAAAGGCCTGCACCTGGGTTGATAAAGGGACCAACAGGAAAGAGTTTTTTGAGGGGAAGGTTGATAAGTATGGATGGGTCGGGTTGGGAACCAGTTCGGGAATGGATGAATTGTCAGCTGTTTTACTATTGGATAATTTAGAGCGGTGTGAGTACATTTTATCCAGGAGAAAACAGATATTTCTTAAATACAGCAATGACTTAAAGTCATTGTCACGCTACAATGTTGACCTGATGAATATACCTGCATGGAATACTGTCACTAATTACCATTTTTTTTACATGATTGTGGAAGATAGCGAAGTTGCAAAGAAAGTTATCGATATGCTGAAAGAAAGTGGGATTTGTGCAGTACAGCATTATCCGCAACTTCATAAGTCAGACTACTGTCAACTAAAAAAATATAAGTCTATTGAGCCTTTTAATAACACTGACAATATTTCTGAATGCATAGTGAGGCTGCCACTCTATGTTGATATGTCTCCAGATGATGTCGATGAAGTGATTCAAAGTGTGATGAGCGTGTTCATGCATCTCTATGAAGGTATGTGATGACAGTTTGCCCCGATTGTGACACAGAAATTGATTTGGTTGCTTATCGGTGCGAAAAATGTTGCGTATGTATCAATCAAGTTGAAGGGTTTCGCTTGTTTGATCCGCAGCTTGCTGACCAAAACGACGGTTTTTTGGCGGAATCGTTTGAGGGTCTGGCAGATGTTGAGACAGGTAACTTCTGGTTTGAATCCAGGAGCTATTTAATAAATAGTTTTATTGAGAAGTATGTTGAAGTAAAGGGTGACTTTTTGGAGGTTGGTGTTGGGACAGGATTTGTTTTATCAAGATTAATCAAACACACATCTTTTCAAAGTTATGCAGGATCTGATTTGCACTTGTCCGGGCTTAAAAAAGCGAAATCCACTTTGCCTGAAGGTGTATTTTTAGTGCAGTTTGATGCTAGAAGAGCGCCATATAGTTCTGAGTTTAACGCAGTTGGAATGTTTGATTGCTTGGAGCATATTCAAGAAGACTCGGACGTTATCAGGCGTATGCATAAAGCGCTAACAGAAAAAGGGTATTTTATTCTTACTGTTCCCCAGCACCCTTTCCTTTGGTCAGAATCTGATAGAGTTGCTTGCCACAAAAGAAGATATCGTGTTGGTGAATTGGAAAAAAAGTTGATAGAAAACGGTTATGAAATTGTCAGATCGACTTCATTTGTGACGTTGTTATCCCCGTTAATGTTTGCTAATGCACTTTACAGGAGATATTTCCCTAAAAAAGCCGAATGTTATATTGCTGATGGGTTGGTTATTCCAGACATAATAAACTCGATATTTATGATTGTAATGAGTATTGAAAGAGGATTGATTAATCTGGGATTAAACTTGCCATTTGGTGGATCTAGATTAATTGTCGCCAGGAAAAAAGTCTAAATTGCTTGACTTGCAAAACTATTAACAACCAGGCTCTTGAGTTTGAGGGTTGACCAATTCACAATTGACAATAACTCGAAGGGTTGTAAATGTGGTATGAAACATGCGTTCAATCAGTTATTTGCTGGAACTGAGTATCGATCGAAAGGTCAGATTGATCCTTTGTTGAACCGGTCGCCTTGTTTTGGGCAGGCAATGGCGCCAATGATGCTGCAGACTTCCGGACATGATTAACAAGCTGCCGTGCTCCAGTTCAATATTGACTGTTTGTCCGCTTTTATTATGTTTTAACCTGAATTGACGTGTAGCACCCAGCGACAGTGAGGCAATGACTGGATTCTTGCCAAGTTGCGACTCTTTGTCTGCATGCCAGCCCATAGAGTCTTGTCCGTTGCGATATAAATTCCCCAGTACACTATTGAAATGATGGTGATGTGACTGTCTAAGCGACTTTCTTATATCCTGGAGTTCTTCTGTCCAGGGCAAAGGTATGTGATCTACGCCTGAATAGCGATACACAGCTTCGTCATCCCCGTACCAGCAGACCATCCGTGGCGTTATAATCTGGCGGCCCATGATGGATAGTGTTTCCTGTTTCCAGGCCAGAATGTCTGTCAAACGGGTCAACAACTTGTCGGCATGGTTGGCAGAGAAGTATTCCGGCAGGTAATCCAGTTTACCGTCACAGGGCAGGGATATAGATGATTGCAGGGTTGCCATTATATTTCATCTCGGGATTTAACCTGATCAGGTTAAGTTTGAAATTAAAGATGTTTAATGAAAAAACAGGGTTTTTTCGATCAAATTCAAAGTTTCGACATCTGGCAATTGTATCAAACTGTAAATTAAGCTGACTTGACTATAGTTAGAGATATTTCTGATTAACAACAGATCGTCAGGGAGATCTCAACGATGATAACAAAAACACATAAGACACTGGTTAAATCTGTAACTTTGATGGCGCTGTTCTGTTCAATGCTGGTCAATGCACAAGGTTTGCCCAAGGCTCCAACTGATCAGGACTTTTATGATAACGGAGACCCGTTATCTGCAAAAGTAAAACTGGGTGAATTTTTATTTTTCGACAAAATTTTAAGCGGAAATCAGAACATATCGTGCGCCACTTGTCATCACTCGCTGACAGATACAGGAGATGGTTTGTCATTGCCAGTTGGTGAAGGGGGGCAGGGTTTGGGTATCAACCGCGATAACGGAACCGGGGATTCCGCTGTTCATGCACGTGTGCCAAGAAATGCACCTCCAGTATTCAATCTCGGTGCTCGAGAATTTCAAACCATGTTCTATGACGGTCGGTTACAGGTCAGCGCAGAACATCCTTCCGGTTTTATCAGTCCAGCCGGGGATGATTTACCCGCAGGGCTGGATAATGTCCTGGCTGCACAAGCCATGTTCCCGGTGACTTCAGGTGAGGAGATGGCCGGACAAGCTGGTGAAAATCCACAAGCAGATGCGTCAGCTGCTGGCGACTTCCCGGCTATCTGGGCGCATATCACTCAAAAACTCAGAGCTATTCCTGAATATGTTGATTTATTCAAAGCGGCGTATCCAGATCAGGTGAATTCGGCAGACGATATTGACTATGTCCTTGCCGCTAATGCTATTGCTGCATTTGAAGCAAAAGTATGGCGATTTGACAACAGTCCGTTTCATCGTTTCCTGCGTGGCGAAAAAAATGCCATGAGCCGATCTGCCAAGTTTGGAATGGAAATTTTCTATGGCCGCAAGCGAGCGAATTGTGTGAGTTGTCACAGCGGACCATTCCAAACCGATCATGAATTCCACGCCATCGCAATGCCACAGATTGGGCCAGGAAAAGGTGATAACCAGGACGGATATGCAGATGGTTTTGATGATTTCGGTCGTGAACGAGTCACTGGCAATCCCGGCGATCGTTTTGCGTTCAGGACACCAACGCTAAGCAATGTGGCATTGACTGCTCCATATGGTCATGCTGGAGCCTACAATACTCTGGAAGCGATGCTTCGTCATCATCTGGACCCGGTTCATTCATTGAATAACTATGATAAAACTCAAGCAGTATTGCCATCGCGAGCTGATCTGGATGCAGAAGATTTTACGCTGATGAACGATGATCCGCGCAGACAGGCGATTGCAGAAGCCAATGAGTTGGGGGCACGTCAATTTAAAGACCAACATATTCATAACTTGATTGATTTTCTGCATGCACTCACTGACCCGGCAGCAATGGATATTCGCCGTAATACACCAAGCCGTGTTCCGAGTGGTTTGCCAGTCAGAGATTGATCGTTCCAGATAAGTGATTATGTGAAGCAATCCTGTTATTAGTTTAATCGGATTGCTTCAACACTCAATATCAGGAAAATGATTGGACAATAGTCAAGTTATAAATGTTGTATTGTTGTGTTGTTTAACATCAAACAACTAACAGTTAATCAGCATGTCGATTGTAGGAATTTTACGGCTGATTCCCAAATAAGCCAGGCAGCTTATACGTATAAGTTGTTGCGTTAGCTATTGAATGTTGTCATCATTAGCCACTTTATCCCGGTGTGGTGATAACTGTGGCCCAGTATTTTGAGATTCACCCAGATAATCCTCAGTTGAGGCTGATACATCGCGCGGTTGACTTGCTCAATGAAGGCGCGGTGATCGCCTATCCAACTGATTCTTCCTATGCGTTGGCGTGTCGCATTGATGATAAAAAATCGCTGGAGCGCATCCAAAAAATCAGGTTATTGGATGACCAGCACAATTTTACTCTGGTGTGCCGGAATATGGCTCAGATTGCCAAATTTGCCAGACTTGCCAATCAGGCGCATCGTATGGTCAAGTCACTGACTCCTGGGCCATATACGTTTGTTTTGAAAGCTACGCGAGAATTACCCAAACGATTGCAACATGCTAAACGCAAAAGTGTCGGGATTCGAATTCCCGATCATAAAGTTGCCCTGGACTTACTTGAGAATCTCGATGCACCCTTGTTCAGTACCACGCTGATTCTGCCGGGTGAAACCGATGCTCTGGAAATGCCCTGGGAAATCAGGGAGCAATTGGAGCATCACATCGATCTGGTGATCGATGCCGGCTATATCCCTTATGAACCGACTACAATCATTTCATTTTTAGAGGACGAGCCGGAAGTGTTTCGTCATGGCAAAGGTGAACTGGTTGATTTTATACAGACCTGACAAGACTGTTCCTGTACAATAACGAATGATGGACGTTACAGCAGCTCAAAAATTTGCAATTTGGGTGTTACCTGTTTTATTCGCGATTACAGTTCATGAAGTTGCTCATGGTTGGGTTGCCCGAAAACTTGGAGACAATACCGCATGGATGCTGGGTCGATTGACCTTGAATCCTATCAAGCATATTGATCCGGTAGGCACAATTCTGGTGCCGGGATTGTTATTTGTCACATCAGGTATGATTTTTGGCTGGGCCAAGCCTGTTCCTGTGAACTGGCGCAATTTGGGTGACATTCGGCGCGACATGTTTCTGGTCGCAATGGCCGGACCAATGGCGAATCTGTTTATGGCTATTATATGGGGCATTGTTGCAAAGTTGGCACAATATCTGGGCTCCAGTTATTTTTCCATCCCCTTATACCTGATGGGTATGGCAGGAATACAAATTAATCTGTTACTCATGGTCATTAATTTGTTGCCTATACCCCCACTCGATGGTGGCCGTGTCCTGAACGCTGTGTTGCCACCTTCCTGGTCTTATGTTTACCAGCAGCTTGAGCCTTATGGTTTATTGATAATGGCAATTTTATTGTACACAGGGGTAATCGTCGGGTTGATTTTGCCAATTATGGAATATTTTTATTCGTTAATTATGCTGACATTGGGATTAACCTAGCGCAGCTGGTTGTTTTACAGGGTGTACTCATTGATCAGCACTGGTATGAATGGTTGTATTAGTTATGACGCCTATCCGTCAAGATAACATCAAGGTTGCACCTGGGTGGCCGCTGAAGTCTTGAACGTTGATTCTGAAATCGTTCAAGCAGAGCAGCTTGAGACTGCTCCGCCTCCTCTGGCTGTCGTCAACGGGGAGCCTGTTCTTGATTTACCGGAGGATTTATATATTCCACCGGATGCGCTGGAAATTCTGTTGGAAACCTTTGAAGGGCCACTGGATTTGCTGCTGTATCTGATTAAGCGAAAAAACCTCGACATATTGAATATCCCGATTGCAGAAATTACTCGGCAATATATCGCTTATATCAACCTGATGCATGAGCTCAGAATTGAGCTGGCCGCAGATTACTTGCTGATGGCAGCGATGCTGGCTGAGATTAAATCCAGGCTTTTGTTGCCCAGAGTCGAAGATGGCGAGGATGAAGAAGATGATCCCCGCGCTGAGTTAATCAGGCGTTTGCAGGAATATGAAGCCTTCAAGATAGCTGCACAGGATATCGCTGATCTGCCTCGAATGGAGAGGGATACATTTCAGGCACTGGTGAATACAGATAATCTGGAACAGTCTCAAAGACTCCCTTCGATCGACTTGGAACAATTGCTTGTGGCGTTTCAGGATGTGTTGCGCAGAATGGATCAGACCGCGCATCATAAAATCCTGCTCGAACCATTATCGGTACGGGATCGTATGAGCAAAATTTTGGAACAACTTAATCATGGCTCGATTCTCCCTTTCATCTGTATATTCGACAGTCGTGAAGGTCGTCCGGGGGTTGTGGTTTCGTTTCTTGCCATCCTCGAATTATCAAGGGAAGGACTGGTCGACGTTATCCAGTCAGAACCCTTCAGCGACATCCAGATTCGCACCAGGGCTGCCTGATCAATCACAATCTGAGGCTGTTGCTCAACAATCCAGTGTTGAGCAAACGAGTTCTGATAAAGTGCCTGAATCTCCATCAACATTGCAACATGCTGTTGACGACTCAGGTAGTCAAGCTTCTGAAGTTGAAACTGATGAATTCTCTCAGGTTGAGCACAATCAGCCATCGGTTTTAGACAATCATCTACTTGGCATTGAGCAGTCGGCAACAGATCAAACGCAAGTTGATGTCGATAGTGTCGGCAGCAAGTCCAAAGATGACTTAACAATTGACCAAAATCTACTGATTGCTGATTCCGGCAATCAATTGCTGTCCGATCAAGAGCAATCCACGCAAGCCGATGTCGTGCCCGATGATAGCAATCAAGGAGAATCAATAGATTCGATTGAAGCCGTTGTTGATGGTTTTGCAGAACTTGTTATTGAGAAAGACAAGGATTATGATCAGAGCAATGATATTGCGGTTCCTTCATTGCATCTGGATGAGCAGCATATATCTGAGTCAAGACAAGCTGATGTTCAAGCAGATCAGAATGTCGGTGAAAGAGAGACGGATCACATGAGTATGGAAATCAAACATATTGTGGAAGCAGCTCTGTTCGCGTCCGGCGCGCCTATGACAGTTTCACAAATATTGAAGCTGTTTGAGGACCATGAACGACCGGAGCGGTCTGAAATCAGGGCGGCGTTGACGATATTGCAACAGGATTATGCAGATAAAGCGGTGCAGCTTGTTGAAGTCGGTGGTGGTTTTCGTTTTCAGGTAAAAGCGGATTATGCTGCCTGGATTACCCGATTATTTGAGGAGCGTCCTCCAAAATATTCACGCGCATTACTGGAAACACTGGCAATTATTGCCTATCGTCAACCGGTGACGCGAGGAGAGATTGAAAACATTCGTGGTGTCAGCGTCAGTACTCAGATTATTCAGACACTGCAAGAGCGGGAGTGGGTTAAAATTGTCGGTCATAAAGAAGTCCCGGGGAAACCTGCCTTGTTTGCAACAACTACGGGATTTCTCGACTATTTTAACCTGAAATCCCTGACTGAGTTGCCCCCGCTGACTGAATTAACCATTCCGGAGGCAATTCCGGATTCACAGGACGAGCAATTGACAACTGAACAGAGTGATCATGAATCTACAGATGAAAGCCAAACTAACCCGATCTCCGATGATTCGCAACAGGGATAACCAGCCACAGATGAATAAGCAGAACCAAGCTGGGCCTGGAGAGCGGATTCAGAAACTGTTAGCTCAGGCTGGCTATGGCTCAAGAAGAGAAATCGAAGGCTGGATCAGGGAAGGCTTGATCAAGGTTGATGGTTATCGTGCTGAGTTGGGTCAACGCATTCATGCAACGAATCGAGTGGAAATACGCGGGCGCCGCATCAATCTGTCGCAACGTCTGAATATTCCTGAACGCGTGTTGTTGTATAACAAGCAGGTTGGAGAAATTGTTGCACGCCGTGATCCTGAAGGGCGACCCCTGGTTTTTTCTCGTTTCCCCAAGCCTGAGCGTGGTCGCTGGATTACTGTTGGGCGTCTCGATATCAATAGTGAAGGCTTGTTACTGGCAACGACTAATGGTGAGCTCGCCAATCAACTCATGCATCCTTCATCTGAGCTGGAACGTGAATACGCTGTTCGGGTGTTAGGTGAAATCACGGAAGACATGGCACAGTGTTTATTGGCAGGAGTTGAGTTGGATGATGGGGTTGCCCGGTTCAAACGTATCAATTTTTCCGGTGGCGAAGGCGCTAATAAATGGTATCACGTCACTTTGTCTCAAGGTCGAAATCGAGTTGTGAGAAGACTCATGGAGTCTCAGGGTTTGCAAGTCAGCCGACTGCAACGCATTCGCTATGGTTCTGTCAGGTTGCCGTCGTGGTTGCGAACAGGCCAGAGTACAGAGCTCAGTGACAAGGAGATCAAGCGCTTAAAGCAAACTCTGATAACAAGAGATGAAGCTGCTGATTGTTAATCGGGGACTGGTGCGACATGACTTACCGGTTACATGAGTCAGAACGAAAATCGCACGCGGTCAACAGGTCTGAATTTATCAGGCATCTGGCTCAGGTGTTGCCTGCTGAATCAATTATTTCTCAACAGGAAGCCTTAAAACCCTACGAATGTGACGGTTTGTCCGCCTATCAACAGGTTCCCTGGCTGGTTGTCTTGCCGGATTCAATTGAGCAGATTCAGTCGATTATGGAACTCTGTTATGCGAATAATATCCCTGTTGTTGCCCGTGGAGCAGGAACCGGTTTGTCTGGTGGCGCCTTGCCTTTGGAAAACGGTGTATTGCTGAGTCTGGCCAGGCTCAATCGAATTCTCGAAATTGATGCTGTTAACCGAACTGCTTGTGTACAACCAGGGGTTCGTAATGCATCAATCTCACAGCAGTCAAGTCGATATGGCTTGTTTTACGCCCCTGATCCATCCTCCCAGATTGCGTGTACCATTGGGGGGAATGTGGCGGAAAATTCAGGCGGAGTTCACTGTTTGAAATATGGCTTGACTGTTCATAATGTATTAAAGCTGAAAATTGTCACCATGCAAGGTCAGCTTGTCATCATTGGCGGAAATGCTCTGGATTCAGCTGGATTCGATTTACTGGCTGTGATGACCGGTTCCGAAGGTATGCTGGGTATCGTTGTGGAAGTTACTGTGAAATTGACACCAAAACCAGATTCAGTCTGCCTGATACAGGCTGCTTTTGATTCCATTCAGCAAGCAAGTGAGGCAGTGGCAGCCATCATGGCATCAGGGGTGACTCCGGCAGGACTGGAAATGATGGATAATGCATCGATTCGTGCCGCAGAACAATTTGTCCATGCCGGGTATCCGGTTGATGCAGAAGCGATTCTGTTATGTGAGTTGGATGGGCATTCTTCAGCAGTCGTTGAGGAAACAGGCAGGATTCAATCAATACTGAAACAGTTTAAAGCCAGCCAGGTTGTCAAAGCAGACGACTCTGAGCAACAGCAGAAAATATGGTCAGGTCGTAAAGCGGCATTTCCAGCCATCGGTCAGATCAGCCCTGATTATTATTGTATGGACGGAACCATTCCGCGTCATCAGTTAAGTACGGTGCTGGAGCAGATACAGCAATTGTCAGAACACTATGGTTTGGCTGTTGCCAATGTATTTCATGCAGGTGATGGTAATTTGCACCCACTGATTCTTTATGATGCCAATCAATCCGGTGAGCTTGAACGGGCTGAGCAACTTGGTTCTGATATTCTGATGTGTTGCATAGAATCAGGCGGAACCATTACCGGCGAACACGGTGTTGGAGTGGAGAAGATTAATGCAATGTGTGCACAGTTTTCAGATTCTGAAATACAGCAATTTCATCGAGTCAAGTCAGCGTTTGATCCTGATGGATTGTTGAATCCGGGCAAGGCGATTCCTACATTGAATCGCTGTGCAGAATTCGGAGCAATGCATAGTCATCAAGCACGGACTCATACAGAACTGGAACGATTTTAACGTATTCCACACTTCGATTATTCATGGCAGATCTCTCTACACAATTTCAGGAACTGATTCGAGACGCTGTTGATACAGATTCCCGAATTAATTTTATCGGTGGTGGCAGCAAAGCATTCTATGGGCGAGAGCCACAGGGTGAATCTATTGATGTAGCTGCCAATAGCGGCATTATCGATTACCTGCCGACCGAGCTGGTGATTACAGTCAGAGGTGGTACACAAATCTCTGAAATCCAGACTGTACTTGATGAGCACAATCAAATGCTGGGTTTCGAGCCACCTTGTCTCAACGAACAATCGACGATTGCTGGTGTTATCGCGGTGGGTTTGTCGGGTTCGCGCAGGCCGTTCAGTGGTGCCGTGCGGGATTATATCCTCGGATGCAAGATCATCAATGGTTATGCTGAAATACTCTCATTTGGTGGCACAACCATGAAAAATGTCGCTGGATACGATTTGTCACGCCTGATGGCTGGATCTATGGGAACCCTGGGTTTGATGTTAGAGATGTCTTTAAAAGTAATTCCCAGACCTGAGCAGGAAGCGACCTGGTTTATTGAGGTTGCAACTGATCAAGTTATCGCCACAATGGCTGATCTGCTTGCTAAATCAATTCCGTTTTCAGGTATGTTTTATGATGGACGGCGGCTTTTTTACAGACTGTCTGGCGCAGATGATGCGATCAATCAGATTGCAGAGAGCATCGGCGGAGAGCAATTGGTGGATCATGAGTTGTTTTGGGAAGGAGTCAATCATCACACGCATGATTATTTTCAGGATGAAACACCACTGTGGCGCATTTCAGTCCCTCCGGCAACCCAACCTGTTTCACTGGCAGGTCAATTTGCCTATGATTGGGGAGGCGCACTGCGCTGGTTAAAAAGTGAGGAAGTGGATTCCCAGGTGTTTCAGGTCATTGGCGATATTGGGGGACATGCTACATTGTTCCGTCACGGGCAACACAGGGATGCTGTTTTTCAGCCATTGCCAGAACATCTGATGCAGATCCAGCGGCGCCTTAAACATGCATTCGATCCCAAAGGGTTGTTTAATCCTGGGCGCTTGTATCCTGAGTTTTAATCATGCAAACCAGGCTTAAGGAATCACTGCTTGCCACTGATGAAGGTCGGCTCGCGGATTCTATATTGCGTAAATGTGTTCATTGCGGTTTTTGTAACGCGACATGCCCCACTTACCAGGAGCTTGGAGATGAAGCTGATGGGCCACGGGGACGTATTTACCTGATCAAGGAAATGCTGGAAGGCAAGCCGGTTTCCGAACAGACTGGCAAGCATCTTGATCGTTGTCTTTTGTGCAGGGCATGTGAAACCACGTGTCCATCCGGCGTCAAATTTTCCCGTTTGATGGACATAGCGCTGTCAACAGAGAATCAGCTGCGTAGACCCTGGATAATCCGGCTCAAACAAGAGCTGATCAAAGCGGTCATTCCTTATCCATCCAGGTTACGTAAAGCCTTATCTGTCATTAACCTGTTCAGAGTTGTTTTGCCTTCCAGTCTTCAACTGAAAATACCGCGCATTCAGCCTGATCAACCCTGGCCTGTTACCAGTCATAATAAAACCGTCCTGTTGCTTGAAGGTTGTGTTCAGTCGGTTGTGGAATCAAATATTAACGTGTCTACTGCGAAACTGCTTGATTCAATAGGTTTTACGGTCAAACGAATTTCCGCAGTGCAGTGCTGCGGTGCCTTGCATTATCATCTGAATGCAAAAGAACAGGCCCGTCGTATTGCCCGGCGCAATGTCGATCATTGGTGGCCTGAAATCGAAGCAGGTGTGGAAGCGATTGTCACCAATGCCTCCGGTTGTGGTTTGATGATGCAGGACTATCCTTACCTGTTGCGTGACGACTCAGAATACTATGAAAAAGCGATACAAATCATTCAAAAGACTCAGGATATTGTGCAGGTTCTTGATTATCATGCCTTGGACATTGATGGTCATTCAGATGAAGTGGTTGTTTTTCAATCACCTTGCTCGCTACAGCATGGACTAAAGCTTGCTGGACGAGTCGAAAAACTGCTCGAAAAATTAGGGATCAACGTGTTAGTGCCAGAAGACTCGCATTTGTGTTGTGGCTCAGCCGGTAGCTATTCTAGTCCTTACTGTTTCTCAAGACCAAATATGGATAAACCTCAAGTAACATTTTGTGACTCAAATAATGCGATAAATAATTTAAATAATTACTGTATGTCAGTTACTACTAATGGGAAAAATTTTATATTCAATAAAAATCAAAAAGCCCAAAGTTCATTTAGATCTATGGAAACAAATAATAACTATGATGCCCCTACTTCATCAGATGGAACAATGTGCATACCGTATTACGATAAAAATAATAATAAATATACTAAAACAGGAAACACTCCATGCCAATATTACGGTGGCTTGCATTATAGCGGTAGCACATA
>JAHZJL010000163.1 GCA_022600935.1 Gammaproteobacteria bacterium
AGAAAAACCCTCGAATGTCAGTGTGACCACTGCGTTTGATAAACCCGGTTTATATGTATTTACCTGCAAGGTGCATCCGTATATGTTCGGGGCAGTTATCGTTGACGACCCGAAAACAAAAGGACTGGATATTAGTGCTGAACTGGAACTGGTAACTGGTGCCAAAGTGCCTTCAACCAGTGATATCGCCAAGAAATTGCTGCGTACTTTTTTTGTTGTCACCACACCCAGTTTATGGCGTGATTATTCCAAGCCGAACTGGGATGTCAAGCTGCCTGCGTTGCCGATCAATCTGGGTGGCACTGTGGCATCACTGGATGTCTTGAATGTCTCCATGCCCAATCAACTGTTTAACCCGAAAACACCAGGGATTGGCGAGGTCTGGGTCAACACCCAGTTTGAAGGTGTAGAAGGTAAAACAAAACCGGGTAGCGCCACTCAAATCGATGCCGCAAACTGGTCGATCAAGCAGAAAGTCAAAGGCATTGAAATAGATATGAATCATCCGCACAATATGTGGCCGGACAAAACCTACAGTTTTATTTACCAGACAGAATGGTTTGATAAAAAACTGACGACGTTTGATCGCAGGACAGGCAAGGTATTATCCAGAACCAATGTCGGCGAATCGCCTTCGCATGTAATGACCAGCCCGGTTGACGATTATCTGTATGTTGCAATCAATGCAGCCGAACAAGTGGTTAAGCTGTCACCGGGACCCAAACCGGCTGTTGTCGGTAGTTTGAATATGGGTCCACATACCAGCCCACACGGGCATTATGTCACCGAAGACGGCAAGCATGTGTTGACTCCTAATGCTCTGGCATCCAGTGTCTCGATTGCTGAGATCAAATCCGGTAAAGTGACTGAAATACCAACTGGCGCAGTCATTCCGATTGCCATCTGGGGTAATCCACAAGGCACAACCGCTTACGCAGCCAATTTTCTGGGTACACCGCCATCCATGCTGGCCAGCTTGAGTGTCATCGATATCAACGCCAGGAAGAAGCTCAACGATATTAATCTGGCCAGTGATTATGATCCGATAACCGGAAAAATCAGCGGTGAAGCCTATGGGTTACTGCCTATTCAGACTCCGGTCAGTCCTGATGGAAAATATGTGGTGACTGCCAATACGCTCAGTATGAGCATTACCATCGTCGATACTGAAACCAATCAAGTGGTTAAAAGTCTGCCTTGTGAGCCGGGCTGCCACGGTGTCGAGTTCGGCCTGAAACAAGGCGGCGGATATTACGCTTATGTCGCCAGCAAATTTGCCAACGATTTGATTGTGGTTGATATGGACAAGCTGGAAATTGCCGGTCGCATTCTGCTTGCTGATCCCAATGATTCGAAAATTACCGCACATAATGGCATGGGTGGACAAGGCGTCCTGCCATTACCGCTGGCAGAGCACAAACGTCTGAATGTTACACGCAAGCTGGTCGGCTCGGGAAAACTCAGCAGCGAGGTGGAAAGCTGGTTCAAGGACGTTGCTAAAACTCATTTGTAACCCTTAGAAGCTGTCTGGTTAAAATGATATCCGCTGCAAAGCCCTTGAAATCGGTGTATTGTTGCGCTGCTTCTCGTTCAACAGCACAACTATTCACCTCGAAGCATCAAAAAAATCTTCGCGATTCAAGAACTTTTCGCTTGGACATTGTTTTACCAGACAGCTTTTAAGCTTTGAAATGATAAAACGATACCTTGCAGTATCGCCGTTATGACATCAATTCTTCAGAAATCTTCTTCGGCAAACAGCAGATCAAGATCTAAATAACATGGGAGAGCCAGTAAAAACCATAACCTGGTACAACTAATGTCCGGTTAAATATATCGGGACTTTGCCCACTGTATAAATCAATCAAAGGTCCATTTTGATTCTCGGCCCAGCCATTCAATTCATCCAAACCGAGTACGTGCGGCCTGGCATCGAAATTGGCGACGACCAAAACCCGTTGGCCCGGCATTGCTGAAAAAGCCCGGTCAAACACAAATAGATGAGGGTTTTCTACTTCCAGCAAATCCCGGTTGTTAAAATCTGCAAATACTTCAATTTCCTTGCGAACTGCAATCATACGCTTAAGAGCGCTAAAAATTTTATATTCAACAGTACCTGGTATGTTACGTTGCTCAGCCTTGCTCCAATCGATAGTGGGTCGATGAATCCATCTGGAATCACCAGCTTTGCCTGGTTCATTCAAGGCGTTATCGTCATTGATCGTGCCGAGCTCGTCACCGTAGTAGAGCAATGGAATGCCGCCAAAAGACATAATCAGGCTATGCAGCAGCAAAATGATTTTGATGCTGTCATCAATGATCGACATATCACCGGCTTCCAACGCATATTGCAACCCGACTAAAGATGCCAGCGTTCCAGAAATCCGGGCGTCACCTGTCTTTTCATTAAGCCCGAAGGGAAGACCGCTGGCATAGGAATCGTCAAAATGACCGGTGTAATAGTCAATAAGAAACTTGCGATGCCTGGAAGGTTCGTAACCGGCCAGTGCAATGTCACTGTCGTCAAATCCCAGACCAATATCATCGTGGCAGCGAATATAATTAAGCCAGGTCGCACGTTCCAGTTTGACTGGCAGACTTTTGAGTCCCTGATTCAGCAGTTTGACATTTTTGGTGGCGACGGTATCCCAAAGCAAGGCCATGAACGTGGCGTTGTAAGCAATTTCGCATTCTTTGGCAATGACTGCATCCTCACCAAAATATTTGATGACTTCCACTGGAGCAACGATGGCTTCGGCTATAAAGACAACACCAGGCGCGGTAACCTGACAACAATCTTTCATTAATTGCAAAATCAAATGCGCTTCACGCTCGTTTTGACAGGTACTACCTATTTTTTTCCACAGAAATGCGACTGCATCCAAACGCAGAATATCTGCACCCAGATTGGCCCAATACAGCAAAATATCGAGCATCTCGATAAAAACTGCAGGGTTGCTGTAATTGAGATCCCATTGGTAATCGTTAAAAACCGTCATGACCCAACGCTGCATGTCTTCATCCCAGGTGAAGTTTCCGGGAGATGTATCCGGAAAAACTTCTGGCATGGATTGCTCAAACATATCCGGGACATTTCGTGTAGAAAACGTGTAGAAGTAATCCTGGTAGTGTTTGTCGCCTTTGCGTGCACATTGCGCCCATTCGTGTTCATTTGAGGTATGGTTGACCACGACATCCAGTACCAGCAGGATGTCGCGGTTCCGCAATTCACTGGATAATTGCTTTAAATCATCCAGGGTGCCTGCACGTGAATCAATCTGACGAAAATCGCTTACCGCATATCCACCGTCACTCTCACCTTCAGGACACCGCATAATCGGCATAATGTGAACAAGGTTGACGCCCAGCTCCTGGAAATAACCTATATTTTTGCTCACGCCTTGCAAATTATCGGCAAACCCCTGGCTATAGAGTGCCATGCCAACCCATTGTTGGCTCAGAAACCAGTTATAGTCTCTCTCTCGTTTGGTATCGAGTTCGTGTAATTCGTCGGGACGATTGATGTAATTGCGCGCCATGGTTTCAACCAGTCGCAATGCCTGTTGTTCAAAGTCTGGGCGGTTTCCGTAAAGTTTTGAAAACAGGGAATGAATCGCATAAAAGTTGGCTCCAAGTCGGGTATAGAAATGGCGGATATCCTGTTTATAGATCTCCGGTTTTAATTGATTCAGAATATCGTTGAGAAGAGTATGTGAAACTTGTTCGTACATGTGTGTCCAGGAACCTGAAAAATAATCTCTGAGCTCTATTTGTGGAAATCCAGATAAAACTCCGGATCGGTTGAGACTGCACCACGCAGACCGATTACCTTTGTAGCGAATTGTTGTGCTGTATCAAGAGTTTTCGGGATCGACCAGTTGGCCAGCAAACCGTGAATAAACATCGCACTGAAGGCATCGCCGGCTCCGACTGTATCGACAACCTGGCTGATTGGCTTCGGGTCGATTGAATGAATCTCGCCTTGAGGTGTTCTCAGCAAAGCGCCTTCACTGCCCCGTGTTAAAATAACATCTTCAACAGAATATATTGCCTGAAAATCCTGCAATGCATTGGTAAGATCATCTGTTTTGTGACCCAGATCACGTAATTCCTGCTCATTTAATTTGACCCATTGAGCCTGCCTCAGTAATGCCTGAATCTGTTCGAGTTGCCACCATGGCGGTCGCAAATTGACATCGATAAAAACAGAAAATCTGCGATCCTTTAATAGTTGAGACAATGCGGTTTGGGCCGATGGATTGCGCAGGCCCAGGCTGCCGTGATACAACATCCCCGGGCCTTGAAATTGAGTGACTTGTTCACTCGCGATAAAATCGTAGGCACAGTCTGGAGTGATCGTATACTGCGGCTCATCCCCGACAAAATCGACTTGAACAGTACCAGTCGGATGATTCTGATCAATATTGAGTCCAATATCGGTCATTCCCCAGTTTGTCATGGCCTGGCGAATTTCGTCGCCCAATGGATCCTGGCCGACTTGAGAAATGAAGACCGGTTTATCGCCCAATGCCTGTAGATGCCAGGCAACATTGAAAGGCGCTCCGCCCAGAACACGGGTTCCGTCAGGAAAACAGTCGAACAATACCTCGCCAAAGATCAAGACTTGATTATGTGTCATTAGACGTGTTGTTATTCTGCAAAAGAGCACGAAAACCAGGCTGAAAATGCCAAACACCAGCAAGTATACCTGCACAGTAGTTTCCATTCATTGCCAAAGAATCTGGCTCGGCAATATACAAGGCATCGGAGTTGCCCTGTCTGGTTGCCAACAATTCAGCTTCCTGCTTGACAGCATTTGATGCGTTAGCGACCAGCACTGAAGGAACAGGGCTTGCTAAAACCGGAAGATCGTTTCCGCTATCTCCGGCGAATACCACTTCAGACAATTGAAAACCAAGTTGCTGCTGTAAAAACTCCAAAGCGTGTAGTTTTGTGGCATTAGCCGGTAACACATCAAGCAGACCGGTTTGAGCAATTTCATCCATGCTCCAGATCAAACTGGCTGCGATATCATGTTGATTCAGAATCTGTTGAATTTGATCCAGCAAATGTTTCTGATTAATGTGTTGGTCAGCATAAAAGCTTAGTTTGCAAGTGTTTTGCTTGCTTGCTTCCTGTAATACAAGGCCATCCGTTTTGCTCAAAAAAGCCATGATCTGAGCATGGTTATAGCCTCCCCATGCCTGTTTGATTTCCTGTTCCCAACGGGCCAGTTCTTGCCACTTGGTATTCGACACCTGATAGATTTTTGTGCCAACATCTGAAATAACAAAATCCGCTTCCGGTACATCAAATTCTTCGATAGCCTCCTGGACTAGGGTCTTATGTCTCCCGGTCACATAAACCAGAGTGACTTCCTGATTCTGACAGAACTGCTTAAACCTCTGTCGTGCCTCGGGGTGTTCGGGCGCAGCTCCGTTTGGTATCACTGTGCGATCCATATCGCAACACAACAGCAGGCGCGGTTTAGTCATCATCTTGCTCCGGCTCCTGTGGGGCTCGACACGTATTGAAAAAGTCGTAATGAGTCAATGCTTCAATAATTCCTGCAGCCAGCTTTTGTTTGGCAAAATAGATCCGTTTCCCTCCTATAAGATTCGATAATTCCTCATGATGGCGATTAGCTACCACTGCGGCAAGGGTGTTGCCGCGCATCATGTCTTCGTCAGCGCCTGACCCTCCCGCAACGAATATGCGTTCTAACGGGATTTGCCAGCGATCGGCAATATATCTCAAGGCCAATCCCTTGGATGCGCGCAATGGCAAAATATCAAGACATTGGCCAAACGCAAATTGTGTGTTAACAGACTGATCTTCTTCCTGAAGCAGTTGATTGATTTCATCAATATCCGCAATCTGGGGATCAATGTAATAGCTTAATTTGAATAGAGTCTGCTCTAGTTTTGGCTGTCGCTTCAGGCCAGGAAAGTTGGTAAGTAAGCGTCTTATTTTATGAGGCGTCCAATTGTAATCGATATGATTTAGCCAGGCTTTATCGGCGGTCAATTTCGGAGCGTAAAAAATTTCTGTACCGCTGCTGGCAATCAATATATCCGGTTCCGGGATGCGATGTTTTTTCATCAATTTCAATGCCGAATCCAAACTCCGTCCAGTCGCGATGACAAACTTGGTGCTTTTACGTTGTTTGCGAATAATCCCAATCAAAGTCTGCAAGGACTCGTCGTCGCCTATCAGATTTTGATCGAGATCACTGACAATGGCTCGATCATTGTACAAACCTTTTGTCAATCGAATAGGCTTGAGGGTCAGGGGTTCTGCTCTCTTGACCAGCGGCTTGATCAGCTTCAGATAAGATTTGACATGCGCATCCCAGGAATAATGTTCGCGTACACCAGCCAAACCATTGTCGGCGCTTTGCTTCCACAATTGCTTTGAATTTAGCAGGTTCAAGAGAGCAGTTGTAATGGAGCTGGCATCGAAGGGATCAATCAGGAAGCCATTCTCACAGTTATTCATAATGTCCTGCGGTCCACCATCTTCGGTTGCGACGATGGGAAGCCCTGAGGCAGCAGCTTCAATCAGGGTTAATCCAAACGGTTCTGTGATTGCCGGATTGACAAACACACCTTTTGACAATGCCACAATCCGGTAAAACAATGGTACATCTTGTCGGCTGTGATGTTTTGGGATGGCCACTTTGCCGTATAGATCAAAACGATCGATTGTTACCAGTATGTCGTGAAAGACTTCCTGGGCATTGTCATCCAGATCGTCAATATCATCTCGATTCCCTGCCACAATCATCAAGTTGGCCATTCCGGTTAATTGCTCGGATTGGCCATAAGCCTCGATCAGTGTCGTAATGTTCTTGCGTTTGTCGGGTCTGGATAAGGCCAGGATAATCGGTTTTTTTGGTTCTTTTAGATGGCGCGATATGTCAGCAAAGATTTCTGACTGTAATTCATTGCCTTCAGGCGGCATAAATGTCGTCAGGTCAGTTCCTGGCGGAATGACGGACATATTATCCGGCTGGTAATAATGGTAGAGTTCGTATTGCTCCTCTATTTCCTGGTGGGTGCTGGTGATGACTTTGTCAGCTGTTGCCAGAGTCAGTTCTTCGGCTTCGATACGCCGACTCATGTTATACAGGGTTTCAATCTGGTCGGAGCCCAGACCACTCGCTAATAAACGGTGACGTTTGACGCGTCCCAGCGAATGGCCGGTATGGATCAGAGGCAAGCCAAAGGATTTGGCCAGCAAAGCCCCAGCGTTACCGGCGTCAGCGTAGTGACTGTGAATAATATCGGGAATGGCATCGTTTTCGCGAAAAAATGCAGCGATATTGTCTGTAAATTCCTCAATATGATCCCAAAGCTGTTCTTTGGGGATGTACTCTTCCGGTCCGGCGTTGATGCGGACTACTCTGAGCGTATCATCTATTTTTTCAATGGTTTCACCATAATCAGGTGAAACTCCGGTATCGATGACGCGCCGGGTAAACACATCCACTCTGGAGACTTCCGGCAACCGGGCCAACGCTCGCGCCAATTCCAGAACGTATAATGTCTGCCCACCGGTATCAGCATCCTTGCCTAACTCCAGGTCATTGAACCGGATCAATCCGTGGATACTGATTAAAGAGATATAGAATGAATTCCGAGTTTTACTGATAAGATAACCTGTCGGTAATGTTGTGGTAAAACGGGCAAAACTTTAGCATTATCTAAACAAGCTGTTTATCCCCTTTATATTCTACTTTACCACATATAGTGAAAGGGATTGATCATTCAGGACGTTTCAAAACCATCTGTTTTAAGCAATGGAGTTAGTTAGGACATTCATTCGCTTGACGTCATTAATCAGATAGCTGCCAGGGTTTTAACAGCTTTTTTGGCAGTATTGAGTGACTTACTGAATATGTCAACTCATACCGAAAACTTGCTTGTGCATCGTGTGTGATTAGTAAATTGATGACGACTGGAATACAATTGCCTATTCAATTCACTCTGATTGACAGATAAAGATCAAACGCATTGTTCTATCTTCATCACGGTAATCGTCTGGAACAATTGGCTCAGCAGCTTGCTGAAGTGCATCGGTTTGGCAGTGACGATCCGTTTATCCCCGAGACTATTATTGTTCAAAATGCCGGCATGGCGCGTTGGCTGTCGCTATGTATCGCTGATTCACTGGGTATTGCCGCGAATCTGAAATTTTTGTTTCCCGCCGAATACATGTGGCAGCTGATCCGCCGCGTGGTGGATGGCCTTCCGGAACTGGAGCCGTTTCGACCCGGTGTTTTGCGCTGGCGTATCATGCAGGTGTTAAATCAGGACGCGGACCAATTTCCAGAAGTCGCACACTATATCAAGGACAATCATCAGTGCCACGCATTTCAGCTGGCTGTGCGGTTGGAAGATGTATTTAACCAATGTCTGTTTTACCGACCGGACTGGATTGAACAATGGGAAACAGGTGATTTACCGCATTGGCAGGCGCGTTTATGGTCGGTGCTGACTAAAGACTCCCAGGCTATTCATTGGGTTGGTTTGCAAACCCGGTTTTTACAGAATCTGGAGCAGTCAAAAGAGCGGATATCCGGAGAACGTGTGCTGATTTTCGGAATTGCGCAATTGTCTCCAGGCTATTTACGGTTATTGAGAGAGGCAGCACGATTCATCGATGTGCATCTGTTTGTAATGAATCCCTGCCGGGAATACTGGGGAGATATCGTCACTGAATCGACCCGCCTCAAATCCAGTGAGGTGATTCGGGATTACCTGGATACCGGTCATCCGCTACTGGCCTCAATGGGCAGACAAGGCAGGGATTATCTGGATCAATTAATCGATCTGGAGCCAGATGAGGAATTGCAGTGTTTTCAGCAAAACCCGAATCAAACATTACTGGCCACTCTGCAAAACGACATTCTTAATTTGCATCACCCTGACTGCACTGCATCTGAACAATCGAGTCAACTTCAAACAGCAGACGGGTCGATTGTGGTACACAGTTGCCATACTCCGATGCGTGAAGTTGAGGTGTTGTACGATCAGTTACTTGATCTGTTTAATCGTAACGCACAGCTTAAACCGGAAGATGTCATTATTATGATGCCTTCTGTGCAACTCTATGCACCGTTGTTCGATGCCGTATTTTCAAACCGGCAGCATTCTCTGCCGTTTACAGTTGCCGACTCCAATTCAGCGCAAACCAGCCAGATTGCTGATTTGCTGAACATGGTCATGGACCTTCCCGATAGCCGCTACGAAGTGAATCATGTGCTTGGATTGCTGGAATTTGAACCGTTGCGAAAACGTTTTAAATTCACTGAAGATGATATTCCACTGATTCGCCAATGGTGCCAGGAAACCCGGATATGCTGGGGAATTGATCAAAACATGCGTCAATCCATGGGGTTGCAGGCCACAGAGGAACATACCTGGCGCGCCGGAATTGAGCGAATGTTGTTAGGTTTTATGCTCAATAATGATGCCTTGTTTAGTGATACTCTGCCTTATACAGAGATAGAAGGTAGTATTGCTGTCAAACTTGGTCGGTTTGTCGAGTTTACAGAATTTATTTTCAATCTGCGGAAATGGTGTGAACAACAGCAGACTCTGGACAAGTGGCTGGGCAATCTGTATGAATTGCTTGCCAATCTGATGGATGAGGACAGTCTTCAAAGTGCCCAGATATTGACCATCCAGTCCGGTTTTCAACACGTACTGACTCAGGCGATATCTGCTGGTTATTGCCAACAGATCAATTTCCAGTTATTCAGGGATTTAACTCGTGAAATCGTCGCTGGAAGCTCTCAGCGTGAGTTTTATGCCAGCGGCGGAATAACCTGTTGCGAATTAATACCCATGCGCAGTGTGCCATTCAAGGTAGTCTGCCTGATTGGGCTTAATGACGGGCAGTTTCCAACCCCCTCACCACAATACAGTTTTGACCTGTTTGTCGAAGACCGTTACCGGCGAGGAGATCGATCCAGGCGTACAGAGGAGCGTTACCTGTTCCTGGAATCGGTTCTGGCTGCCAGAGAGGCGTTGTATCTGAGCTTTGTCGGAAAAGATGTGCGGAAAAACACCAGCATTTCCCCATCAGTGCTGATCAGTGAATTGATGGACGTTCTCAACAATTGTTATGGTGTTGAAATTGACGATTTGCTTACGGAGCATCCTCTGCATGCTTTCAGTCAACGCTATTATCAGACTGATAATGATTTATTTACCTATAACGATTATCAAGTCAGTTCTGAAGGCATTGCTGAGCAAGCGGTGTTTTGCAGCGAAACACTGGATTCAGTTGAGTTGCCAAAACTGCATCTCAACGAATTGATTCGTTTTATCAGGTTCCCGGTTCGCTATTTTCTGGATAACCGACTTCAGATTCGACCAGATCAATATCAGCGCGAACTGCCGGAACGGGAACCGTTTGAAATAACCAGGTCTGAACAAACCCGCTTACGGAGGGAAATTTACCAAAATTTTCATGAACCCGAGAATACATTAGTCAAGCGCTTACGTGGGCAAGGCATGTTGCCTCATGGCACACAGGGTCAACAGTTTTTCGAACAGGAATATGCGGTTGTTAACACATTACTGGACAGTATCGATAATCCTCAAACCCGTACAGTCCAGGTTCAACTGGAGGTCGATAACCTGGTGCTGACGGGGGCAGTTGAGCGGGTCACAGATACGGGGATTTCCGATATCTGTTTTGGCAAGATCTGGTGTGAAGATATCCTGGAATACTGGATTAATCATCTTGCTTTATCGACTGCTTGGCCGGATGCCAGGACACAGACTCGGATACATTGTGTTGACAGGTTAGTGACCTTAGATGAAGTCTCTGATCCATTGCAACATCTCAGGAACCTGGTTCAGGCCTATCGGTTCGGTCAGTCGACTCCACTGCATTTTATGCCTAAAACGTCGATGAAGTATGCTAAATCCAAAACCAGCACACGCTCACGGTCAACGCCAATTGATGGAGCTCGAACTGAATGGATAGGCGCTTCTCGACAGACTGGGGAATGTCAGAATCTGTATTATCTTCAGGCATTCAGGGGAATTGATCCTCTGGATCAGTCGTTTGAGGAATGGGCGGAGCGTATCTGGATCCCAATACTCGAGCATTATAATGACTGAGGTTATCCATCAATATTGAGGGTTAATTAAACGGTGCCACGTTATGACTAAAAATCATCTTGTAAAGAAAAGTTACGTTCTAAAGTATTATTCAGTGTTACTGTTAGTGTTGGCAACTGGTTTTTTAACAGCATGCGACAATACTCCGACTGGTAAAACCTCAATTGTAGCTGCAACACCAAAACAAACCTATAACAAGGTCGTTACCGTTAACGGTGTTGTCAGAGGTGAAAAAGGAGTGATTAAGTCCGGGGAAATCAAAGTTATCAGTCAGAACAAGACAGTGGCAACCAGCACAATTGGAAAAAATGGTCGTTATCAGGTGGACATACCATCTGGAACAGAATTCCCTTTGCTGATCTCGGCACTTCCGGCTGATCAGAGTCAATACAAAAAGTTATCTGTCGCAGTTGTTAATGCCATGTTGACGAATCACGATATTACACCGTCCTCAACCGAGATTGCCAAAACAGCAAAAAAACTAGGTGGATATACAAAAGAAAACTTATTTAAAGCGGCACTGGGTACTGTCGATATGCCGGACAGGGATACCACAGCTGCGGGCTTCAGAGGCGATCCTACCAAACAATTTGGTGGTTGGCACTAGCCAGCTTCTATGGTGATTGCCCTTGTTTCTATGGAAGTGTCGGTTGAGACTGTTGTTACTGTTTATTTTTTGACAGATTGTCGTGTATTTCCATAACCAGTGTTGCTTAATCAATCACTCAAGCTAAGACGAAGGTAAAGGCCATGACAGTAAAAATGAATACCAGAAACATTGTGTTGATTGGTTTATTGTGTGTTGCTTTCTCGGCAACAGCATCGAATGGACAGTATTCAGATCGATTTGGTGCAGGCAATCTTTATGCGAGTCTTCAGGGTGGCTGGGGAAAAGGCTTTTCGCTTGGCAGTCTCGCTGGTGATGGCGATGGTAAAAATGTTGAATATGTCGCCATTTTGCCTCAACTCGGTATTGGTCTGTCAGATGTGGTTGGCGGAACCTCCTGGTACCGAGGTAATCTTGATGCAGTTTTTGAAGGAGAGTTTTTAGCTGGTTATGAGCCTAATTCCGGTTATTCAGCAGGATTGAGCCTGTTATTGCGATATAACTTTTTGTACTCGGAACAATGGGTGCCTTATCTTGAATTAGGTGGAGGTATCGGTTATCTTGATTTTGATTTGAGAAATCAGGCCGATGGCTTGATTTTCTACCCGCAGGCCGGATTGGGATTGCATTATTTTTTCACGGACAACATGTCAGTCGATTTGGGGTGGCGATTTCATCATATGTCAAATGCGAATACAGAGTTGCCCAATAACAGTATCAATTCAAGTCTTTTGTTATTCGGGTTTAGCTGGTTTTTTGATTAATCGATGCCCAATCCTGATTGAATTGATTCAAGAAAGGTTGATTGACATGCTTGATGACTCATGAATTCCTGAGCCTGAATGGTTTTTCAGGAATTGCTGTAAGAGAAGGTGGAAGACTCGCCAGCTGAATGAATGTGTGCTGCTTTCACTATTTCTTGAGGCAAAAAAAACGGATTCCTCTGGAATCCGTTTTTTCTACTCAATATCTTGTCGCGCCAGGCACGACAATGTATTAAGAGTATGCTTATACTTTATTTGTCAGGTATAGCAATACAGGAGCGGCTATCCAGATACCAAATAAAATTGCGATTTCTACAGTCATGCTGCATCTCCTCGTAAATTAATAGTTATAACTAATGCGTTTTTATACAGCGCATTGCATATTATAGACCTTTTGAATTCGAGCGCAACTATTTTAAGGAGTGGATTACTAACAATCCCGCAGCCATCCTAAGAAATCATGCACTCGCCCAACAGGTTAGATCCGCCAAATTCTCTAATGCCAATAAAGCGCTACAGATTTAACAGTCTGCCCTGAGATTAAATGATTTCTATTAGAACGTCAATCCGCTATCTGATTTAATTTAAAATTTATTCTGGTTTTTATACAGATGATTAGCGCTAAACTGTTGAACTGGCGCAACTCATATGCTTTAACTAAAGAACGATCAAACGACACCCGACAGGTCAGGTAAATGACCACCTAGGACTGCTGACAACAAAAATCCCAATTGTTCGCTC
Organism: Gammaproteobacteria bacterium; assembly: GCA_022600935.1. GTDB lineage: Bacteria > Pseudomonadota > Gammaproteobacteria > Methylococcales > DRLZ01 > DRLZ01. Next base: position 13,251 of record JAHZJL010000163.1, read on the forward strand.
CCGGGATGGAGTTATTCAGCTGATCCAGGCAATTTGTAAATACGCTGTTTTGACTACATTGCATGTTTTATTTTGAACACACAAGGTAATCATCAGCAGATCTGTTCTTTACCTGTCAAAAACAGCAAAAATCGCGATACAATCGTATTCAATCAATTCTGAAAACAACAAAACCATGAATCATTTCATTTTTCCATGCTAGATTTATTGTATATGGTTAAACGAAATCAAATGACACAACTGATTTTCATTGTTGCGCTAATGATCACCGCTTTGTCTGGTACATTGGACGCTAAAAGCAATGAGGACTTTTCATTCTGGGGAGCTGTTCAAGGTCAGGGTTCATGGTCGACACAAGAACCGATGAGCCAATGGCAGTGGTGGATGGAAGCCCAGGGTCGATTTGCCAATGACGTAAGCCGTTTGGGCCAAAGTCTGGTCAGGCCGGGGATGGGCTATGCGTTAAATCAGCAAGTCAGCGTCTGGCTTGGTTATGCATGGGTGATGACTGACCCCAAGGGGCGTGATGAAACAAATGAACACCGTATCTGGCAACAATTGATCTGGAAAAAACAAACCCTGTTGGGTAATGTGATGACACGAACTCGACTCGAACAGCGGTTGCTTGATAATGGAAACGATACGGGCTGGCGTTTCCGCCAATTTATCAAATATACTCATCCAGTCTATTCTGACCATATCTATCTGTCTGTTTGGGATGAGGTATTTGTCAACATCAATTCAACAGACTGGGGCGCACACAGTGGATTCGGTCAAAACCGGATATTTGCCGGGTTTGGATTTTTCCTCGATCAACAGCAGCATTTCCGTTTTGAACTCGGCTATATCAATCAGTTTGTTGAAAATCGGAGGCGCAATGATTTGCTCAATCACATTGTGTCCGCAAGTTTGTTTATCCGTTATTAATTATTGAATGTAAGAAGATGTCTGGTAAAAAAATACACCGATTAACCAGACAGCTTCTAAGCTCATAGCCAATATCCCTGTTGTCATTGCGAAATACTACAATCACAATGTCTTTGGTGACTTAAGAGTCGGGTTGTTCAGAAATACAATCAATGGCATTGTATTCCTGCCTGTTGCTCTCGACTATTGTCCATTTTGAGTTTTCCAGTCGTAAAATTTGTTTAACAATGGCGCAATCTGATTGTTGTTCTGGGCTGGATGAATGCTCAGGATCAGCAACCAATGAAAACAGACTGATATCCTTGGCAATCCAGCTGGAACTCCACCACTGCGGATGTTTTTTATCGCCGCGTAACAATATAGATTGAGTTCCAGATGGAATCGGATGCCAGAATTGAATGCTGGGTTGATTGGTTTTTTTAGTGGCTTGTTCTTGAACAGGCTCCCAGTTTGTCCCATTGTCGAGTGAAATTTCCAGGTGTGCGCCAATAACACTACCTCTTAAAAAACTTTCCTCTGTCGCAGGTTGATTGAATGTCAGTTTAGAATTGCTCTGATTGAGCCACCGGTTATCGCTTTTGATGATATTGAATTTCTGGGCAGGAACAATCTTTACATTATCCCAATGCCATGTATTTGGACCTCCATTGCCGTCTTTAAACGGTGTGTAACTATGATGTAAGAAACTGACAACGCCTTTATTCCATCCAAGGTCGTTTATCTTCATATCATCCCAGACCAGACCAAGCTCAGGGACTTCAACTTTGACTCTGTCACTGCTCAAGGTAATTTTAATGGTTTGACGCTGTTGTGCTGAAGGTGACAGGTATTGTTCCCAGGAATCCCACCAGCGACAGGTTCCCGTAAATTTGTTACCGCCTTCTGCTGGAGTAAAGTCACGATACACAACCGGGCAGATGACACCATCATGAAAGTCAAAATGTATTGCACGACGCCCGAATCCATTCAAGTCCGGTAACCATTCTGCGACAGGTAATGGTAATTGCTCATCCCAGGGTTGTATGACCACACCAAACCAGTCACGCTGGCTGATACTCAGTGTACTGATATCAAACTGCAGTATTGCTTCATTTGTAGAGAAATCGATCAATGCTGGCGGTGTCAAGGCGATTAAACCATAATCATCGGCACGTAAAGATGTCATAACATGATTGGAGCATTGAAAAACAGCATGTTGAATCATTTCGATTGAGTGAGTTATCGAGCCATTAGAACCGGGGGCTTCACAATGACTGCCATGATGAGCCTGATGTTTTTGAATAACTCCAGGGGTTTCATAGGCAGAACGTGTATGGACTTGAATATCCCAGTGATGAGAGTTCCAGGGTATTGGAACTCCAGGATTTGAGGGGCTATGTCCACCATTAAAGTGTTCTGAAAAGATATCGAAATTATCGGAAGATAAGAGATTACCTGAATAGATCAGGAAAAATATCGGTGTAAACCATTTATAAGCCATTTTGCATTCCTTCTGTTCCTGGTTTTAAAGATACTGTTTTTTCTAAAAGCCTGAGTACTGTGAAAGTAACGGTATCTTTGCAAAGGTGTTACTGTGGTTGGTTTTGCCAGGAATGAAGTATGGTTTATTTGTTGTTTTTATCTGGGATAAGTTAGTATAGACGATACAGCGTTAACTATACTCTAAATTTTATTAGCGTTTGTACGTGCTGACTTTATTATGTACCAAACAATAAACTTTTTATCGAAATTCAAATGAATAAAAATTGTTTTCTAGCTGGATTATTTCTAGTATCAAGTGTTGTACCTGGCCTCACCCATGCCTCGGCAATCGCATCAGTTGTGATTGACTGGAGCAGTCTGACAATAACAGCAGATGGACTTGATGTAACTAACAGTATTAACTGGAGCAATCAGTTTGACAATGCTGAAACCAGTTTGATCGAAGGCAGCGTGTCCGGGAGTCCTGTTATCAACAACCACGATATTGACCCAAATCCGGGCTGGGCGTCAACCCGTAATGTCACCGATGGTCAGATAACTTCCAAAGGCAGTATCGGCTTGAGTAACAGTTCGTTGTCAGCAACTACGTTAGCTAATTACACCGGGAAGGCAGAAAGCACGGTGATCAGGCATGGCGAGTTTAATGCAGAAGCGGCCACGTATACCTTCAGTGTTAATTACACTGCTTCAATTGAATTAAATACCAACACGACTGAAGCAGGGTCTGCATTTGCCTATGCCGAAATACTATTGATCAATGAAACAACAAGATCAGATTCCAGCCGCGATAATGTTTTCTTTTTTGAGTTTATCGAATTGGATATGGAGAACCTTGGAAACAATTCATTATCCGGCATGCTAACAGCAACCAAGGATTTCAATGACAATGACTTAGCCTTTTTACAAGGTGATTTGATTACACTGGATATTACAGCACGTGCCGATTCGCGAAGTATTTCCAGCATGGCGCCGGTACCCATTCCGCCAGCGTTGCTGCTGTTCGTTTCTGGTTTTTCAATGCTGTTTTACAGGTTAAAGAAAAACTGACAGTTCATCTAGAACACTTCACTGACTGATCTGTTATCACTCCTGTTTACGCTGTTCATCAGTATAGGTAGATTGTGTTGTTTTGATAACGCTATCCGGGTTGAGACTGATCGAGTCAAAGTCCACATCCACCAGATAATCTGCAAATTCAGAAACTGTCTGGTTAAAAACCATACACAATTGGCGGGTGTCGCTTGAATCAAGGCAATCCAAACTCTGTTCTCGACGGATTGTCTGAGAATCTCATAACCCTCGGACAGTCGCCTGAAGCAACCAAACCAGGCAAATGTTTGTTCAATGATTCAGCACACCGGTATCATAGCTCTGGCGGAGGTATCGGGGACTGCCAACTTGAACAAACCTTTTGACAACAGCGCAATACATCATATCTGAACAAGCGGATCGAACAGCTGAAAATGCTGGTTTATTCCTGAGCCAGATTGGCGCGTCGAATACCTAGCTTGCTCATGCGCGAGCGCAAGGTATTGGGATGCATTTGCAAGATGGCTGCTGCGCCATCTTCACCTGAAATCTGCCAATGCGTTGCCTGGAGCACCGTAATAATATGCGACTTCTCCATTTCAGCCATCGAGATCATGGTGTTCTGAGCAGTGATTTCAGGTTGGAGAATATTGTCGAGCTCGGGAATGTGCAAAGTGTGTCCGTTGGACAAGATCACAGCGCGCTCGATGACATTTTCCAGTTCTCTGACATTGCCAGGCCAGTTGTAATTGAGCAGTGTTTTCATCACCGAATCAGGAATCTGATCGATCTGTTTACCCATTTTTTGGCCAAACTGGTTGACAAACCATTGTGCTAGTAACGAAATATCGTGTTGACGCTCCCGCAGTGGTGGCAAGGTCAATGGGAACACGCTGAGACGGTAATACAAATCCTCACGGAATGTGCGTTCAACTACCATTTGTTTGAGATCGCGGTGGGTCGCGGCAATCACTCTGACATTGATTTTGATGGTTTTTGAATCACCCAATCGTTCAATTTCGCCTTCCTGCAAGACCCGCAGTAATTTGGCTTGAAGCTCAAGTGGTAGTTCGGCGATTTCATCAAGAAAAATTGTGCCGTCATGAGCCAGTTCAAAGCGGCCGATACGGCGCGCCGTGGCTCCGGTAAAACTGCCTTTTTCATGACCGAACAACTCGCTTTCAATCAAATTGGCTGGCAACACAGCGCAGTTGACTTTGACCAGTGGTCGGTCATTGCGTTTGCTGAGCTTGTGCAGCGCTCTGGCGAATAACTCCTTTCCAGTGCCGGTTTCACCTTGAATCAGTACAGTGGTATCGGTAGCAGCGACTTGTTCAACCTGATGCAGGACGGCTTTGACAGACTGGCTTTGACCAAGGATATCATCGAACCGATGATTCAGATTGATTTGATCCTGAAGATAGTGGTTCTCAGCCTGCAAACGATTTTTTAACTGCTCGATTTCAGCTAATGCATTCCTGAGATTTTGTTCGGCCAGCTTTCGTTCGGTAATGTCTCTGAATACCACGACAATGCCATGCAACTGGTTGTTTTCAAGAACCGGGGTACTGACGAAATCCACCGGGAAACTGGAACCATCTGCGCGCCAGAATTGATGATCACTGGCCTGGTAACGCTGTTTATCGCGAACAACGTTCAATACCGGACAGTATTGCTCAGAATCCGGCATGCCTCTTCCGAACATATCGTGAATACTGCGATGTTCTGGTTTCCGATTGGGCCAGGCAAGCATAGATGCACCGGATGGATTGATAAAGGTGACTCGGCCTTCGCAATCAAATCCACAAATGCCTTCTCCGGCAGCCAATAACAACAGCTCGTTGCGTCGTTGCATCAGGATCAGTTCTGATTCAGCCTTCTTGAGCTTGCTGACGTCTTGAAATACGACAACTGCGCCAACAATTTCACCCTGTTCAATGATCGGTGTACTGGTGTAATGCACGGGGAAACTGCTGCCGTCCTTGCGCCAAAACACCTCATCGGTGATATGATGCACTTCGCCGTCTTTCAGCGCTGCATAGATCGGGCATTCTGTACGTGGATAATGCTCACCACTGGCTTTGCTGTGGTGATGTTTGTCATGCACCGGCTGACCGATGATATCCTCCTTCAACCAACCGGTCATGTTAATCGCAGCAGGATTGACAAACGTTCCCTTGCCATCCTTATCCAGCCCATAAATTCCCTCTCCAGCTGACTTAAGGATTAGTTCGTATCGATAAAAAATATGCTCGTTGCCTGTTTTCATAATGAATTTAGAACTAAATTCAAAGCGCTTTTTCTTAATTGCCTCATGTTACTGTATAAAGCATGATTACAGAAATCGTGATTTGGTTTTTATCAATCGTCAACACTGACATTGAACTATTCGAGTCAAACATTAAAGCAAAATAAGCAATTCCGCTTATCAGGAACCCTGTGCTGTGTGTGTTTTGTTGGCGGTGTTTGCGGGTTTCAATTGTTAAGCAGATTGCCTGGTTTGTCCTGGCTGGTTTTGCTTATCGGGTTGTTCGCAGTCTGTCTGTACTGGAGACGGTTTTATTTACTGTTTGTTCTGATTGGCTGGAGCTGGGCCTGGAGTTATGCGGCATGGTCACTGGCAAATCGCCTGCCTGCAACTCTTGAAGGTATCACGCTGGAGGTCAATGCTGAAATTGTGTCGTTGCCTTCTTGTGATTCTGGCTTATGTCGTTTCAATGCGGTACTTGAGTTGCTGCATCCCGAGGAGTCAGTACTGAATCATCATCAAATTGATGACTTCTGGCATTCTGGTGGAAGCGGAAAACGAACTGTGCGTTTAAGCTGGTATTCTTCACCAAAGGTTTTGCAAGCCGGACAACACTGGCGGCTTAGTGTACGCTTGAAACGACCTCACGGCATGAAAAATCCCGGTGGTTTTGACTATGAGCAGTGGCTTTTTGCTCGCGGTATTGATGCAACAGGTTATGTGCGTTGTGAAAATGCTTGTCAGCTGATTAATGAACCTGACAGATCGTTGTTTGGCGGGTTGCTGCCGAGCTTTCAACACAACAGGCAGCTTTTGTACGAAAATTTGACTCACGAGTTGCGTGAATCACCTGTAGCTGGACTAATCATCGGCATGGTGGTCGGTATCCGCGATGGTATTACCGAGCAGCAATGGACGGTTTTGCGTAACACCGGGACCGCGCATTTGATGGCAATTTCCGGATTGCATATCGGTTTGATTGCGGGACTGATGTTCTGGTTAACGCGGCATTGTTGTGCTTGGGCGGGAATTCTGCGCTATTCCCCACAACAACTCGCTGCTCTAAGTGCCATGATATTTGCCAGTGGTTATGCTGTACTGGCAGGGTTGTCTTTGCCAACACAACGAGCGTTGATCATGCTGGCAATTGTGTTTGGCAGTGTCGTGTTGCAAACCCGTCTCAGACCGTTTCATCTGCTGGCATTGAGTGCCAGTGTAGTTGTGTTGCTAAATCCGTTATCGGTATTGGAAGCTGGATTCTGGTTATCATTTGGTGCTGTCGCAGTAATCAGCCTGATGCTGGTCGGGCGTCAATCCAAACAAGGTTACTTGGGTACCACCTGGGTAGTAGGCTGGCGTGTTGCACTGGGGCTTGGGCCCTTGTTGCTGCTGTTTTTCGGTAATGCGTCGTTAATTGCACCAGTTGCCAACTTGATAGCTGTTCCTGTGACGAGCCTGTTGGTTGTTCCAGCTGCATTGATTGGTGTTGTGATCAGCAGCTTTTCAGGTCAACTCGCCAAAATAGTATTTGAATACACCAGTGTGGTGTTATCCAGCGTAATGTGGTTTCTGGAACAACTGGCAGAATTTGATTTTGCTACATTGTCATTACCCAAACCATCTCTGCCAGCAGTGATGATCAGTCTTGCCGGGGTTTTGTTACTCATGTTGCCACGCGGGATTCGATACCGCTGGATGGGCTTGATCATGTTGTTACCTGTTGTGTTTCCAGTCACGCAAAAAATCGAGCAGGGAGTATTCAAGCTCACTGTGCTCGATGTCGGGCAAGGTTTGTCCAACGTTGTTGAAACCGCGAACCATACCCTGGTATTCGATACTGGTATCCGGCTTGGCTCAGGATTTGATATCGGGTCGATGGTGGTCTTGCCATATTTGCGTAACCAAGCAATCCATCAAGTGGATTTACTGGTGTTAAGCCATTCCGATGCTGATCATGTCGGTGGTGCGAAGAGTCTGTTGTCAGGTTTGCCAGTGATCAAGACGATTGCCAGCGATCCACAACAACTGCCGTTTGAGGCAATTCAGAGATGCCAGGCTGGCGCTCACTGGCGATGGGATGGTGTCAGTTTTACCATGCTTGCACCACTGGATCCGTATTTTGACGATGACAACAATAATTCCTGTGTGTTGCAAATCAGCGCAGGTGAGCGCACTGTGATGTTATCAGGAGATATCGAATCAGAAGCAGAAATCAGACTGGTCCAACACTACGGTAAGCGCCTACACAGCCAGGTGCTGGTAGCTCCGCATCATGGAAGTCAGACATCTTCATCGCAGACATTTCTGGAAATGGTTGGGTCTGAGTTTGTTATTGTTTCAGCTGGATATCGAAATCGTTATGGTTTCCCGCATCAATCAGTTATGAATCGTTATCAAGAAATGGCTATTCAAGTATTGAATACAGCCAGTTCAGGGGCAGTTTCTGTCATTCCTGGAAACAACGATAATTTACAAAATGTGACTGAATACAGAAAGAAATCAATGCGATACTGGAATGATTATTAATATCGATTAATTTCATCTCCTGTTAATTGATTTATTGATACTCTATAAAACCCATTTAAAGTAAAAGGTCTGTTATGAAAATATATTTTGTATTATTGTGTGCCATGATGATAGTAGGCGGATGCTCATCCAGCCGTCCTGTATTGTATCCCAACGATCAATATGACAGAGCCGGTGAAAGCGCTGCATTAAATGATATAGACGCCTGCAAGTCAGAAGCTAAACGGGCCGGGGTTTCCAATACAAGTTACCAGACTGAACAAGTCGCGACCAATACGGCTCAAGGCGCGGCAATTGGTGCCACCAGTGGATTGATCGGTGGCGCGATATCAGGTGGCCTGGGCATTGGTGCAGCTATCGGCGCGGCCAGTGGCGCTGCTGCCGGACTGATTTCCAGTATGTTCACAGTATCCGAGACCAACCCAACGTATCAAAACTTTATCAATCGCTGCCTGCAGGAGCGCGGTTATGAAGTGATCGGTTGGGAGTAAGCACTTACTGTGCAGCTTGCAATACCGTGATTGACTACTCCAATAACACAGTTTATTTATGTGAATTGAATTGACTGTTCGATAACAGTATCTTTTGTTATCACGTGTTGCTGGCTGGTCTGGTTGCTGATTGTAACATCGCCACTGATTGTGACATTTGCCTCAAATAACACATCGCCGATAATCGTCAGTTGCTGGCAATCAAGTAAATTGGGTGGACCGTGGGGAAATCGGGCTTTCAAATCGTCGATTTTTTTATAGTATTTGGCGTCCAGGCTGATCACGATAAAGCCATTTTTGCGATCAGGGCTGATTTTAATCAAATAATCCTGATCGAGAATAAACGCATTTGACCACAGTCCCAACAATTCCCCGGTTGTTTTGATTGGAGCAAAGCGAGATTTGGGAATTCTCAATGCCAGTGAATCGCCAAAACAGGAAATCGCCGAACCCATTGCGGTTTCCAGCTGGATGACTTTGGGACTGTCTGCATCGCGTGGATCAACTGTTTTGACATTTTGAATTAACGGTAAATCGACAATACCGTTTGATTTTTCCAGCAACTCCTGGAGCCGGTCCAGTCGCAACCACAGATTATTGGTATTGAAATATTTGTAGCGATTGATGTCCTGAAAAAACGCTTCATCCTCCACATGACACTGGGCCACCTCACGTAAGATCAGTTGTCCATCCCTGGTTTCGGCCAGATGCCCACCTTTTTTATCCGCTGCAGTTCTGTCGGCAACTTCCATCATAAACGACACATCCTGCTCGGCAAAATGTCCCAGCACCGATAAATCGATATCTGCACCGAGGTTATCCGAATTGGAGATAAACGCATAACGAATACCTGCATCCAGCAATTGTTGCAATATTCCTGTAGTCTGCAGCGCGGTATAAATATCACCATGACCGGGTGGACACCAGGTCTTTGCGGGGTCAGCAGGCCATTCAGCAGGTTCAAGCGAATCGGCTAGAATTTTAGGAACTTTATTCTGGATAAACGTCAGCGGAATATTTTTTTGGCCATCCTGAAGCTCGGGATAGTCATTCAATACTGCCAGCGTATCCTGCTCAGTGCTGAACGAATTCATAAACACCAGCGGTAAATCACAACCGATTTTGTGACGCTGACTCAGTATCTGGCGAATGATAATATCCAGAAAACGTAATCCGTTTTTGGCAGGAAGCAGCGATTTGGCTTTTTCCAGACCCATACCGGTTCCCAGGCCACCGTTCAGCTTGATCGACACAGTCTTCCCGAGTACAGACAAGCCGGTTTTGCTGTTATCCGGCAATTGTTCCAGGTTATCGACACGGCTTGCTGATCGAAGCAGGTTTTCCCGAATCACACTTTGCTCGTTGTTAAGTAACTTCTTGTAATGTGCCAAAAACACAGCTGCGCACAGATTAGGCAGCCCTTCCTGCGCCATTATTTCGGTAATTCTGGTTTTGATTGAACTGTCCATGAGTTCCGGTTTCCTGTATCTGATTGTTGAGTGGCTCAAGACTGATTTGTATGTCCAGGAGCCAGGTATGATTAATTATTCCAGAAAAACATGATGACACTGAACCTTTTTCATATTTCCGGAAATATACTTCGAGAGAACGTTATTTCGATCAGAACTGAATCATCTTATGCTGATGATTGAATCAAAATACATGAAAGTAGCGTATAAACATTAATAATTAATATTAGCTTAATAATAAATATTTTATAAATGAATACACGAGGTGACAACAATGAATAAAAACATGAAGCAATTAATGACAGGTTTATGTTTCCTTTTAGCAGCTCAAATGGTTTTAGCCGATAATTCCGGATTACGCTATCGCATTTTTGCCAGTGGCGCTCAGGAAATCCCGGCACCTGGCGTCACAACAGAAACCACAGCACGGCTGGATATTCAGTTTAACAGAGGATTGTCAGAATCGACATTTCGACTTGCCGTCAATGATGGCGTCGGAATTAATCAGGCGCATTTACATTGTGGTAAAGCAGGAATTAATGGGCCAGTCGTTGCTTTTTTATTTGGATTAGACCCAAACGGTGTTGATATTGACGGGGTTTTATCCCGAGGGACGTTGATAAATCTGGATATTGTTGACAATGATTGTGCTATGCAGATTGGCCAGCCTGTGAATAATATTGCTTCACTGGCAGCTGCTATAAAAAATGGCTTGATATACCTTAATGTCCATGCATTATCTAGCCCCCCTGGACTGGTTAGAGCCCAGTTTCTCCCTCAATAATTGACAATGTTAAGACCAGGTATAGCCAACTAATGTGTGGTGTGAGACTCAGCCTTGTTTAAGCATGACGAAAATCATGCTGAGCAAGGCAATTTTTTTATCGCTTTCAGAGGTTTTAATTGCAGACGCCAGGTGTACTGGTTTTTGCATTTGGGTTCTAGCCAGGTGGGCCGATTTTCGCTTGGACGGAACTAGTTCAGTTGGTTGTTGTGCATGGAAAGATGTTGGCAACAAGCTGAAAATAGACTGTTCTGTCAATTCAAAGTCGGATTGTGTTGTGTTTTTAACAGAAAACGAACATCCAGCTGCAATCAGTCCGATAAACGCGATTATCAGAATCAGATTAAGCAGGGCGATGCCGCTTGAATGTTTATTCTCGGTGTCAAAATCGTACATAATTTCAGTTTTTCGGTTCAATGTATGGAATACCGGTTTTTTTAACAGGTACCTGTATTTACCAACTATAGTTCAAGTTTTATGTATTAGAAGTGAATGCTGTACACAAAGCCGAATAGAACAGTAAAAATTTGTTACAGCAAGTAGAGCGACATTGCCTCCCGCAGTGGATTCGGGAGGCAACTTGACGATTAGAGCCGATTGAAAAATCAGGCGGTTGGTTGTGAGGAAAAAAAGATCAGTGCGTAGCTGTTCTCAAAAATTTAAAGCGAATCAAGGCAATGATAATGGTACCAAAAATGACTGACGTCGTTTCGATGGTCAGCGCAGTTGACATTGAATGCTCGTAAAATTGTCTACCATAAATGGGTTTCAGTAACAAGCTGCTCCACATTTGCATGCTGACATAGAAAGTGACAATACACAAACTGATCCAGACCCACGGGTTTTTATGGGCTGCCATGGACGCGCGATAAATCCAGACGGCAATTAAAATGGACGCAATAGTCGCTATCATGATGTCCTCCTTTTATTTGTTGCCGTTTACTAATCTATCACGCATATTAGAAGCTGTCTGGTTAAAAAGATATCCGCTGCAAAGCCCTTGATATCGGTGTATTGTTGCGCTGCTTCTCGTTAAACAGAACAACTATTCGCCTCGAATCTTCAAAAACATCACCTCGATTCAAGAACTTTTCGCTTGGACATTTTTTTCCAGTCAGCTTCTTAGTTACTCCAAGTCATCGCTGTCTATTCATCAGCGAATCGAAAAATACAAGAACCCGATTCGTATAGTGGCTGGTTTTAGTGAGGTAAAATAATCATTTGAACCATTGGCGCTTAACGCCAGACAATGCAATGATCGCTGTTCCAAACAACCAGAAAGCAGCAGGAACAGGCACATTGGTTTGACCCTGAGCAATGATGGAACCATTATCGCCAAACGCAACAAATGGTGAAAATGCATTCTGGGAGAAGAAAAAGAAATGGGATTGTGATGAACCAGTACTGATTGGGGAGCTGAATGTACCAGGTTCATCGAGCAGAGGCGTGTTTTCACCGACGACCCAGTAACTGACAATCCGAGTAAATTCACTGCCGAATAAATCATCCCAGCTTAATGTCGTGGTATCAGGAACAGTCCATGCATCAGTCGCGTTTTCACCAAAACTGTTTCCGTTAGGCCCGAGATTGCCTCGTTCCCAGGCTGTTCTTGAAATCACAGATGCACCCCAGCGATGATCTAATTCATCGGGTATCAATTCCTCCAGACGGTTGAGACCACCACTCCAGCCGAATGCCTGAAATGCGTCATTGTTACCGACTGCGAACGCATAAATTGGCTGTGCACTGCTGTTTGTAACTGTTAAATGCCCACGAGAGCCATTAAAATCTTCCTGAACAATTACCGAGGTGATATTACTCACTGAGTAGATTGAGAAGCTTGCATTGGCCTGAATAGTGATCGTCATCAGCAGTAGTCCGATACTCTTGATGACGATGTGCTTGATTTGACTGTAATCCATTATTTCCCCTCTACATTCCAAAAAATCTGTAACTTTGAATAACTGACTGAATATAGTCAAGTTATATAAGCACTCGTGACAGTTGTTAACCGGTTTTGATGCTAACTGATTATTGGTTTTTTGAACAGGGACTGATCTGTCATCCGCTCCATGAGATAACACAAGCAGTCCTGGCGAATTACTGTCTCATTAAGGGTAAACATGGATGGCATGACTGCTTTGCGAGTGGATAAAACCCCGTTGTCTACCTGGAAGTATTCAGCGGTATTGTCCATGCCGTTTTCAGCTCTGCTGTAGAGTGGAATACTGGAATTGGTTTTGGTGCGGCCCAGAACGGTTCCGGCATTGATTTCAGTAAAGTTCATCCGGTCGATCGATGCATTGAGCAGTAAATCAGCATTGGAGTTGTCGAAACTGAACGAGTATTGCTCAGGGATCATCACTCTTGCAACAGTGTGAAACAGATCGATGTTGTGGTGAGGGGGTGGTGTATTGGGCAGAGAGTCGAGATGCAAACAGGTGTCGAGAAAGTCGGCGGCATGTTCAATGCCGTATTGTACACCTGGCTTGCCGCATTCCAGGGTCACGGCCGGACACATTTTTGCGAATGCCGCTGACTGCACACCTTTGGGACGGAGAAAATAAACCGTCAAGCGGCTGAACAGATTGGCCAGATTCAAAAATTCAGCTTGCAGTGAATTGACACAGGCGAAATGTGGATTCAGGCCGGTATTATTGTGAACATCGACACTGATAAACACATCCCGCTGCTGCATCTCATCAACTACTGCCTGCATGATCTTAGATTCAACGCAAGGCGGATGTTCCATTCCCGGCCAGATCCGGTTGAAATCCGGACCATCTTCCAGTTTTCGCACACCCAGTCGCGCTGCCTCGATATTTCCGAACAGAATAGATAAACTACGGGGCAAAGGCTTGTCATGATATTTTTGTAACAATGACTGAATTGCCAGTAACCCGGTATATTCATTGCCGTGCAACAATACAGAGATAAACATGGGTTGTTGCTTTTGACCCTGCAGATGAATCAGGGTTGGCCCGGACAGCAATTCATGCAAGCGCGTCGCCTTGCAATCCAATATGCCTTCTGGTAGTGAATTCAGAGTGGTTAGTGTTGTTCTCAAGTGCAATCCCAGGTGTGAACCGGTTGTCCGATGCTTTGCAAGTCAAGATAAGCTGCCGTCATTGCATTGAATTGGCCAGGGTTATTATGCATGAACTGGCGCTGCCACTGCGATCCGGTTTGTCCGCTCTGGTTTCTGTGGCGAATGATTTCCAGATAGGTTGTTGCATCATCAGGATCAATTCCCAGTTTGCTCAGTCCAGCATAAGCCATGTCGATCAATTGTGAGTCAATTAATTGCTGCAAGTGGTGTTTTGTGCCATCCAGCCAATGGATTTGAGCATCCAGGCCATAGCGTGCAGACTGGTAGAAATTATCTTTAGCCTGGGAAAATGTCAATTGTGGTTTTGGTTGAACCACTGTGTCGCAAAGCTGCTTGGCCAGGCCGTAAAAAAAAGCTGCATTGGCAATGGAGTCAATGATTGTCGGTCCAGCAGGTACTACTCGATGTTCGATACGGATATGGGCAGTTCCATCCTCATCGAATCCGACCAGAGGACGGTTCCAGCGCCAGATTGTTCCGTTATGCAGGCGCAGATGAGCAAAATGGTTGTCATGCTGATCGAAATGCATGGGTAACAGAATCGGAAAGTGGTTCAGGTTAATCATGAAAAATTCCATGATTGAGTTGCGGGCATATTGGGTTCCGAAACTTACACGGCGAATCGGTCCATGAGAAGCGCCATCGTAACCGCCAACTTCGATTGCTTGCTCGAACAAAGGGATTCTGGTTTCACACCATAAATCCTTGCCAAATAAATACGGTGAGTTGGCGCAAATACCCACCATTGGCGCTGAAGCCATGACCGCAGCATTGTAATAATGGTGTGCGACAGTAAGAGGCGTCTGCAGATGAATTTGAAATGAGGTAGTGGCTGATTCAAGCATCACATCGTCATGTTGCAATGACAGGTTTTCCTGGCCCGAGATGGATAGTTTAAGCGGTTCACCACGCAAGTGCAGAATCTGCTCGTTGAGAGCTTGATAGCGTTTCAGCGGAGACATGTTTGTCAGATTCAGATCGGATTGTTTGAGAGTTGGCAAGGTGCCAATCATCAGCAAATGAGTATTCATGCTGTGCGCTGTTTTCAACGCTGCCTGCCAGGTTGTATTCAATCCTTGATGGAGCTGGCTGAGCGCATTGTGATTGAGCGCAACTGGTTGATTGTTGAGTTCGATATTGAATCGGGCCAGTTCAGTTGTCGCCAGTGGATTCTGAAACGCTTCCAGGAATTCCTGGTTACGCGGCGTGGGATTCATAGCCTGATCCAGTAACCAGGCCTCAATCTCAAACCCGGCAACCGGTGAATGTTGTGAACAATTGTTTGTAGAGATTAACTGTTCGAGTTCACTGGTTTCATTTTCAAGACACTCATAAAATGCATCAAAATCGGCTTGAGTAAAGCTCGCTGTATTGATTTCCTGTCCCATAATTCTGCCCTTGCCAGACAATAAACATCTTTGAGTATACAATGCATAACGCAAGTCAGTAATTGAGATTTGGCAAATCAGGCTAAACCCATGCTGATGATTAGAAAAAAAATAAACGATTTCTGCTCGGATCTGTGTCGAAAGCGGCCTATTCTGATCAGGAAAGGGAGAAGTTCAGGATGAAAACAGCCAGTCGAGTTGACGATATCCGACCGTTTTACGTGATGGATTTGCTATCCAGGGCAAAACAGCTTGAACAATCAGGAAAGTCGATTGTTCATATGGAAGTTGGCGAGCCGGATTTTACAACTGCTCAGCCAATTATCGATGCCGCTACCAAAGCACTTGCAGGTGGCCAGATCAAATATACCCATGCCGCAGGTCTTACTCAGCTTCGGGAGCGCATTTCGCGTTTTTATGCCGACAGCTATGAGGTCAACATCGACCCGGGCAGGCTGTTTATTACACCTGGTGCTTCGGGTGCATTGATGCTGGCTCTGGCAATGCTGATCAATCCTGGTGATGAAGTATTATTGCCAGATCCGTGTTACCCATGTAATCGCAATTTCATCCGTTTGTTCGAAGGCCGTCCGGTATTGATTCCCGTTGATGGTCTGATGTCGTATCAGCTCGGTGCTGATTTAATCGACCGATACTGGAATGCCAGCACCAGCGGAACAATCGTTGCCTCTCCATCCAATCCAACAGGCACCATGCTCTCGTCCGGGCAATTGCAATCTGTGATTGACGCTGTCAAATCGCATGACGGATGGGTAATATCCGATGAAATTTATCATGGTCTGGTGTACGAAGAGCAAATGCATAGTGCGCTGGAATTTGACGATACGAATACACTGGTCATCAACAGCTTTTCCAAGTATTTTGGGATGACTGGCTGGAGGCTGGGCTGGCTGGCGGTGCCTGAAGCATTGATTGATAGTGCCGAGAAGCTGATGCAGAATCTGTTTATCTCATCATCGTCGATTGCACAGGCAGCCGCTTTATGTGCGTTTGATGGCGATACATTAAGTATACTGGAAGAACGTCGTCTGGCATTTCAAACACGTCGTGATTATCTGTATAACGCTTTGCAATCACTGGGTTTTTCAATTAGTTGCAAACCGGAAGGTGCGTTTTATATCTATGCTGACTGTCACCAGCTTGCCGAGTCCAGTGACCAGTTAGCCAGCGATCTACTGGAACATGCTGGCGTGGCAGTGACGCCGGGGCGAGATTTTGGAGATTATCGACACAACCAGCACATTCGCTTTGCTTACACAACATCGTTGGAGAATCTCAAGCAAGGCGTCGAGCGTATCGCCAGATATCTTCAGAAAGCGTGATTCAGGTGTTACTCTACTGTGTCTGCTTTTTCTGTTGCAACGTACGCTCCCAGGCCAGCGAAGTCCGCACAATATCGTTTAAATCATCATAACCTGGTGTCCAGTTCAGAGTTGAGTGTAATTTATCGACGGCTGCCACCAGTTGTGGGGGGTCACCAGCTCGCCTGGGCTGTTCTTCAACAGTGATTGGCTGGCCATTGACAGCATTGACGGTATCGATCACTTCTCTCACGCTGTAACCGTGTCCATAGCCACAATTCAATGTGGTTGATTCACCGCCGTTGCGCAAGTAATCCAGAGCCTGGATATGAGCATCGGCGAGATCGCTGACATGAATATAATCACGTACTCCGGTGCCGTCCGGTGTTGGGTAATCTGTACCAAAAACCATTAATTTCTCGCGTTTGCCGACAGCGACTTCTGCGGCGACCTTGATCAGCAGTGTGGCTTTATCCGTGGATTGGCCGATTTTGCCCTCGGGATCACTTCCGGCAACATTGAAATAACGCAGAATCACATGATTTAAATCACACGCAGCAGATAAATCGCGCAACATCCACTCACTCATCAGTTTGGATGACCCGTAGGGATTGATCGGGCTGGTTGGGGTTGCTTCACTGATTAAAGGCTTCTCAGGCATACCGTAGACAGCGGCTGTAGAAGAGAAAATAAAATGTTTAACACCAGCTTGCTGACAACACTGCAACAAATTTCGGGTATTGGCAGTGTTGTTACCGTAGTATTTTAAGGGATTTTCAACCGATTCAGGCACGATAGTATGTGCGGCAAAATGGATCACCGATTCAACCTGAGAGTCTTTCAGAATCCGGCTTACCAATTCCTGATCACCAGTATCTCCAACAATCAGCTCGCCGAATAACACGGCATCAGAAAAACCAGTGGATAAATTATCCAGCACAACAATAGATTCCCCGGCCAGACCGAGCTGCTTGACAACATGACTGCCAATATAACCGGCACCTCCGGTGACCAGTATGGTTTTATTTTGTGTTTTGTTTTGCATGGAAACGTAACTCTCGTCTAGTCTGATTGGAAACAGTGTCATTAAATCTCGGTGTCAAAAGGTAATACCTTGACCAGCTGGCCTTGTGCAAGGCTAGAGCAGTGCGCTTCAACCACAATAAAGCAGTTGGCTTGAATCATGGAGTGCATGATATGAGATCCCTGGAATGGCAATGGTTTGACGTTTAACTGATTGTTATCATAATTCAGTTGTGCTCGCAGATATTCCTGTCTGCCTGGTGATCTCTGGATTGATTGAGCGAGTGGAACTTCGATGTGTAACATCTGGCCAGGTGTTTGACCCATGAGTCTGGTGAGTGCAGGGCGCACCAGAATCATGAATGTGACTAATACGGAAACAGGGTTTCCGGGTAGTCCAAAAAAAGGAATGTTTCGGATATTGCCGAATACCAGTGGTTTGCCGGGCTTAATAGCGAGTTTCCAGAAGTCCACACTGCCGATGTCTTTAAGCAGTGGTTCAATAAAATCTGCATCTCCAACTGATGCGCCACCGGTGCTGATAACAGCATCGCTGGATTCAGCAGCGTTGATTAAGGTATCTTGCAGTTGTTGCGGGTCATCCGGAATTGTTCCCAGGTCAATGGGAGCAGCACCGATCTGTTCAATCAGTGCATTCAAGGTATAACGGTTGCTGTCATAAAGTTGGCCACTTTGCAGCGTTTCAGTCAACCCACGGAGTTCGTCACCGGTTGAAAAAAATGCAACGCGAATGGGTCTGTATACCTGCACGGATACCATACCAAGTGATGCAAGCAGACCGATTTCAGCGCCACCAAGTTTAGTTCCAGCATTGAGTACAGTGTCACCAGATTTGATATCTTCACCTGGATATCGAACGTTATCACCATGTTGAATCTGGCCGTTGAACTGGATCATACCATCTGTCTGTGTGACTTGTTCCTGCATGATGACGGTATCGGCAGCCTGGGGCAGAATGGCTCCGGTAAAAATACGCACACAATCTCCCGGTTTCATTACTCCGGAATATGGTTTCCCTGCCCATGATGTGCCACACAGTCTAAGACGATTCTGATGGTCACATAGATCATTGAAAGCGACAGCATAACCGTCCATTGATGAATTGCAGTCACTGGGGATATTGCTGGTTGCAGTAATATCTTGAGCCAGAATTCTGTTCAAACAGTGTTTTATCGGTAAAATCTGCGCGTGTTGCAGCGGGGTGATAGCTTCATGGATACGCGTTTCAGCCTCAGTCACTGAGATCAGGCCGGGTTTTAAGCAAAAATCGGTTGTGTCAGCCATATCCGGTCAGCCAGTCGTTGAGGATAAAATCAGTGATCTGGTGTGGTTGATTGAGATCCAGAACCGGGATGTCAATCGCGATTGCGGGTTTCGAGTCTGCCACCAGTGCAAATATATTGGAGTCGTTCGGAAACAGGTAGGGATGACCCAGTGTGGATCGATGTAACTCGATTTTCGGGATGGCTGCTTTTTTAAAACCTTCTACAATAATTAAATCCAGTGTGCTTTGGTCAAGATATCTGAATTGATCTGTCAGGTCCGGGGGTTGTTCAGAATCCGTTTTTTCTATGATGACTGCAGTGCGGGTTTGCGCTGCCAGCACGATTTGACCGGCACCGGCTTGGCGCAGACGATAACTGTCTTTTCCAGGGTGATCGATCTGGAATTGGTGATGACTGTGTTTGATCAGGCCAATATTTAATCCCTTAGCAGTCAAATCGGGTATGACTGCTTCCAGTAAAGTCGTTTTACCGGTGCCGCTGAATGCAGCAATGCCAAGCACCGGTACGCTGACTTGCTCGGATATCGATGCTGGAGGTGTAGTCATTCCTGTGCAAAGCTAGGTTTGGTAAAATTCACGATACCATGTCACGAAGTTTTTAATCCCGGTTTCTATCGGTGTAGCCGGTTTGTATCCGACATCGTTAATCAAGTCATCGACATTGGCAAACGTAGCTGGAACATCTCCGGGTTGCAGCGGCAGATAATTTTTAGTCGCTTCAATACCGAGATTGTCTTCCAGTATTTCAATAAAACGCATTAATTCGACCGGTTTGTTATTGCCGATATTATAGATCCGATAAGGCGCCATGCTGGTTCCGGGGTCCGGTTGATCACCGCTCCACTCAGGGTTTGGTTCAGCGACATGATCGCTGGTACGGATTACACCCTCAACGATATCATCGATGTAGGTAAAATCTCGCTTGTGTTTACCCTGGTTAAAGACATTGATGGGCTTGCCTTCCAGTATGCTGCGGGTAAAAATGAACAATGCCATATCCGGTCTGCCCCAGGGGCCATACACTGTGAAAAATCGCAGTCCTGTGGTTGGCAACTTGTACAGCGAGCTGTAAGTATGCGCCATTAATTCATTGGCTTTTTTGGTTGCAGCATAAAGGCTGAGCGGATGATCAATATTGTCATGCACCGAAAACGGCATGCTGGTATTGGCGCCATATACCGAACTACTGGAAGCATAGGTCAGATGCTCAACATTATGGTGCCGACACCCTTCCAGAATATTGGCAAAGCCTTGCAGATTGGCATCGATATAAGCCATAGGATTATCGATTGAATATCGTACTCCCGCCTGTGCAGCCAAGTGAATAACACGCTGAGGCTGATATTCTCTGAAAACCTGAGCCATGCGCTCACGGTCTTCAACATCGCAACGGATTTCTGTGAATGCTGAATGTGACAGCACCCTGTCCAGTCTTGCCAATTTGAGATTGACATCATAATAATCATTGACGTTGTCAACGCCAATGACTTCATCGCCACGTTCCAATAACTTCAAAGCAACATGATTGCCGATAAACCCGGCAGTTCCGGTGACCAGAATTTTCACAAATGACCCCTTTAGTCTTAAAGCCTTAATTGATTGATAATTGTTTTAGTGTGCAACAGGTGATTGTACAGTTAAAGATAGCTTTTAGTTCTGGCGCCTCCTGATGAGATATGGTTGAAAACTGTATAGATTCAGCTACGGATTTACACATTAAAAACACCACTTGATCGATGTATCACGAACCCGTAAACAGTTCTAGCTGGATACTTTAGTATTGAACAAATACTGTCATTCAATTTACTGTTGCCCGTTTCAGATTGGTTGTTCGAAAAGTTATTTAAAAAAAGCCAAAGCAATAGTTTAACAAATTTATACTGGTTATTAAGACTGGATAATCTGACTGTTCGGTATACACTTATGAACATGTCTGGTCGTTACTGATTGTTTGCTGTATATCCAATCGCTGTGATTGTGTATGACGTGAGAACGTCGTACATTTAGCATTGTAACCGTTTGTTGAATACCGCAATACCTGTAGGGTTTACGGTTGTAATGATGAGGCCCATGAAGTCTGCTGCAGTGTCTGGGCAACTGAGATGGCAGGCCAAAAATCTTAAATGGATGAATAAAACTTTGTAATTAACTGATTATAAATGATAAATTAGATTACAGAATGCTAATAAAACCATAATAAATTTACGATGAATCACGCTTTTAATTTAATCAGTGCAGACATTGGCAACATCAGTTTTTTGACGTGTGCTTTTGTTTACGCCTTGCTGAGTGGTTTGTTGTTAATCAGCGCCAGCAAACAGTCGTCTCAGGATTTGCATAGCCGCTTGTTGATTTTTTCGACCATGATTACGTTTTTCTGGGCTGTTTTACTGGCCTGGCGAACAGTTGCATATATTGAATCTGAGATTTTATGGTCTGCAGAACTGATCCGAACAGTGAGCTGGACTGCATTTATGTACGCCTTGTTGAACAGAAAGGAACATGATGCGCAATTCCGGAATTTCAGAGGCTTGTTTTTACTGATTACATCCTTGCTGGTACTGCATATCTGGATTGCCCCGCATATATGGAACAATGAGACAGTAACTCTTTGGCTGGATATCCAGTTTATCGGGCAAATGATTTTGGCCATCTGTGGCCTGGTGCTGGTGGAACAGATCTACCAGAACATCAAACCTGAACACCGCTGGTGGATCAAGCATTTATGTCTGGCGGTCGGATTTATGTTCGCTTACGATTTCTATCTGTATGCCAACTCGTTGATGATCCGACATCTGAATATCGCACTGTGGGACGCAAGAGGCGCTGCATTTGCCTTGCTTAGCCCGTTAATCATGATAACCGCAGCGCGAAACAAGAGTCGCTCGGTCAGTGTCCAGTTTTCGCGTAATGTCGTGTTCCACTCAACCGCTTTGATTGCAACTGGTATTTACCTGGTGGCAATGGGTGTTGCAAGTCATTATATTGCTGTTTTTGGAGACAAATGGGGTCAGGTTGCACAAATTATATTTTTAGTTGGTGCAGTGTTATTACTGGTAGTTTTATTGTTATCCGGTACTATTCGTGCCCAGTTCAGAGTATTTTTTTCCAAACATTTTTTCAATTACGCCTATGATTACCGTGAGGAGTGGTTGCGTATCACTTCATTGTTGTCCACAAACAGTAATGACCAACCTCTGGAACACCGAGCCATTGCCGCTGTTGCCGAGTCAGTCAACAGCAAAGGTGGAACCCTGTGGGTGAGAGACCACTATGGGTTTTATCGCTGGCGAGCCCGTTTCGAGAACAGTCGGGTGAATTTGCAGCGAATCGATCCGAATAACCCGTTGATTCAGTTTATCAAGAAGCATCGCTGGGTTGTCAATTTTGAAGAGTTACAACGAGCGCCTGAATTGTATCAGGGGATTTCGATTGAAGATGCGAACTGGATTTTGAGTCAGGGTCAGGCATGGTTATTAATTCCACTGTTTCACAGAGACGATTTATATGGATTGATTTTATTGACCGACCCGCAAGTTGAAACACCCTGGAACTGGGAGGTGATTGATTTGTTGAGAACTGCCGGGCAACAAATAGCCGGTATGCTGGCGCTGGAAGATGCGGCGCGAGAATTGACAGTGGCCAAGCAATTCGAAGGGTTTAATCGGTTGTCGGCTTTTTTGATCCATGACTTGAAAAACATGATTGCGCAATTGTCGCTGGTAGTTAAGAATGCAGAAAAGCATCGACATAATCCACAGTTTATGGAAGATGCAACGCATACCATCAAGCACTGCGTGAACAAAATGAATCGTTTGATGGTGCAGTTGAACCAGGGCGTTTCGTCTGAGTCAAAAACTGCGATCAGTTTAAGCCGGGTGTTGACTGAAGTTGAGAACCAGCGCAGTCAGCAGATTCCGGTTCCAGAATTTACCGGTATCAACCTTGATATCCATGTTATTGCAGAACATGACCGACTCAGTTCGGTATTTTCGCATGTCATTCAGAATGCCCAGGAAGCAGCGGGAAGGAAAGGCATGGTTGCTGTGTCTGTTGTCAGGGAGGCAAACAATGTAGTCATTATCGTTCAGGATAATGGTCCGGGAATGAGTCAGGCATTCATTCAGGAAGGTTTGTTTAAACCGTTTGAATCAACCAAAGGACTGACGGGTATGGGAATAGGTGCCTATGAAAGTCGAGAATATATTTTAGCAATTGGTGGAGATGTGGAAGTCGACAGTAAAATTGGTTTGGGAACCCGGTTTCGATTGGTAATCCCAATTGCACATTCAATTGAAAACAAAACCATGAGAGAAACGGTGAGCGCTTGATGAAACGATCATTGCTAATTATTGAAGACGATCTTGGTTTACAGAATCAGCTCAAATGGAGTTTTGATGCCTACGAAGTCAGAACCGCTGATGATCGTGAATCGGCGATTGACATTGTCAAAAAACATCAGCCTGCAGTGATTACACTGGATTTGGGATTGCCGCCAGATCCTGGAGGAGTCAGCCAGGGTTTTGAAACTTTAAAAGCAATTCAATCCATATCACCATATAGCAAGGTCATCGTGATTACGGGCAATGATCAGTCAGATGTACCTGTCAAGTCGATTGCTCAGGGTGCATATGATTATTATCAGAAACCAATTGACCCGGATATGCTGGGATTGGTGATTGACCGGGCTTTCAAGTTATTCGATCTCGAAGAAGAGAATCGTAAATTATTACGACTTGACGTGACTAATCCACTGGATGGAATTATAGCAGTTAGTCCTGAAATGCATGCGGTTTGCAGAACTGTTGAACGTGTTGCTGAAACCGATATTACAACCCTGGTTCTTGGTGAGAGTGGCACCGGAAAGGATGTTATTGCACGTGCAATTCATCGCAACAGCGCTCGGGTTAAACAGCCGTTTATTGCGGTCAATTCAGCTGCAATTCCGGAAAACCTGCTGGAAAGTGAGTTGTTCGGGCATGAAAAAGGGGCGTTTACCGGGGCAGATCGACAGGTCAAGGGCAAAGTGGAATTGGCTGATGGTGGCACATTTTTTCTGGATGAAATTGGCGATATTCCCATGTCACTGCAACCAAAACTGCTGCGCTTTCTGCAGGAACGTATCATTGAGCGTGTTGGTGGGCGCACTGAAATTCCGGTTGATGTCCGGGTTATCTGCGCAACTCATCAGAATTTGGAGCAACTGATCAAGGAAGGTAAATTCAGGCAGGATCTGTTTTATCGAATTAACGAAATCACAATTCAAGTGCCACCTTTGAATCAGCGCCGTGGTGATATCAGAGTCCTGGCTAACGCGTTTATGCAACGTTACGCCCACGAAATGAAGAGGAATTTAAGTGGTTTTACTGATACGGCATTATCAGCCATGGAAGCTTATGACTGGCCGGGTAACGTTCGGGAACTGGAAAGCCGGGTCAAGCGCGCGGTATTGATGTCAACCACAACACAGGTAACAGAGCAGGATCTCGAGCTCAAAAATGACGGGGAAATCACTCAAACAATCAAACCATTGAGAGAAATTCGTAATACAGCTGAACGAAAAGCTATCGTCAACGCATTGGCAGAAGCAGGAGGGAATGTCTCAAAAGCCGCTGAACTGCTGGAAATTACCCGCCCAACTTTGTATTCATTGCTCAACAAATTTGACTTGAAAGTATGAGTTGAACTGCTGATTGATTTAAATTAAATGGTATATACAAAAAAGCCCGGTTAACAGTAACCGGGCTTTTTTGTGGTTTGTTGGCAGTGAGAAAAAAAACCTTACAATAGGCTTAACTGGTTTCTGAAAGATCTGTTGCAGTTTCTTTTCTGCGTGATTGGCGTCGTCTGCTGCTATGGTTGGAACGTCTTCGGTGACGGTTTACGGGCTGTTTCTCAGTAAATTCAGCTGATTCCGGCTGCGTATTTGCAACGGTGTTCACAGCGACTTTTCTGGGTCTGCTATGTTTGTTGCGCCTGTTAAACGCAGATTTTTTTGCATGAACAGGCTGGTTTTTGACTGTTTCAGACTCTGTGTTGGCTTCTACAGTCTGGTTATTTTTGTTGGCTCTGGATTTACGTGGTGACTTTTCAGTGCTGTCGTTTTTGCGCGATCTCGAGCGGCTTTTGGTGACAGGTTCCTTGACTTTTCTGGGTGTTTTAGCAGCTTTTTTCCTGGTTTTCGGGCTTGCTTCCTGGACTTCATTACCCAGTAGTTTACGCCAGAACCGTTTTAGCAGGCCTTCTGATGTCTCTTTTCGCTGAACAGGGGCTGGAGATTCGGGCAGAAAATCCTTGATTGCCGGTTCTTCGATTGTTTTGGCGGACTTCTCGACAAACTCAGGAAGTTGTTTTTCCGGCACATGAATTTGGTCATAACTTGCTTGTCCTTCTTGACCAGCATCAGAAGCTTTGATGCGCTGAACTTCGAAATCCTGTGTGGCATCATCCAGATTGGGCAAAATGATGATTGAGATATCATTTCTTTTTTCAATTTGCTCGATGTCACTGCGTTTTTCATTCAGCAAATAAGTCGAAGCATCAATCGGTACCCGAATAATGATTTTCCCGGTTTGTTTCTTTAACGATTCTTCGTGGATAATACGCAAAACCGACAGCGCCAGTGATTCAACACTACGAATTGTACCGTGTCCCTTGCACCTTGGGCAGCTCAACTGGCTGGATTCGCCTAATGACGGGCGAATGCGTTGTCGTGACATTTCCAGCAAACCGAAGCGCGAGATGCGGCCGATTTGCACACGTGCGCGGTCAATCTTGACAGCATCGCGCAAACGATTTTCAACAGCTTTTTGATTTTTGGATGCTGTCATATCGATAAAATCGATGACAAACAGGCCGCCCAAATCACGCAAACGCAGCTGCCGTGCAATTTCATCTGCGGCTTCCAGATTGGTATTCAGAGCAGTATCCTCAATATCAGAGCCTTTGGTGGATTTGGCTGAATTGATGTCGATTGACGTTAAAGCTTCAGTATGATCAATGACAATGGTGCCACCGGAAGGCAGCAGAACATTGCGTTGATAAGCAGTTTCGATCTGACTTTCGATCTGATAACGACTGAACAGTGGTATGTTGTCATCATACAGCGTGGCTTTTTCACTGAACGACGGCATGACTTGTTCAAGAAAATTTCGAGCCAGCCGAAATGTTGGTGGGTGGTCGATAATGATCTCGTCGACATCACCACGCAAATGATCACGCAGAGCGCAGATCACCACATTGCTTTCCTGAAATATCAGGTAGGGAGCCTTGCGTTCTCTGGCAGAACCATCGATTGCCTCACTCAGTCTGAGCAGATAATTGAGGTCCCACTGCAATTCTTCCTGAGATTTTCCGCTCCCTGCGGTGCGGATAATCAAACCCATGCCTTCCGGGACTTCCAGGCTGCCTAATAAATCACGGAGATCGTCCCTGGCATCACGCTCGATGCGTCTGGAAATACCTCCGGCACGCGGGTTGTTCGGCATTAAAACAAGATAACTACCCGCCAGTGCCACGTAAGTCGTTAAAGCAGCGCCTTTATTGCCGCGCTCTTCCTTTTCAATCTGGACGATGACTTCCTGGCCTACTTTTAAGTGATCTTTTACAGTGGCCCGGGTAACCTGTTCAGGATTTTTGGTATTGAAGTATTGCTGGGAGATTTCCTTGAACGGCAAAAACCCGTGCCTGGTCGAGCCATAATCCACGAATACAGCTTCAAGGCTGGGTTCGATCCGGGTAATTATACCTTTGTAAATGTTTGATTTTTTTTGTTCTTTTGAGGGAACTTCGATGTCAAAATCATACAGTTTCTGACCATCAACCAGAGCAACTCTTAATTCCTCTGGCTGAGTGGCATTAATCAGCATTTTATTCATGTTAAAAACGCAATCCTTAGTAGCGATTAGCGTCCCGTCTTTTTTTTTGCAACAGTCGAGTATTGTCGTTGTTCTCGATCAGGTAAAATTAACCTCCTGATACACCAGTCAATTGACTGGTGGTTTTCAAACTCCTGTGCATCTTGATGTTAATGAATGCTGTGCCGGAGTTCGATGAATTGCTATGATAATCAGTCGGGATGCTTGTTGTGTTTGTTAATTTGGTTAAGTCGTGTTGGCTCAATGTAACAACGTCTTATGATATTGTTCTGGAATGCCTGCGTATTCCGCCTATCATGCGAGGCCTGTGAGTTAACAAAGGACTCGTGATGTTTACTTCGATGTGAGCGGTCACTTTGTACGGCTCAATCAATCAGTAAACCTGTCTGTCAGCGTATTTCGTTGTAACAGAGCCTTGGTAAAGAATGTTTTTCAAACACCGGATCAAGTGTTTTCTGGTGTTTGTGTCGGTGCATTGGAGTTAATCAAACTGAGTTCGATCAGGTGACATCGTTCAGTTCTGCTGGAAATCAACCGCATGGGTAATCAAATTCGCGGTGTACACAGCAACTCTTGTGTTAGACAGGTTCTGGTATAGTCCCTGAATGGCGACTTTTTCTTTAACCGAAAAGCACACTATAGCAATGTTCTTGTAAGGTATCAATTAAGATAATCGCGAATCTTGTTGTTTTTTAAGCACACAAGGTGTGTGATTCCCGGAATCTTTGATCTGTGTCAGAAATGGACTGTCATTTGCTCATGGCGGAATAACAGAAAAAATACAACAATCCGGGATGTGTATTATCAAAAATTTTAAGTTAACCGGATATCAAACTATTTTGCCTGATATCAGCCATAATACATTGATACAAGTTTAAAAAGCTGACTGGTCATTTCAAAGTATCAATAACACCGCTCAATACAAAAACTTTTCACATGGACATTTTTTTTCAGACATCTCCTGATTTGATCGACATGATGACAATGATACGTCTTAAGTCGATTTTAAAATATGTTTTCTAAATGACTACAGTGCAAAAAAACAAGAACAATGTCACTTACATACAGATCGATGCAGATCGTGACGGTCAGCGCATCGATAATTTCTTGCTGAATGTTCTCAAAGGGGTTCCCAAACAACATATTTACCGGATACTGCGTCGGGGTGAAGTGCGGGTAAACAGTAAACGCATCAAGCCCTTCTATCGATTGCAAACAGCAGATTCAGTGCGAATTCCCCCCATTCATATTGCGACAATACAGTCTTCAACTGTGCCGAATGAAATTGATCACGACTGGCTGGAATCCCGTATTCTTTATGAAGATCAAGCTTTGCTAGCTTTGAACAAACCTGCCGGCATTCCGGTTCACGGAGGAACAGGTCAACAATGTGGAGTTATCGAAGCATTACGGGTGATTCGTCAGCAGGATCGTTTTTTGGAACTGGTTCACAGGTTGGACCTGGAAACTTCCGGATGTCTATTAATCGCCAAAAAACGCTCTGCGCTACGGGGCTTGCATGATCAATTTCGCAGCAGCCAAGTCAAAAAAATTTACCAGGCTTTGCTGGCAGGACAGGTCCAGCAGGATGAACAGGTGATTGATGCGCCGATTCGAGTCGATCGAACCCAGACTGGCGCTCGCAAAGTGACTGTGTCCGATCTGGGTAAACAGGCATTGACCGGAATTCGTTGCCTGCACACTGGGGCCGGGTTTACACATGTTGAATGCCAGTTGTTTAGCGGACGCACCCATCAGATCCGGGTTCATTGTCAGTCGATCGGGCATCCGATTATCGGTGACCAGCGTTATGGAAATGCGGTTGTCAATCGCAAAGCCATGCAACAAGGATTAAAACGACAGTTTCTGCATGCTTCGTGTTTAACGTTTAAACACCCTGTGAGTCAGGAATCCATGTCTGTTGAGTGTGTTCTGGACAGTGATTTACAGAGTTTTCTGGACAGAGTGTTGTGACAAGTTCAAATTATATTTGCATTGGATTGAGGGAAAAACGGCTCATCGAATCCTTATAGATAGCGAACTTCACTGGCGGATGGACTATCAACCAGTTTACCAATTAACCGCGCGTCATAGTCGTTGTTGTGCAGGATATCCAGGCATTGTCTTTCATCACTTTGATCAATGCAGACGATCATGCCGATTCCGCAGTTGAATGTGCGCAACATTTCATTGGTTTCAATATTACCTTGCTCCTGAAGCCAGGTAAAAATTGCAGGCAGGGTAAGCGAGCTTGATTTCAGTTCAGCACTGATGCCTTTGGGCAGAATTCTTGGCAGGTTTTCAGTGATGCCACCGCCGGTAATATGTGCCAGACCTTTAACCTGGATGTCTTGCTGCAAATTCTGAACAGCATTGACGTAAATGCGGGTCGGTGCCAGCAACAAATCGGCAAGAGGCTTGTTTTGCAAGGTGTCAGACAAATTAATATTGTTTGAAGAGATTACCGACCGTATCAACGAATAGCCATTGGAATGTGGCCCTGATGATGTAATACCGATCAGACTGTCACCAGGTTTGATGGCTGAGCCGTCAATAATCGCATCTTTTTCCACGATGCCGACACAGAATCCGGCAAGATCATATTCACCTCCCTGATACATGCCCGGCATTTCAGCAGTTTCACCGCCGATCAATGCCATCCCGGATTGCTGACAACCTTCTGCAATGCCTTGAATGACGGCGCTGGCAACGTCGATATCAAGCTTACCGGTTGCATAATAATCCAGAAAATACAGAGGTTTCGCGCCGCACACGATGACATCGTTAACACACATACCGACTAGGTCGATACCTACTGAAGCATGATGACCCAGTTCCAGAGCCAGTTTAAGTTTAGTGCCTACGCCATCGGTGCCAGACACCAATACTGGATTGTTATATCCTTTGGGGATTTCGAATAATCCACCAAATCCACCGATACCTCCCAGAACACCTGGTGTTCTGGTTTGTTTGACAATGGGTTTGATCCGTTCGACCAGGGTGTTCCCGGCCTCGATATCGACACCGGCGCTACGGTAATCCATAAGTTTTCCCCGTGGATATCAATACAGGTGTAATTTCAGGCATGATGTGTTTTATCAACAGTGCAGGTTCTTTAAATTGGTTATCAGCACCCTTCAATATTTAATGGATAAGTGTTGATTAATTCTCTGATTTCTCGATGTCATTAATCTGCAAATATCTCAGATAAATACTGAGGTGCAACGAATGTATCAGTCAGCCTTTCTGGGATTTGAGTTTTTGTAGCAGTTTATCAAAGGCTTTTTCCAGCGAAACATCCATCACTACTTCATCAGAAGCTGAAACGATAATTCTGGCCAGCTGCGGGATGGTGTTTTTTTCTGCCAGCAAATAGACCGGTTGGATATAGACCATGGTGTTACTGACCGGCAAAATGATCATATGGCCGAGTTTAACGGTCGAGCCCTGCTGGTTCCAGAGTGTAAAGTTTGCGGAAATTGTCGGATCCTGATGAATCAATGCATCAACCTGAGCAGGGCCGTTAACCTGTAACTGGGTTGGTACTTCGAGTGATGTCAGGTTTTGAGTCAAATGATTGTTTGCGCAAGTCTCCGGGTTCTGGGTGCCACCGATCAACAGTCCGGACAGGTTATTCCGATTAACCCAGGTCATCACTCCTATATGCAGAAATTGGGTGATGCCTCTGCACTCAGGGAGTTCCAGGCTTGTGGTCAGGTAATAAGGCGGCATTTTCTGATCGCCGATTTTAGCCAGTGACCATGTTTCAGCCTGTTGGTAGAAAACACTGGGGTCGGTCTGGTGATATCGGGCAAATATTTTAAGTTGATACTTAAAGAAATCCTCTGGATAGCGTAAGTGGGACTTTAATTCGCCTGGCATTTCTGACAAAGGCTTGAAGATGCCTTGATACGCGCGCTGGTAGGCTTTGATAATTGGATCAGTCGGGTCGGACACATAGAATCGTACCACTCCGTCATAGGCATTAATGATGATTTTGACCGAGTTACGCACGTAATTGAAGCGTCTTTGTTCGGCACCCTCAGCAGTATGAATCAGGGTCACTGATGGTTTTGAGATCGGATACTGGTCAGAAAAAGTATACGCATCCTGAACCCAGTACAAGTAGTCTTTCCCACTGACCAGATATGGATCTTCATCAAGAACCAGCTCTGGTGCCAGGGCGTAGATACGGTCTTTGATATTGCGGCGCATGCGCAGTTTGCTTGTCGGATTCAGATCTGCGGACATGAAAATCAGCGGGTCACCAAAATAGACGGCAAACACGAGTTTGCGCCACACAGAGCCGATATGTATGCCACCTTCACCCAGATGGATGTGTTTGCTGGTGTCCTGGTCATCTGAACTGGGGATGCCAATAATATCCAGATCATTGGGAACAATCACATAAGGATAATTGCTTTCACCGTAATAGATGTCAGGATGTTTGGTTGACAGCCCGACACTGGAATTCATTGTGATATCGCGTACATACCACTGCATGGGAATATCGGCCTGTTGTGCAGCGGGTGACATGGCGTAACCGTAACCATGGGTATAGCGTAAATGAATGTTCTGCCAGGTATGAGACGACACAGGCAGTTTTTTCAGGTCGATTTCACGCGCACCCAGGTTGACCTGGTGCAGATACCCATCCATTAAGTAGCGGTCTTCGTCAATATTGAAAAAATGGAAATATGGCGTGATCGCCTGTAACTGGTTATAAACATCGTCAAGATATTGAGTGTCCCATAGCGGAATATTGTGGCTGAATTCTTTTTTCAAGCCGACAACAAGGTCATCATAACTGCTGGAATTCAGTGGAATGGACACTTGTTTGGTATGGTCCAGTTTGTATCCGTGCAGAGTGGCTTTGATATTGCTGTCGATATATTTTTTTTCCAGAGCGAACTGATTCGGCACCACAATGTAATCGTCAATGAATTTAGGGATGGCAGGAATCATTCTGAGCAGGAAAGACAAACCCAGAAAACCCAGTGAAATGAACAAAGGCCATTTACCTCGTTTGCCATCTGTCATGACCAGCATAATGGCTGCATAAGAAGTGACGATAAAACTGATCACCGCGATCCAGATCAGGTTCAGCTCGATATTCATTTCAACCCAGCCGGGTCCGTAGAACAACGGCTCGTGTGCATTACTGTGTAAGAGGTTAAATCGTTGTAACAAAAAGCCCCATACTACCCATGCGCAGACAAAACCGATCAGGATGATGCGATGAACGGTTGCGCCGACAGGCAGATGTTTGCCGCGAGAAGATAACAGTCGCTGCTCCAGAAAATAGAGGAATGAGACACTGACGAACACGATGACTGCTGTCATCAAAAGCTCAAACTGGATGATTCTGAATATCGGCAGCGAGAACAGGTAAAAGCTGATATCGTTGCCGTAAATATTTTCTCTGACTCCGGATTCAGGTCCGAATAAAAACAATAATGTTGATTGCCAGTCTTGAAAAAGCGGGATCACCATTAATACGGCTAACACAACTGACAACGGGGTATAAATCTCCATTGCACCGGTTTTGAATTTGTGAGCCAGTGATTTGGTTTCCTTGTCAGCATGAGACAATTCTGTGCCGAGATATATAGAGGCAATCCAGAAATGGATATAGAAGATCAGAAAAAACAGAATGGTTGCAATAAACGGAATTCCATACTGGTAAAAAATCCGTACCCAGAAATATCCGGAATAACCCATTGACTCAAACCATAAATACTCAACAATAAAATCCAGAATCAGGAAATATCCAATCACATAGAAAATGATCAGTGAGATGAGTCCGATTCCGATCTTCCGGGTAATCGAGGTTTTAGCCATGTTTTTCGCTCCTGAAGCAAGTTTTACTGGATTGAGAACTCATTGTACGATAACTCTGTGATGACCAGTAGCCCGGGAAGCTGATTGGCGATACAAACAGATCTGTTGTAAATCCCTTGATAACGGCATTTTTTTTAGTAAGGTTTAGTTGCTGGACCCGGAAACTTGCATTGAAGTATCAAAAAAATTCCCAATTATTCAATTACTTTTCGCTTAGGCAATGTTTAGCAGAAAGCTTTTGAAGGATAGCGATACATTCTGCTTACGCATGTCACCGATTCGTATGAGTCTGTTGTCTCCTGCTACAGGCTTTTACTCACAATTTCGAATAAATCCCGTGAGATTGATGCATTGGCAAGCAGTGTTTCCAGTGCCAGTTTCATCAGTTTTTGACGTTCTGGGCTATGGCGTTGCCACTGGGTTAATGGCGTTACCAGGCGGGCGGCAATCTGCGGATTGATCTGGTCAAGTGTATTAACCTGCGCAGTAAGAAAGCTATAGCCGGAGCCATCCAGATTGTGAAAATGCAACGGGTTATTTACTGAGAATGCATTGATTAGTGATCGCACCCGGTTAGGCATACCAAGATCAAAGTCACTATGTCTGGTGAGCGTTTTGACAGCATCAAGCGTGTTGTCTAATGGTGATGTGGCCTGAATGCTGAACCATTTATCAATCACCAGGGCTTCGTTGTTCCATTTTTGGTAAAACTGATCCAGGCAGCGTTCCTTGTCCGGATGGTTGTTATGGACTATCGCCGATAATGCAGCTATTTCATCAGTCATGTTGCTGGCGTGCTTAAACTGGTTTAAACAATACTGAATACTATCTCTGGTGTTTAGCGCAGCCAGATAATTCAGGCAAACGTTTTTCAATTTTCGACGGGCAGCGGCCTGGTTGCTGATCTCGTTTTGCTCTTGTCGGTCAGCGTCACGGTATATTGACAGTAAATGTTCGGAAAGATGAGTCGCCAGTTGTTGCTTGACAGACTGTCGGGCACGATGAATGCCTTCCGGATCAATTGTCTGCACCTGGTTAGCCAGATATTGCTCAGTAGGCAGCATCAGCAATACTGCCAGATACGATAAATCATCCAAGGCTTGGGTCACAATTGATTCATAAACTGAAAATAATAGCGGGTCAACAGTTTCATTGGGTTGTGCCGACAATGACAGGATGATTTGACTGGACAGGTTCTGGATCGCTGACCAGCGATTGAACGGATTATTGTCATGTCGGGCCAGAAATGCCAGTTCCTGCGCAGTCTGTTCAAATTTCAGTTTGACTGGCGCTGAAAACCCTCTGAGAGCTGATACCACGGGTTGATGTTTGACATGGTAAAAGTCAAATCGGTTTTCTGTAGAGTCAACATTTAACAACACTTCTTCAGGGCCGGATTGCTCAGTGTCATTCTGATTCAGTGCGATTGGTTGCCCGTTCTGGTCGAATAAGGCCAGTCGCAATGGAATATGAAAAGGCGATTTGTGGGGTTGACCTGGTGTTGGCGGGCAGTGTTGGCTGGTCTGTAACGTCAGTTTTTGCTGATGTTCATCATAACTGGTCGTGATGGTCAGTTCAGGAGTGCCGGCCTGTTCATACCAGCGTTTGAACTGAGTCAGGTCAATCTGATTGGCATCCTCCATACATTTGACAAAATCATCCGTGGTAACGGCTTGACCATCATGACGCTTGAAATATTCATCCATTCCAGCTCGAAACCCTGATGGCCCGGTGATAGTATGGATCATGCGGACCACCTCAGCGCCTTTTTCGTAAACGGTGGAGGTGTAGAAATTGTTGATTTCTATATACGATGCAGGTCGGACTGGATGTGCGAGCGGTCCTGCATCTTCTGCAAACTGTCTGGTTTTGAGCGCATTGACATCGTTGATGCGTTTCACCGCTGCAGAGGTTTGGTCAGCTGTAAACTGTTGATCTCTGAATACTGTCAGCCCTTCCTTGAGGCTGAGTTGAAACCAGTCGCGACAGGTGATGCGATTCCCTGTCCAGTTATGAAAATACTCGTGGCCGATAACACCTTCGATATGTTCGTAATCTGAATCAGTCGCGGTATCGGGTCGGGCCAGAACATATTGGGTATTGAAAATGTTCAAGCCCTTGTTTTCCATGGCGCCCATATTAAAGTGGCTGACAGCGACGATCATGTACAGATCAAGGTCGTATTCCCGACCAAATTGCTGCTCATCCCAGGACATGGATGCTTTCAGGGAACGCATGGCATGATCACATTTGTCGATATCATGAGCTTCGACAAAAATCTGTAATTTAACACTGCGCCCTGATGTTGTTGTGAACGTATCCTCCAGGTATTCCAGCTGACCGGCGACAATGGCAAACAAATATGCAGGTTTGGGGAATGGGTCCTGCCAGGTGACCCAGTGGCGACCATCGTCCATTGCCCCTTGTTTGATCGGGTTGCCGTTGGATAACAGAATGGGGTAGTCAGTTGGATCAGCTATCAGGGTTGTTGTAAAACGCGCCATGATGTCCGGTTGGTCAAGAAAATATGTGATGCGGCGAAAACCCTGAGCTTCACATTGTGTGCACAACATGGTGTTGGACTGATACAAGCCTTGCAATTGAGTATTGGAAGCAGGGCTGATGCTGGTGTCTATGATCAGGGAAAAAGACTCACTAGGCGGTGTTGTGATGCACAGGTTGCTCTCGGTGACCTGGTATTCAGCTTTGTCCAGTTCCCGGTTATTGATTTGAATGGACTGCAATTCAAGTTCTTCACCATGCAGGTTTAATGGTGTCGTCAATGTCTGACGGGCTGGATTCGGGACGATCTGCAAAACTGAATGAATGCGTGTTCGATGCTTGTCGAGTTCGAAACGTAATTCAACAGACTCAATTAAATAATCAGGCTCAACGTAATCCTTGAGATAAATGGTTTGTGGTGTTGATTCTTTCATGACGTTTATTTATAGGGGTTTAGCAGACGTAAGAGAGTCATTGATCAGGTTGTATACGATGGATCTGATGGCTTTCGATTTAACACAACATATTTCCATAAAGACAATCAGGCAAGTGTGATGTGGATTTAATCTGTGTTGTCAGAACGAAATACTGCAATTGCAAAAATGATCCATGCGGCCAGAAATGCAGTGCCCCCGAGTGGAGTGATCATGCCCAGCCAGCGAGTTTCGGTGATGGCCAGTAATAAAAGGCTGCCTGAAAACAGCAAAATTCCAATCACGATTAACGCAGCGCTCCAGTTCAGTAATTGAGGTGAATTGATATACGTGTAGCTCAAACCAATTGCAATGAGTGCCAGTGAGTGCCTGAACTGATAATCGATGCCAGTCTGATAAATGCCCATAGAATATGAGGACAGATGTGGTTTAAGTGCATGTGCGGCAAATGCACCAAGCGCAACTGCCAATGCCGAAAAGAGTATTCCGGTAATTATGATTCTGCGCATTGCTGGATTCAAGATAAACTCCTCTGTTGGTTTGAATGCTTATTTGATTGATTCGAATCAATCACAAATAACTTGTCTTTTTGTCCGTCTTCGGCGTTGTTCCTGCCCTTATTCAGCCCACTTTGCCCGATTAGTCACAACTGGAAGGCGAATGAAGGTCCAATGCAGTCTGCTATGAATATTTTTATCTATTGTCTGCGTTAATCAGCATGGTGTATATAATAACTGATTGAATAAATTAGAGAAAATAATTCTGCGTAGTTGAAAAAAACAGATGTTTATGGGTGTGCTCAGCCCTGTTCTGTGAGCCTGGGTATCAATTGAACCAGATTGCATGGTTTGGTTCTAATATCCAGTTGCGCTTCGATAATGTTATCCCAAGCTGTTCGGCACGCCGACGCAGAACCAGGTAAACAAAACATGTAAGTTCCGTTTGCGACTCCGGCAACAGCTCTGGACTGTAAAGAGGATGTACCAATTTCCTGATAGGAAATACTGCGAAACAGTTCGCCAAATCCTTCCAGTGTTTTATCAAACAGCGGGATCATGGCTTCCGGAGTTCCGTCTCTGCCGGTGACTCCTGTGCCACCAGTGCTGACGATGATCTGTATATGCGGGTCAGCAATCCAGTGTGATATCTTTTCGCGAATCTGGTAAATGTTATCGGGTACAATAGTTTTCTCAGACATGATGTGGCCTGATTTTTGAATGCGGTCTGTCAATACCTGACCGGATACATCTGTCTTACTGGTTCGACTGTCTGATATCACAAGGACTGCTATATGAAGCTGGATAAACTCGACTGTTTTCATTGCGCTTTTAGTGACTTAAATTGATTTATCGTAAGGTAATTCGGGCTGTTCAATCAAGTCGCAATGATGTAACGAACTCAATTCAGCTGCTGTTATCGATTAAGGTTGATTCCCGGTTTGTGTCTCATTGTAAAATCAAATCGATCGCTGGTGTTCCTGTAAACATCGTCTATCCTTTGCTTGAAGGGTTGGTAAATTTACCGACTTTAAAGATTAAGAATGATAAAGAAAACGTGGTGGACATTGCGTTGAAATTTTCGGGAATTCCGTATTCAATCAGGAATAATGCTGACCGTAAATAACAGATTGTCAGCTCAGATATCAAAGAATTATTAAAACAGTTTTGACGTTTAAATTATGGCAATCGAATTAAATTCCGAACACGCTCGCTTGATACGAGGTTTTATACCAATCAATACATTGCCGGGATTCCAATTCGATGAATTATGCGCGACTCATCAGGTTTCGGTGGTTAATGATGGTGATGAATTATTCACTGAAGGATCTATTGACACAGATTACTATTTTCTAATAGAAGGCAGTGTCAAACTCGAAGCCGGTAAAACTGAAGTCGATATCGTCAAGTCGGATTCTGCCAATGCCCGGTTTGCAATTGCTCATCATATCCCTCGTAAGGTCACTTGTATAGCTCAGGGTGAAGTTCGCTATTTAAAAGTCGACTCCGAGATGTTTTCAGAAGAATCTGTCAGTCAGATGCTGCTGGAAAACGATTTGATTGGTAATGACAGTGAATTGGTGAATGAGGAAGCGATTCCGTTTTTACTGAAAACACCATTATTCAGACGATTGTCTGTTTCTGTCTTGCCTGGTGTATCGTCGTGTCTTGAAAAAAAGACAATTGAGGCAGGGCAAACCATTATTGAGCAGGATGAGTTAAACGACACTTTTTTTATTATTCAACACGGTCGTTGCAAAGTCACTCATCGTCCTTTTGAAGACGCACGTGAAATCCAGTTGGATGATCTTCAGCAAGGCGATACGTTTGGTGAATATGCGTTATTGATCGATTGTATTGCCGATGTAACAGTCAAAACTGCCACTGACTGTGAAATGTACACTATTAACGAAAAGTATTTTGATCAATGTATCAAGCAACCGTTAGTGAAAGAAGTCGACTGGAATAGTTCTGAAAAATCAGGATGTGTATTCCTGGATATTCAGGCACTGGAAGAGTATAGAAAAAACCATATTAAAGGCAGTATCAATTATCCATTTTCAACCCTGCGGGTCAGAATGGGGCAGTTATCAAGTAGCAACAACTATGTCGTTGTCAGTAATGACGGCAAGGAAGGCAAGGCTGCAGTTGTGTTGCTGAGCCAACATCAGCTCAATGCAACACTGCTCATCGGTGGTTTGAAGACGGTTCCTGAAAATGCGATTGATCATATTCTGGGGCTGGACAGTGAACTGCTCGCAGGTGATTCGGAAACTGAATCTGCGCTGTTGTTGTCAGGACGTAATTCTGCATTGATTGGTACGCCTGTTTCAGCTCAAAGTGCTGGAAAGGCATCAGGGATAGAACAGCAGGGTCCAGCAGATCAGATTGACTCAGAACAAATCGAGAAGCAAGTTGAGTCTGGATTTGCTGATGCAGATAAGGACAATGATACAGTTGATAATACTTCAGTTGTGGTCGATGCCAATCAAGTTGACATTTTTCAGAGTGGATCGCCTGAAGCTAATCAGCAGATCAAAAAACTGGAAAACAAGTTACAAGAGGTTTGGAAGGTATACAAGAAAACTCGAAGCCAGTTACAGCGAAGCAAGCGAAAATATTCAGCCTGTTATCGTGAATATTCCAGAATTGAGCATGATTATCATAACCTGTTGATTCAACACGATGCCTCTTCCGGTTCCACTTCGATTATCAATCCAGCTGTCAAAGCCGATGAAATCAATCAAAGGCTGCAACAGGAATTTGCTCAACAAGTCGAAACCAACAGGAAACTGAAGGAGCAGAACAGTTCGCTCAAACAGAAACTGGACGATGCGAAAAAAGCTCTGAAACACGGGGTTGTGCTTGAACAGGACTCGATTGTTTTAACCAAAGATGCCGGAAATCTGAGTAAGAGCGAGTCTCTGCAGTTGCGAATTCAGGAATTGCAGGACACAATTCAAAGCTTGGAGCTAAAAAAGAATTCCCAGCAGAAAAAGGCCAGGCAATATGTCGATGAAAATAATAAGCTCAGACAGTTAATCCAGGAGCTTGCAAAACAGGCAATCAACGAACAAGCTCACGATCACGGGCTGGCATCAACATTTGATTTAAGCACTGAACTGGCTAGCAGTGATAATGCTTATGATGCCGAATCAAGAATGGCCGAGATGGGGTTGGGGAAAAACGATTTTGAAGAATCGTTACTAAAAGAAATCAATACCGCCAAGGACCAGAACGCTGAAGCCAGGAAGAAGAGAATTCAGGACCAAAAGGGTTTTTGGTCTCAGGTTAAAACAATGTTTGGGATCAATAAAACCGGAAAACCCAAGACTACAGCCTGGATTGGTATCACAAGCGTGGTGTTGCTGGCTTTGATTCTTATCTTCTTGTTTTTAAATACCAAAGAAGGGCAGAGTTTACTGCAGCAAATGGGTTTTTAATCCGCTGTCAGGTAAACAATGTCCAAGAAGAAGTAAAGTGTTTGCAGCCAGTCGAATGATATGTTGCTGCGGGTCGAATATTGAGCTATTTAACAAGGGGTAGCGAAAATAGAGCCGGTTTTCTAATGCTTTGCCGCAGGCATCCTGTTTAAACAGGTAAGCATCCAGGCAAGTCAGTGCTTTATTGAGTGTTGGAAGTTATCAATGGCCTCTGTGAAAGGCTGACACTTCAAGAGAGTTGGTTTGGGTGAAACAACTTGTCCCGAAAGTGCAGAAAGCTGTCTGCACGCGGTAATTTTACAGACTTAAAGTGGCTGTGCTGTGGTCTCGTAGATCAGCGACAAGTATCGGCAGAATAACAGACTATTTGATTTTGGCTTCCTTGTAGATAACGTGCTTGCGTATAGTCGGGTCAAATTTCTTGATTTCCATTTTGTCAGGCATGGTTTTTTTGTTTTTAGTTGTTGTATAAAAGTGACCTGTTCCGGCACTGGAAACCAATCTGATTTTATCTCGCATAAGACTGTCCTGTTCTGGTTAAACCTTTTCGCCACGCGCTCTAATATCAGATAGAACGCTCTCAATTCCAAGTTTATCGATAACTCTCATGCCTTTGCTTGATACCCGCAGCTTTACCCAGCGTTTTTGACTCTCTACCCAAAAGCGGTGAGTATGCAGATTGGGTAAAAATCGACGTTTAGTCTTGTTGTGAGCATGGGATACATTGTTCCCGGTAGTTGGTTTTTTTCCTGTGACCTGACAAACCTTGGACATGATGATTCTCTGTTTATATAAAGTACAAGTTCTAAATCTATCAGAATATTATCGAATAATTAAGCCATCTTGTAAATAGTGTTAAAGAATTTTCTTGCAATCGTTCAGGACTATGAAGGAAGTACTGGAGTGAATTTGGAATCCTTCAACTCAGAGAATGTATCAGACTGCCATGAGCAAGAGTGTGCTGTTGACGCATCTGTAATATTGAAAACTGGCGGAGAGAGAGGGATTCGAACCCTCGATACGTTGCCGTATACACACTTTCCAGGCGTGCGCCTTCGACCACTCGGCCATCTCTCCTGTTTCACAGGTGGATCAGATTGAATCCAACCAACCTGTTTGAGCGGGACAGTATACTGTAATCGTTAATTTTTCGCACGACTAACAGTATGGATTGTGTTCAATATGCGTTTGTCGTTTTCCCGGCACTGTGGATTTTGTGTAATTGGTCTTTGTCGTTTGAGAGTGTACAGATTCTTACATCAATTATTTTTCCGGGAATTGATATTCATCAACATATGATCTGTACACAATGTTGTAATCTTGAAATCTGTTCAAGATCTCACTGAATAGCGTATTGCGGCTTTAAATATGGACTCAATATGCTCACAGACTCCAGTATGGTGTGCTTTTTCGACCGATGTTGTCTTACACTCCAGCCATTGATCAGGATCTAGAACAGGTTGTTAATCAGTAGAAGCGTGATCGGAAATTATTAATTTCTCTGTAGTCAATAATGAATGTTATGTATTCAACTACACTACTGTTAGCTGATAGATGCTCTGATGTACATTGATTTTTTATTGTTGAGACATAGAACAACACGCATGGATGTTTGTCCAAACCTCAAACCAAGACAATATGAGTAAGGGGGGTTGAAAAAAAGGAAAGGAAATGAAAGATAGCACAGTAAAAAACGGACATGGAGAGTATGCACATAAAAAGGATAGTAAGAAAAAATGTTTTCGAACTGATGCCCGATATCTGTGTAGAGACAGAAATTGTGGGTTGTGGTCTGAGTGTCAGAAACTAATTGCTGTTTGGTTGCGCTAATGATGCATTTGGCTGTGTATTGATAGTAAGCAGATCCATAGCTGAACCAAAACGCTGTATAAATATTGCGTGGTATCAGAATTTAATATTTCCAGATT
This sequence comes from Gammaproteobacteria bacterium, assembly GCA_022600935.1. GTDB lineage: Bacteria > Pseudomonadota > Gammaproteobacteria > Methylococcales > DRLZ01 > DRLZ01. Next base: position 54,877 of record JAHZJL010000163.1, read on the forward strand.
TCTGGTGACTGTTGTCCTGTAACGCTGTCTGAATTTTTACCAGCTCCATGATATTGTCCAGGTTGATCAGGCCTGCAAATTCTCCGTTCCTGGTGACGGCAAGAATTCTGGTTTCACTGGATTCCAGATGTTGCAGGACTTTCTCAAGTTCTTCATGATAATCAATGACTTCAATGTTGTCTTGCATCCAGGTTACTACGTGTGTCTGGTCGCCTTCAGTTTGCAGACCCTTCAGTAATTGTGTTTGGGTGATGAAACCCACTATCTGCCGGTTGGCAAGTACCGGAAAATCCTTTTGGCTGCCTGACAGTGTCAGCTCAACTGCTCTGGCAAGTTGATCATCAGGGTTTAACGTCTGAAAATCTTTGACCATCGCCTGGCCGACCGTGATGCCGGACAAACTAGATTTAATGGTGGCCATTTCCATTTCTGCCGAGGCGCCTATCCACACAAACAGGCTGATCAGAATCAGAAACGGATTGTACAATAACCCAAGAAAACCCAGACCCAGAGCGATAAACTGACCGATATTTCCGGCTGTATGAGTGGCTCTGGTAGAATTCATGGTCATTGCCAGCAAGGCTCTCAGCACACGCCCACCGTCCATCGGAAAAGCAGGGATCAGATTAAATACAGCAAGAAAGATATTGAGCATCATCAAGCGCTCAAGAAACGATCCATGTGTCAGGCTAAGTTCCGTGACATCTGTGATGTTTTCGGTGACACCCAGGATAAGCCATACAACGCAAACGATCAGGACATTGACGGCAGGCCCTGCCAAAGCCACAGCAATTTCCTGTTTTGGATCTTCCGGCATCCCTTCAAGTGACGCGACACCGCCGATAGGCAGCAGCATGATATCACGTGTCCCGATACCATAACGGCGTGCAGTCAAGGCATGGCCCAATTCATGTAACACGACACAGCCGAACAGCGCCAGAATAAAAGCGACGCCATTGAATACTGCTGCGATATTGCCTTCAATCAGCCAGTATCGTAAGGCGATCCAGCCGATCAGGATAAAGAACGTGGCATGCACATAAACATCGATATCAGCCAGTTTTGCGATTTTCCAGGACCATTTTGAACCCATTTTGATGCACTCCAGTTGCTTGCCAGCAACATGTTGATGTTTATTATTGTCTCTTTAAAAAAATTAACCATTCGGTTTTGGCCATTGCCAGTTGCAGATTTCGGGCATATCTTCACCATGTTCAGTAATGTAATGCTGGTGATCAATGAGCCGGTCCCGGATAAACTGTTTCAAGTACACAGCGTTGTGTTGCAGCTTCGGAACATGGGCAATGACGTTACCAACCAGATGATATCGATCCAGTTCGTTGAGTACGGTCATGTCAAAAGGTGTTGTTGTGGTACCTTCTTCCTTGTATCCATGAACATGCAGATTGATATGATTGGTGCGGCGATAAGTCAGGCGATGAATCAGCCAGGGGTAACCGTGGTAAGCAAAAATTATCGGTTTGTCCCTGGTGAAAACAGCATCAAAATTGCGATCAGACAAACCATCAGGATGTGCATGATCAGGTTGTAACTTCATCAGGTTCACTACATTGACCATACGTATTTTTAAATCCGGGGTTTTTTGACGCAGAATATCGATCGCTGCCAGAATTTCAATTGTCGGTACATCACCGGCGCTGGCCATGACCACATCCGGTTCTGATTCCTGATCGTTGCTGGCCCACTCCCAGACACCGATTCCAGCATCACAATGCTTGATGGCCGCGTCCATGGATAACCATTGTTGTTCTGGCTGTTTGCCAGCAACAATAACGTTAACCATGTTACGGCTGCGTAATACACGATCTGTCACTGTCAGTAAGGTATTTGCATCCGGCGGCAGATAGACACGGATAACTTCAGCTTTTTTATTGATAACGTGATCGATAAATCCAGGATCCTGATGCGAGAAGCCGTTATGATCCTGCCGCCATACGTGTGAGGTAAGC
>JAHZJL010000164.1 GCA_022600935.1 Gammaproteobacteria bacterium
TCTTCAAGTTGAGTCGCGATGCGTTGTTCGCGTGCATCGATTGCATTGAGAATCGGTTGGTAGAGAAAACGCTTTAATAGCCAGACCAGAATCAGGAAGTTTATGATTTGCGCACTAACCGTAAACCAGTCGATGAGCACTTTAACCTCCTGCTAGAGCGATGAAGTGACTCCAGAATGGATTGGCAAAAATCAGGATCATTGAGATCACCAGGCAATAGATTGCCACTGATTCGACCATCGCTATACCAACAAATAAAGTCCTGGTAATTGTGGCTGCTGCATCCGGTTGCTGGGCCAACGCGCTCAATGCCGTCGCAACTGCACGTCCTTCGCCGAGCGCAACTCCAATTCCGCCAATCGCAATCGTGAAACCGGCGGTAAAGATGGATGTCATTGCGATAAGAGTGATGCTGTCCATAATCGATTCCTATTCGTTTGTTGAAATTGGTTGTTCCGTGTCTGGGTTGCTGGTGGCTGCTGCGATATAAACAGTGGCTAGTATGCTGAAAATGTAAGCTTGCACAACGCCGGTCAGTAATCCAAGTAAACTCATCACGATGGGGAAAATAAACGGAGTGATTGTCAGTAAAATAGCGATAATCATCGCTCCGCTCATCATATTGCCAAACAGACGGATCGCCATTGCAAAGGTACGCGATATTTCGCTGATAATATTAAATGGCAGCATGAAAGGGCTAGGTTGTAAATAAGACTTCAAGTAACCGCCTACACCTTGTTCTGTGATACCAAATAATGGAATCGCAATAAAAACGCAGATTGCCAGAGCAGTGGTGGTTGACAATGATCCAGTGGGTGCTTCGTAACCCGGGAAAATCGCGCACACGTTGGCTGTGACAATAAATAAAAACAAGGTGCCTATGAAACCAAGATATTTGCGCGGCTGGTTTAAACCAACTTCCTGAATTTGTCTGCGGATCGCCAATACTATGACTTCCAGAATATTTTGTTGACGCGAAATATGGATATCGGAGCTGAGATTGCGAGTAATTTTTAATGAAACAAGCACCAGAACAGCCATCAACACCCAGGTGGTGACAATGGTATTGTTGAGTTTGATAAACCCGTATTGCCAGATGATCAGTTGATCAGGACTAAGATGCATGGTGACTGTTCCTTGTCTGTGGCATTTGTGGATCATTCGTCGCTGTGCGCGGCAATCGTTTCACAAACAGCAAGCGAGCTAACATAAAACCAAGCAAACACAGCAACAGGTTTTGCCAATCAGGCGTTGCAAGCAGATAAAAGCCAGTGATCACAACAGCCATGCGGATGATAAAGCTAATGATAAACCAGAGCGGAGACCAGGAATCAATGATGACTCTATTCGTTGTCCACCATAATCCAGCATAAAACAACGCGCCCAGCCCAAATCCGGCTACCAGGTTGATACCGAAAATCAGCGTCAGGCCTAATGGATCACTCATTCTTTTGCTCCGAATCCTGATGGATTGCCTTGTCTTCCTTTGAGACCCAGTGCCAGGCATTCAAACAACCGAGAATCAGACCAACGATCATTAGATTTAGCGTCCACGCTTGGGTTCCCGGATAATTGTTATCCAGCCATAAACCCAGCAAAATGCCGAGCAACGTTGGTATTGTCACAGACCAGCCGATTAATCCAAACATGCTAAAACCAAACCAGATATTTTGTACAGCCTTACGTTGCTGTTTGAGTTTACGTGTTTCCTTTGCGCCTACCTGGCGACTGAATTCTGTTTCGTCACTGTTTGGTTGATTGTCCGTTTGATCTTCATCTTGATCATTCATGTTTTAGGCCTGCAAAACGACGGATGAAACCACTTTCAAGTTTCGCTAACGTCGATCGAATACTGAGTTCCTGTTCATCCAATTCAAGAAACTGGCTACGCACTTTGTTATGGAGTTCACCAAGATCGCCACCACCAATCGCATTGCGTACTGACACCAATACCTCGCGGCCTGTTTTAACCAGCATACCTTCATCAACTGCAATATAGACTTCACCATCTGAAGCTGCGCTTTTGTAGGTCAGAATACCCGGTTCCAATGCTGCGACACAATCCAGACGCTGTGGAAAGATCCCGAAAGACCCCTGGCTGGTTTCTGCAATAATACGTTGTACCCCGTTTATTTCAGCAAAAACCTGAAATGGTAATAACACTTTCAGTTGCATCAATGATTCAGCCAAGAGTAGTCTCCTCAGCTTGCTTTGTTTGCAAAGGATTGGCTGACTCTTCAGAATTCATCTTAACGGTTGCTTCATCAATTGAACCGATCATATACAGTGTGCTTTCAGGACAATCCTTGAATTCATCATTGAGTATTCGCTCACAGCCGTCAAGTGAATCTTTTAAGCTTACAGATTTTCCGGTCAGTCCACTGAACTGTTCGGTTGTATAAAACGGCTGGGTTAGAAAGCGTTCTAGTCGGCGGGCACGAAACACGATATTGCGATCCTGTTGTGATAATTGTTCAAGCCCGAGCATGGCAATAATATCTTTCAAGTCTTCGTATTGCGCGAGGGTGCGCCGCACATCCTGCGCAAGTTGATAGTGACGTTGACCAACAATACCCGGGGTCACCATTTTGGAACTTGACTGCAATGGATCGATCGCTGGAAACATGCCTTCACTGGCGCGCTTGCGGGACAATACAATCGACGCTGAAAGATGCGAAAAAGTATGTACGGCTGCCGGATCTGTAAAATCATCGGCCGGCA
>JAHZJL010000165.1 GCA_022600935.1 Gammaproteobacteria bacterium
AAACTCTTCGAGCCACTTCAGCGTTGTCTCGATAAGGCCACCTGTTGACGTAATGTTTTAACCTCATCGAGCAACTCAAGTGCCAGAGCTACCCCAGCCAGATTAACACCAAGGTCACGATTCAATCGAATAGCAGTCTGAATTCGTAACACACTTTCACCGCTAAACTGCCAGCGAGAAATGGTGACGCGCGATTCTATCGGTTCCACAATGCCGTGTTCTATCATGGAAACCACCTGCTCGGCAGGCAGGGAGCAACAACGGCACAATTCAGCCAATGATACAGCCTGTGTCTCGTCCATAACAACACCGGATAATACGCTGATTTCTTCATTTTTCATCATCATCCTCCCAGTTTCGCTCGTGGGTTAAAACTGCCGGATTCCTGTTGCAAGGTTTTGTAAAGAGATTTCTCTTTGTCACTGAGCGTGTTTGGTAACACAATCTCCAGTGTGACATAAAAATCACCCGGAGATTTTCCGGGAATACCACGCCCTTTTAGACGCATACGCTTGCCGCTGGAACTGCCGGGTGGAATTTTCAGGTCAACCTTGCCATCTGGAGTTGGTATTTGTATTTTGTTACCCAACGCTGCTTCCCACGGAGTGATTGGCAGCTCTAAAGAGACATCATGTCCATCAACGTGATAAATCGAGTGGGGATTAAACCCAATCTCCAAATACAAATCACCCGCCTGTCCACCACCAAGACCAGGGCTACCTTGTCCTTTCAAACGAATACTTTGTCCTTCCTTGACACCTTTGGGTATTTTAACATTCAAGGTGCGTTCCTTGATTTGTGGACGACCGTCTTCACCCAGAACGGTAGAACGTAATGACAAACTGCGCGATGCGCCATGATAGGCATCTTCAATGTCAATAAAAACCTTTGCGTGACTGTTCTCGCCTGGTGCATGATAACCAGCGCGACTGGCTCCAGAACTGGCATTAAATCCGGCAGCACCACGCCCAAACAGCTGCTCAAAAAAATCACTATAATCTGCAGCTCCGAACTGGTCACTTGTAAAACCGCCACCATGAAATTCGAAACCAGCATTCCAGTCAGGAGGTGGCTGAAAACCTTCCTGTCCGGCTTTCCAGTTGGCACCCAATTGATCGTAAGCCGAGCGTTTTTCGGGGTCTTTCAAAACTTCGTAAGCTTCTCCGACTTCCTTAAAGCGTTCCTCGGCATCGATTTCCTTGCTGACATCGGGATGATACTTACGCGCCAACTTGCGATAAGCTCGCTTTATATCGTCCTGTGATGCATCTTTGGCAACATCTAATAACTGATAATAATCTTTGAACTCCACCGTATTTTTACCTACTGAATTCTTTTAAATTTTGAACATTTTCACGACTATATAAAATTTGATTATAAATTCATAAAAATTTACTTTTTGCTAATTTTTATTTGTCAATATCACTAGGTAAGTGTATCAAAATTGATCTTCAGCATGTATTAAAGAAGATTACTAATTTAACATCCATGCCTACCTTTAAAAATTGATGCAATCACACCATCAATTTTTATCAAGAAACTAAACAATGAGTAAAAACTCACGCTCTTAGAAAGTGGTTTTGATTGCACCCTTGAAGGACATCATGGCTGACCCTCTTAGTAACCTGTTGCCACCTACAACTCATCTTTTTCTAGAACTCTAAATCCTTTTCTATTTTCTCTTGATACTTGACATACAAAGTGGACCGACTCACCTCTAATTATTTCCCCAACACCGGTTTCGACACCCATACTCTTGAGAATGGTCTTTCATATCAATCCAATTGTGTCGTCTTGTTACAACAGGTTTCTGACTAATCGGTACTCCAACAGCTTGTTGTCACCTTTACAGAGCAGCCTTGACTTTTTACCATGCCAACAGTTTTAAATTATTGTGTAAAAACTGTCGGCAATCACTCATATGAAGACATCAGGAGGATGAAATATCTCTGGAATCCTACATTAATGTTTTGATCTCTATGTTACCGAGCCCATGCCCTCACAGATTCAATCCTTGGTCAAAGCCACTGATATTTTCAGCGCCTACGTCAAATACCAGGAAAAGATTCAGGCCAATAATGATAAGTCCAAAACCGCTTTGGAGGATATTCAGCGACAGCTGGATGCTGTTCAAACACCCGAAGTGCAGTATTTCAGGGAGCACTTTCTGCCTGCCCTGCATTTAAGCGTGGATGAGTTGATACAGTAACAAGGCCGCGAGTGCGGCCTTGTTATGAGTAAAACCTAGCCTCAGAGTCTACCCACCAACCCTTGCCGGTTGTTGTGGTAACTTGTTTTGGGCTGGGGTCAATTTGGGTTGCTCCCGATACACTTCATCCTGACCAATTCTGACCCAGCGTAGTTTCAGCAACCGCGCATTCAGATGTACACCGGGCTGTCCTTTGGATTTTCCGGATTGATACTGAAATGGCACGGCATTAAGATCACTCAACACAAATCTCACCAGAATCTTCTGTTTGGCTTCCGATGAGGATTGCAGCCGTTGACATAACTCAATGGCTTTCTCACCCACCACCCGGCACGTAAACCAGGTGTATTTGGCATTGTCCGTCGAGCCGCGCAAGGCGGCTATCTGGCATAACCAGATTGACTCCCTGCCATCAATGGGTTTCAGGTCAATCTGGCTGAGATAGCCCAGCCCTTCAGTTGTCAGATTAAAATACTCAGTCATACTGTGTCTCCTTAACAGTTTAAGGGAACAACCCCTAACAGGGTGTTATTCCCTGTTGGGTGATGATGAATACACCCAATACCGAACGGTATCGGGCAAACAAATTTAATACTTCAGTTGTTTTGGTGGTCTCATCCTGAAAAATTCAAACTCTTTTTTCATTGCTGGTTTGATGCCTTTCAAACAGGCTTTTTTATAGTGATAAGCTGGGTGAATCCCAAGATCACTATACGTTCGTTGATCAGCAAGGTAGTAAAAGTTATTGCCATCTTCAGAGATAAGAAGGATGTCATCCCTCTTGTATCTTGTTGCAACATAATAATAAGCCATTGTTACAACTGGCCATTGTCAGCAAATGAGTACACATCATTCCCGACAATGAAATGATCAAGTACAGCAACATCAATCTGGCTTAAAATCTCTTTTAAGTGCTTGGTGATTGAGAAATCACTGTGACTTGGCTCAACCTCGCCCGAGGGATAATTGTGCGCAAAGATCACCGATGCAGCATTATGGTGTAGAACACTTTTGACTATTTCACGTGGGTACACCGTTGCTCCATTGATTGTGCCCCGAAACATTTCTTCCTCAGCAATGATCCGGTGTTTGTTATCCAAAAACAGCGCATAAAAGACTTCATGCGCTTTATGCGCCAGTCTGACTTTTAACAAGCTGCCGACTGTTTTGGTTGATGTCATACATGGTCCAGCCGAGAACGTTTGATCAATCAGCCGATTGGCTGCATTCATCACACAGTCTGATTCGGCAATCTGGTAACGCCCGGATGGTTTTTTGATATAAAGCTGGGTCATCTTGTTTCTCCCTGAATTGATCAAGGGAAACAGGCCCAGATCAGGGGATGCTTCCCCTGATGGGTTGATTTAAAAAAAACTGCACAGTCGTGATAACCGACTGGTCACACACGATGCAGCTTGGAGTGTGACAAAAAGGACAACTGAATCCGCAGTTGCCACGGTCTAAAACCAATTAACGAATCGACACACGAACACCACAGTCCTGGCTTGTACAGGTGGTGTCGGTATTCGCTGTATAGGGCGGTCTGTTACCGGCATGGTGTTGAAATAGTGTTAAATGATAGGTTGTGTTGGGCAACACCACACAACGATAACTGGACAACGGATAGTCACTCCGGCTGTTTCCGGCAATCACACTGAATGACAACTCCAAACCGGTGACCACGCACACATCAACCGAGGATTTAAAATCATACGCGCCAGGGTTATAGACACCCGGACACTGACTGATAATCACTGTTTTCTGGAAATGCTGACCCCGCCCAGGCTCGCCCAGCGCGATTTTTTTGACCGTCCCGGTGGGTCCACTATGAAACGGCACTACCAGCACACTGCCGCGATCCAGGGTAAACTCCTGATCGATGCCTGCGCCAGTGAACCGTTCAATCCGCACATTGGGACCGGGCGGTGGACAATCCACTGGCAAGGGACTCAGCGGTGACTGTGCACCAGGCGGTGTCACCAGCGGCGGTCTGTCCGGCAAGTCCGAGGCCGGAACATCCGGTGCCGAGACCGGCGGCTGATTCACGGGTGGATTCGCAGACCGATCATCCCGGCAGTTCACTGCCAGGCGGTCATTCTGCCAGTTGACGGCGGCAATCTCCTGACAGACCGGCTGTTGATCGACCACCAGGCGATCTGCGCTAACCAGACTGGTGAGGCTCAATAGACTCACTGCAAGCCCGATTAACAGGTGATGTGTTGCTGTCATACGATCCTCCTGACCTCAGGTTTGTCTGAAAGCTCCAGTGTGGTCGATAACCGACGATACCGACAAGCCAAAACCCTAATCTGACCCAGGAGGGTTTTTTGATTCAGGTGGGGCAGCCTGCCCCACTTACATAGTTATCCACAGAATCTGTGGATAACTATGTGCTCAATGTGATACATCCATTGATTGATCGCTCTTTTCAGGACTTGTTCAATCACTGAACACTGTGTCATACTTCACCATTAACCCCTTGATTGTTGAGGACACCCCCCATGACCGACCTCACCTTTGCATTCATGCTGTTAAGCCTGAGTCTTGCGCTCAGTCTGATTGTCGGCTGGATGGCCCGTTGCAGCCAGCGCCTGGCTGCCCCAGCGAATCCATCCCGACACTGGCAATGGTCAGGCCGACTGAACCAGACTGGATGGCTGATCCTGCTCGTCAGCAATGGTCTGCTGTGGACTGGAGCCCTCCTCGGTACCTTGCGCCTGGTGCCCATTGCACTGGGTGGTGGCAGTGTGCTGGCTGGCTGGTTTGGGATACTATTGGCGGCTCCGATCATCATTAGTGCACTGCTATGGCGATTACATTTACAGATGGGCTTACACCAATTGAGTCGCCATCTGGGACAGGCCATCAAGCAACGATTACCTCAACGACCGACTCAGGCGTCCATCCTGCAATTGCTCCAGTTTGCCGGTCAGCTGTGTATTGCCACGATCATGGTGGGAGTCGGGTTTTTACGCATGATTGCGGCGTCTGGGGTGTTGGATTTTGAAAACGAGAATTTTAAACCATATGGCTCTGTTTTTAACTATGCAACCGGAACTACAGATTTTGGTTTAGACCCAGGTGGTATGTATGAGGAAGATGATTTATAGCAAACTGCTAGATTTGACTTGGCTTAGTGATTATTGACTGCTAATTCACAATTATTTCTTTTTTAATCCACTTGCCCCTCTTGTTGCTGTACTTTTAGCTAAATTTCCTCCGCTCGCACCTGCTGATGAAGCAGGCGACCTCATATTATCAACAGTTGCATTCATAGCACTCCCAACCCGAAACCCAACCCACGACAACGCCCCCAACCAGAACAACGGCAACACAATATAGAGCATCGCAATCACAAACCCGATAATCTCATCAGCAATCAGGGTATCGGGTGTGTCAAACCAGTACCACTGGGGTGTCAGCGCATCGAGCAGATGATTATCCAGCCAGTGACCGATGGCCCATAACACGGTCCAGAACCGCACCGCAAAGAACACAATGCTCATAAAAATCACAGTGCTGATCTTGTAACTGGAGAACACCAGGATAAACGGCAACACCACCACCAACAGCATCAGAATCACCGCCTGAATGATCGGTGATGCCGCCTTAACCATGTGCATCTTGGGATAAAAGGTGATGGACTCCAGTAACGCCCCGACTTGCCCGGCAGTGCCGGTCACCGCGCCCTGGAAACCTTTATCGGTATAGGCTTCCAGATTACTCAAGCCGCTAAAAAAGGGTTTCTCCTTGTTGACCATGGCGCGGATCGCGATATCCTCGATGGCGGCATCCGGCTCACCCTTGAGCTGCGCCACCTGGGATTTGACCCAGGTCCAGATGGTGGGGTCGAGTTGATTCAACACCTGGGTGCGCAGGCCTTCACCTAAAAAATGTCCTTGCCCCGTCCACCATTGCCGACAGTCCGGCATCCCGTAAATCGGTGGGTTGGCCGGGTCCCACTCCTCATCTCGGGATGGATTGTAATCAAATCCGTATATGGGTTGTTTGGCGCGGTAGTTGGGATAGACCTGATTGATGAGATACGGCGATCCCAACCAGTTCAAGTCTCTGGAGTCAATTTGTGTGTTGTGTAAATCCTGACGCTCCAGATACTCACCCAGAGCCGGGAAGTAACAGTCATTGAAGAACAACCGCAGCTCACGTCGGGTTTTGGCGTCTTTGATCTGAGTATTATTGACAC
>JAHZJL010000017.1 GCA_022600935.1 Gammaproteobacteria bacterium
AGCCTGTGGCTTCGGTAATTCAAGAAGCACTGGAAGGTTTTGCCAACGGACGATTTCAAACACAGGCTGAAGTGAAACGGTTTTTGGAACAATCAGCGCATTATCCCAAAGACCGCTCAGGTGAAATCCAGTTCCAACGCATTTCAAATTTGCTGGGAAAAGTCATTTATGCTGGATATATTACGCTGCCGAAATGGGGTATTTCGCTTGTACCAGCTAAACATGAGGCACTCATTCGTTTCGAAACCTTTCAAAAAATTCAAGAGCGCTTAAAAGCCTCTGCCAAAGTCCCTGCACGGAAAGACCTCAATGCTGATTTTCCTTTACGTGGCTTTGTCACCTGTGACTGCTGCGCACAACCTATGACAGCCTGCTGGTCAAAGGGACGAACTGCCAGCTATCCATATTATTTATGTTTCACTAAGGGGTGTGAGGCTTACCGAAAATCAATCCGCAAAGAAAAGATGGAAAGCGAATTCGAAAAACTTCTCCTAAATTTGCGCCCATCAGAACAACTTTTTGCTATGGCAAAAAAGATGTTCAGGGAATTATGGGATCATCGCCTGCTTAAACGCAAGAAAGAGTCATCATCCTTAGAGAAAGAATTGAAAAAAATGAACCGTCAGGTTGACAGTATACTTGACAGAATTGTCGAGGCTGACAATCAAACCGTGATTACGGCCTATGAAAAACGGATTAAGGATTTGGAAGCAGAAAAGATTATTTTAAGCGAAAAAATTGTTCGTTGCGGCACGGTTCTGCCTGACTTTGATAAAACTTTTCGAACCGCTTTTGAATTTCTTGCAAACCCTTGTTTATTATGGCATTCAGACCGGTTGGCTGATAAGAGAACAGTCCTCAAACTGGTGTTTGCGGACAAGCTACCTTATGTGCGTGGTGAAGGTTTTCGAACCGCCTCTATCGCGCTTCCCTTCAGGGTTTTGGAGGGGTTGAGGGGTGGTAGGTATGAAATGGCGCGCCCGGAGAGAGTCGAACTCCCGACCGCCTGGTTCGTAGCCAGGTACTCTATCCAGCTGAGCTACGGGCGCATTGCATTCGTCCCATAATACACATATTTTATTATTTAGTCCAATTGAAAGTCTCTTCCAATCCAGACATGAATGTGAATGGTGAAAACGCTTCCGACTAGAAAACAAAAAATACCAGCTCACAACTTACGGAGAATAAATTTTGGATGCACTCAGATTAATTCGCAACTCAAATCTTTTATGATATCTGTTGGCGTGAACTACGTTCAAAACCAAATCTAACGTATAAGTCGATGTTTTCGTTAAAAACTGGGATAATTAGAGTAACGTTCAAGTTTGATTTATGCAACCCGTGAAGGCATGACTGACGAGACCAGCCATCTATCTGAATTCGACCAGGTTTTAGAATGTATCAGTCAATCCGCGCTGAATGAGGATTTGATTTCTCAGCATGTTCGCGGTTTGTTTTCCCGCAGTCTGACACATTTCGGCTCATCAATTTATCTTGCCAATCATTCGCTTGGTCGGGTTCTGGATCAGACTGAATCAGATGTTGTGGAGGGTTTGAGCTATTGGTATCGCGATGCAGAAAATGCCTGGGAGTACTGGATAGCAGAAATCAATGACTTCAGACAAGGTATCGCCAGCCTGATCCAGGCACCCGGTTATGATTGCATTATCCCAAAAACAAGTGCCGGGCAAGGCTTGCGGGCAATTCTGAATTGTTATGACAAACCGATACGGGTTGTCAGCAGCGCAGACGAATTTAATTCAATCGACCATATTCTCAAGATTTATGCTCAAAAAGGCCGGATTGAGCTGGAGCGCGCCAGCCCGGCATTGAATCGTGAGTACACAATCGAGGATTTTAGCGCTGCGCTGGACAAAGGCGCTGATCTGCTGGTTGTATCCATGGTTATGTTCACTACCGGGCAATTGCTTGAATATCTGCCGTCATTGATTGAAAGCGCTCATTGTCAAGGCACTAAAGTCGTGGTTGATCTTTACCATGCGACTGGTGTTGTACCATTGAATGTCACTGCCATGCAGACTGATTTCGCAATTGGCGGCTGCTACAAGTATCTTCATGGCGGCCCAGGCGCCTGCTGGCTTTACCTGAACCCTGAACATCTCGATGGATCCTTGCAGACTCTGGACACGGGCTGGTTTTCGCAGAGCGAACCGTTTTCGTTTAACAGGCCAGAAATGCCTGATACTGCTGCAGGAGGCAATGGTTTTCTGGAGTCGACACCAGCCATTCTGCCGGTTTATCAGGCTCGCGCAGGACTGGCGTTTACTCTGGCAACAGGTGTTGAGCGAATACGCCACTATTCACTACACCAACAGCAATACCTTGAACAGCGGTTACGGGATAATCTCATCCCTTTCCTCGGCAAATGCGGAACCCGCGGAGCTTTTGTTGCCATGCCTCATCAATGCGCCGGAGAACTTGCGATGCAGCTTGAAACAGAAGGGATCATTTGCGACGCACGTGAAGGGTTGCTGCGTTTTGGACCGGATTTGTTGAATAGCAAAGCCGAATTATCGACGGCTGTTGAAAAACTGGCGTTCATCTGGGCAGACTAATTGCAGCCCTGCAATACATCGTGATTCTGCTTGATAAAATGTTAATAATACGTTAGAAACTGTCTGGTTAAAAAAATATCCGCTGCAAAACCCTTGAACTCGGTGTATTGTTTCGCTGCTTCCCGTTAAACAGCACAACTATTCGCCTCGAAGCATCAAAACAATCCCCTGATTTCAAGAACTGTTCGCTTGGACATTTTTTAAGAAAGCTTCTTATTCAGCATCAGGCTGGTTTTCAGGTGCTGCATCAATGACTACCTGTTCGGTCAATGCATTGTCGTAGATGGCTTGTATACGGGGAAACTGGCTCATCCTGCAATCAAAGCGCAGTGCATTAAAAACCTGTGGCACGAGATAGATATCAGCCATGGAAAGCTGATTACCACAACAGAACCGGTCAGCCCGGCTGTGTTGATTCAATAATGCCTCCACTGTTGCAAAACCCTCTTGAACCCAGTGTTGATACCAATTGCCTCTGGTATCCATCGCACAATGCTTTTCCAGATAATTCAATACTCGAATATTATTAAGCGGATGAATGTCGCAGGCGATAACTTGTGCCAGTGAGCGTACAAAAGCACGGGCATGCGGTTCTTGTGGTAATAAAGCAGGAGATGGGTAAACCTCATCCAGGTATTCAATAATGGCAGTGGATTGGGTCATGACAGTATCATCGATGACCAGGACAGGCACCCTCCCCTGTGGGTTGATCGCCAGAAATTTATCGAGGTACTGCTCACCACCGTTTCTAACCAGATGAACCGGATGAATGTCATAGTCGATATTTTTCAGGTTGAGCGCTATTCGCACCCGGTAAGCTGCCGAACTTCTGAAATAACTGTATAGCACTACAGACATTGTTTAACCGTTTGATCGATTGCGCCAAAAATAGAATGGCCCTGGTGGTTCTGCATCTCTATACGAATTGTATCATCGAAGTGCATGAAGTCAGTCAACGGTTTGCCGGACTCGACAATTTCAACAACTCGCTTTTCTACAATACAGGAATATCCCCTCGTTAAATCCTGATTGCTCACAGTTCCCGAGCCAATAATTGTGCCTGCGCCCAAGTTACGGGTTTTTGCAGCATGACTGATGAGCCGGGCAAAACTGAACTGCATATCGTCACCTGCATTGGCTTGACCAAATAATTCCTGATTCCAGTAAACTTTGAGCGGAAAATGCAGCTTATTGTCCCGCCATGCAGAGTCCAGTTCATCCGGAGTAACAGCTACCGGTGAAAATGCACTGGCAGGTTTGCCATGCACAAAACCAAATCCCTTTGACAACTCATCCGGAATCAGATGTCGCAGCGAGATATCGTTGATCAAAACCAGCAACTTGATATGCGTCGCCGCCTCGCTGTCACTAATTCCAGATTCAACATCATCTGTAATGACACCGACTTCTGCTTCAAAATCGATACCGAAGCTCTCATCCCTGACCTCAATCGGCTCATGCGCGCCCAGAAAACCATCAGAACCGCCTTGGTACATCAGTGGGTCATCCAGTAATTTCCCAGGCAATTCTGCGCCACGTGCATTACGCACCCGCTTCACATGACTCAGATAAGCACTGCCGTCAAGCCATTGATAAGCGCGCGGCAAAGGTGCTGCTGCGTCTTCCGGTTTAAAGGCGATGGCTTGACCATGACCTGCATTGAGTTCCTGATAAACCCGGTTCAAACGCGGCATCAATTGCTCCCAGTTATCCAGCGCCTGCTGCAGTGTCGGTGCAATATCGACCACGACTCTGGCATGAGTTAACGGCTTGTTGACAACAACCAGTACGCCATCACGATGTAAACTTTTCAGGCTTGCCAGTTTCATTTCCAGGAATCCACATAGCTGGCCCACTCGATAGACTGGGCCAGTTCACTGATATCCAGCGCATCACGGGTATCAATCATGACCGCAACTTCGTCAGCCATCGCTCCACGTTTTGCTGGTGCGTGCTTCAATGCTTTTGGATGTGGCCCGTGCACAATGCCTCTGGGATGCAGAGTCATCATGCCTGAATGGATATGATCACGCGAAAAAAACTGTCCCTGGTGATAAAAAATCAGCTCGTCATAATCATCGTTACTGTGAAAAAACGGTACATTCAATGCGTCAGGATCGGATTCGAATGGCCTCGGTACGAAGGTGCAGACAACAAAACGCTGACTAACAAACGTTGTATGTGCTGATGGCGGTAAATGATAACGGTGGCTCATCAGTGGACGGATATCCTTGCAGTTAATCCGCACCGGCATCAATGTCCCGTGCCAGCCGGTTGCATCGAGAGGATTGAACGGATAGGTCATGGTACTGATCTGATTTCTGCTTTTAACCCTGACTTGCCACTCAACATCGTTCTGCTGTGCTACAAACGGCTCATCAATGGCTGGAACATCCAGCATTGCAGGATCAAAAACAGCGTGTTGACCAACCAACCCTTTGTCAGGCAACTGATAACTGCCATTACTTGCCTCGATCAATAGCGCACTCAAGGGTTCATCGACGGTTAAACGCCACATGGTTCCACGAGGAAACACCACATAATCGCCTGTATTAACTGTCAAATGCCCATAATCACAGAACAACTCGGCACTTCCGCTGTGGATAAACATTACATCATCACCATCAGCATTGCGCACCAGATGCTGCATGGAACTGGCAAGCGTCACGAAGCGAATTTGAGTCGCTGAATTACTGAACAGTTGCCCGTCTGCCAATGGGCAAGATGATGTCTGTTCAAGTTTCAGAGCGTCGAATGCATGGGGTTGCAGCGCACCTTCAACTGATGACCATGACGTTGGCGGATGGCGGTGATGCATTTGCGTAGCCGGGCCGTAAAATCCTTCTCTGCCCAACTCGCGCTCGTATGTACCATCCGGCAAATTGGTATGCGCCTGACGGGATGCTGTACCCTCAACCCTGGGAACTGTAATCCATTTCATTAAATCACGCCCCGTTTGAGCTGATCACTTTCAATGGCTTCGAACAAAGCCTGGAAATTACCCTCGCCAAAGCCCTGGTTGCCCTTGCGCTGGATTATTTCGAAGAAGATTGGACCAATCACAGTATTGGTAAAGATCTGTAAAAGTAACCCTTTACCCTGTGCTGGCGCGCCATCAATGAGTATTTGATCATTGCGCAGTCGTTGTAATGCTTGATGATGACCCTGTACACGCTGATCGACGGCGTCATAATAACTACCCGGAACATCCATGAATTGAATACCGTTATCGCGTAATTGCTCAACTGTCTGAAAAATATTATCAGTCGACAACGCAATATGCTGAATTCCTTCGCCACGATAGGCGTCAAGATATTCCTGGATCTGCGATCTGGAATCAGTTGGCTCGTTGATCGGGATGCGGATTTTTCCACAGGGGCTGGTCATTGCCCGTGATTTTAATCCGGTGATCTTGCCATGAATGTCAAAATAGCGTATTTCATGAAAATGGAACAAACGATGATAAAAATCAGCCCATTGATCCATCTCCCCTTTAAATACATTGTGGGTGAGATGGTCAATGTGGCTGAGTCCAAACCCTTGCGGCCTGACATCGACACCTGGCAGTGGGACAAAATCGACATCGTAAATGGAATGGTCACCATAACGGTCTACCAGATAGATCAGACTGTGGCCAATACCTTGAATAGCAGGGATATTGAGTTCCATGGAACCAACCTCGCCCTGATACAATTGCGCTCCACGTCGTAACACATGGTCAAGACAAACAGACGAGTTCCTGACTCGAATTGCAAATGCACAAATCGACGGCCCGTGGGTTTTTGCAAATGCCCGGGCAAAGCTATCAGGCTCATGGTTGATGATAAAGTTGATCTGACCTTGCCGATACAGCACCACATCCTTGGAACGGTGTCTGGCAATTGCAGCAAATCCCATGCGGACAAACAATTGCTCCAACTCACGGGTATCCGTCGCCGTGTATTCGACAAACTCAAATCCATCAGTACCAACTGGATTGTTAGCAGCGTTCATAGCACACCCCCTGAATACAACATCGATTGCAATTAACAGAGAACCGAAACAAGCGATACAATGAACTCTGACTTACTCGGAAAGATTTACAATGTCATGATGTTGTACATGTCGTGTTTATATAGAGTTAAGACTCCCTGACCAATGAATAAGTTTCGCCTGTTCATTTCCTGGCCAGATGCCAGTGAATCAGATATTGGCTGTTATTCACTGTTATACAGTATCGTTTTTTTCAGTGCGGATGATATTGACTGATAGAAGGAAAGAGTGAATATAGATATCACTCCTTACATTCAAAATGCGCTGTAAGAGCAACGTTCAAGCTGAGGAGGAGGATGTGATGAACAACAATCAAAAACCACTTTACTATAGCCATTATCTGCAACTTGATAACTTGTTGGATTTACAGTGCCCTGAAAGCGCCAAACATGGTAATGAATCGCATGACGAAATGCTGTTTATTATCACCCATCAGACTTATGAGCTGTGGTTTAAACAAATACTGCATGAATTAAATTCGATTCTTGAACTGTTTTCAGCGATTCCTCTTGGCGAAAAACGCCTGCACATCATTTCAGCTCGATTGCATCGAATCATTTGTATTCAGCAAGTCATTAACCAGCAAATCGGTATTATTGAAACCATGACACCGCTGGATTTTCTGGATTTCCGTAATCAGCTCATTCCAGCTTCGGGATTCCAAAGTATTCAATTCAGGGAAATCGAAACCCGTCTGGGATTGGGCCATCATCTCAGCAATAGCAGTTATGGTCGTTTTGAAGACAAGGATCGCGACTATCTGGAACAGATCGCAAAACAACCATCCTTGTTTGTATTGCTGGATGCCTGGCTGGCACGCACTCCTTTCCTGGATTTCAGGGAATTCAATTTTTGGGATAGTTACCAGGATGCCGTCAACAACATGCTCGACAGTGACGCTGAAATCATCAACAACAACCCTGTGTTGAGTAATGAAGAGAAAAATCTGCAATTTCTGGAACTGGAAAAAACCCGGCAAAAATTTGACTGTATTTTTAATGGCTCCCTCTATCAGCAAAAAATGCAACAAGGCGAATTTAAACTCTGTCATCAAGCTACGCTTGCAGCATTGTTTATCCGGCTCTACCGGGACGAACCTCTGTTACAACTCCCTTTCCAACTCTTAACACGACTCATGGATATCGATGCACAATTGACCAACTGGCGAAGTGCCCATGCCTTGATGGTGCAACGCATGCTCGGCAGTAAAATTGGCACTGGCGGTTCCAGTGGCCATGACTATCTCAGCTCCACAATTTCCGGCAAACGAATTTTCGCGGATTTGTTCAACTTATCGACTTTCCTGATACCTCGCTCTCAATTGCCAATCCTCCCTGAGCCGCTGATTCGCAATCTTGGCTTTTATGATGAACGCCATTAATAAGCATCAGTCGATTATATACAGGATCAAATCTGATCATCGTTAGACCTGGTAAAATTCACATTCAACCTCTTATCTCGAAAATGGCAATTGCAAACTGCTGTTTTTACTGAACAACAGTCGTGTTGCAATGCACAGATTGCCGAACCACATGCTTTCAAAGTCTGTATTGATGCACTGTTTGTCCGAAACCAAACCAGTCAGGTTTGGTCAAAACAGATAAGCACAATTGTTTTCTTTAGAGGTGCACAATGCAAAACAAGTTATTAACGGACTTTGCGCTGCAACAACATATTAAGGGTTTAAGCAATCCATCCCTGATTGCCTTGAGCAAGGGACAAATGGGTTACTCGATTGACAAAGCCAAACGTTTTCTGCTGTTTCAGAACCGCATCGACCAGAAATTATTGCAACACCGCATTATTACCAGCAATGCTTACACAGCCTGGTTTGAGCAAGGGCAACAGAGTATCGACCAGATCAAAGCCTTTATCATCCAGTTTTCGGTATTCTCCAACCAGTTTCTGGTAGCTCAGCTACACAAAATGATTCATGCCAATACTTTGCAGGGCATGCGGGCTTCCAAGGAAATTCTGGCCAATGAAATCGGGGTCTTGTTCAAGTCATCTAAACATAAATCAGGACATCAAGAATTTGGCTCAACTGAAGGCAGTATTGAAGGCAGTACGTTTCATTTCAGTGCGAGTCATTTCGAATGGTTGTACAGCATCGCAAAACAACTTGACTTGTCATTTGCAGACATCGGTCAACCCAGGCATGGCAGCCCATCAACGCTGTTTTTCTGTGATGAATTGATCCGTTTATATGGCGGGGAACATTATCTGATTTCACAAGCCGCCAGTTATGCCGTCGAAAACTGGGCAGCTGCAGGATTCTGGAATCAACTGATTACCGGCTTCAGACTCTTTAATGAACGTAACGATATGAAACTGCCACTGGGGTTTTTTATCTGGCATGATCAACTCGAGTCACAACATGCTGCCCATACCCAGGAAGAACTTGAAGAGCTTTATTTTACAAATGAATTGGATGAAGATACATTCATTCAATATGGTAATGCGATGCTGGATAGTGTCGCTGTGTTTTGGGATGGTTTGAATGAACAGCGTCAACAGTTGTCCCCAACACGCTGATATCCACAGCAGGCTCGTCAAGAATGCGGAAATCCTCAGACCCGGATATGCTGTAAACGGTTTCCTGCCTGAGCCAGATCCTCTGACTGAATTTCCCGAGCAGTCGCCGTATCATTGCCTGGATCAGATCGGTCGGGACTTACCCAGCCTGCTCTGCGACCAAAACTTTCGCCATTACGCAAACAACCTTGAGATTCCAAAATGGCAAGGGTCTGCAAGCATTGATGAACTACCATCGCTGCGATTGTATTATCTGCGCCTGGGTTTTCTAGCTTCTGCTTATATCAATCAGGTTAATGCTCCAGCTTGTCATGCGTTACCGGCCAATATCTGCATTCCGTTAGTTCACGCCTGCCAATTGCTTCAACGTCCGCCTATATTAAGTTATGACGGCTATGCGTTATATAACTGGCGACGATTTCAAAAACAACACCCGATCGAGCTTGGTAATATCGATACCATACAAAATTTTGTCCATCTTTACGATGAACACTGGTTTATCCTGATCCACGTTGAAATTGAAGCCATTGCAGCTGATATACTGGCCGCAATCAGCTCGATTTACCGCATGCTGCTGGATCATTCAAATTCATGTATTGATTCTCAATTAGCGCAGATTGCTGAAGCTGTCGAACGCCAGGTACACGTCCTCAAACGTATCCCGGAGCACATGAACCCGGAACTGTATTTTAAAACCTTCCGTCCTTACATCCGTTTTTTCGAACGTGTGGTTTATCAAGGCGTCAGACACCAGGCAATGGATTTTCGTGGTGAAACCGGTGCGCAAAGCAGCATCATGCCGCTTTTGGTGGCTTTTCTAAAAATCCCCCATCAATCTTCGATACTGACCAGACATTTATTCGACATGCGTCAATATATGCCAGCAAGGCATCGATTGCTCATCGAACAAATTGAGGTCATGCCCAGCGTTCGTTTACCTGAATACCGGGATTCATTCAATTCGATTCTTGATCAGATTGTTGAATTCAGAACAGTCCACATGAGTTGGGCACATGACTATATCCACAAGCACGTTAAAGATCCACGAGGAACAGGTGGAACCCCTTATCTGCAATGGCTGGATCAATTACTGAAAGAAACTGAAGCATATAAGTTGTGAAACGTTTAAAACCTGCCACGTTTAAAACTGCATGACAGGCTTTAATGAAAACAATCAATCTGGAATGATATCCACAGTTCACGGAGATAGGATTTCAATCATCTGGCTTTATTCACAAAACGATCTGCACATTCATGAATCCTGAATCTTGATCAGCCTGCCTAAAATTCAGTGTCATTCTCCGTATCTGGCTTACCTGGGCGAAATCGTGTCACGACTTCATGCAGTTCTTCCAGTTTTTCAAGCTGTTCATCTGTGAGAATTGATCTTAGAGCAATACGTTTTTCAGTTTTCAAGACTATCAATTGTGCAAATAGCTCTCCCTGACTGTCTGCGACTTGCTGTATCGTGTTAGTATCAACTGGCACAGCTTGTGTTAATGACCTTAAAGTGTCCCGGTTTTGTTGCATGACATCTTTGATCGGTTGGCTTTGTTCACGAAATGTTTCGTACAAGGTCTGGACCGATTCACGTTGTTCATCGGTTAAATCCAGAAACCCGATCAGTCGTTTTAAACGTCGTTGTTGATGTTGTTCTGAACCAACTTGACGATCACCGTTACCGAATATTCCCCGCGCTTGTGAGGTCAGTGGAATGATTGACAGCATCGTAATAACGATAACTGCAAGTGTGTATGATACTTTTTTCATTGAATACTCCTAAAATGAACTCGTGGACTAAAACACTGAAGCGGCGACTCTTCCGTAGAGAGCACACTTCTCGTGTCCAAAAACTTTAAACTGTATATCTGTGTTGACAGTAACAGGAGTTATCCATAACATTGCTTTTCCATTACCAATCAATACTTTTGAGCAAATTCGACCCTGTGGACAGGTTCAAGCATTATCCTGCTTGATCTTTATCTGAAAGCGATAGAAAATACAGTTCAGAAGTTGTGATCAGTTTAGCCAACTGAATTGAAATTTTGGGTCAAGAACAGGTAATTACACTGTAAAATTAAGTCAGTCTTGAGATTGAATACCTGAGGCGAGATAAATTTCTGTGCCAACCGGTGAACAGTTATCACGGTGTATACAATTAGTCTCTCACTGCATGCAGGTTATTTGAGCAATTTAATTGAATCCCTATACTGGACTGACGCAATAAATTCCTGATGCAGACTGTTGGTTTTTTAGCTAAAAATTTAGAATTGATTCGCTATTATCGATTTAAAACGTGAACCTGAATTTCACTGGGCACTTATGTACTGTGTTCAATCTGACCTGAATGACGTTCATTGAATTGAATCTCAAAAAAAACCGGGAAAAATCGATATAATGCACATAAAGCCAGGAATACAGAGTCCTTGGTCGAGTTACGGTAGACCAGACTTGAATACTGCCTGCATTCCATCAACATTCGTCAATTTATTGATTCACTGTGTTTCACCAGTTCCACTCGTCTTACTAAACTATTCGAACAAGGAGTCGCTATGACAACAATCCAGGGTCATGTGAAAAAATTCGTCATCTGCATGTCATTTATTCTGACTGTCAGTACAAGCTTTCAAAGCAATGCGAACGATCTTTCCCGCTTTATCACCCACCCTTCGATGTTGTCTGATTCCATTGATTTGAATTCATTTATCCCGGTATTGACGGCTGAAAGCAAACTAGAACTCCCCAGTCAACAATCAAATTCGTCGCCTGCAAAAACCTTGTTGAGTTCGGAAGACAATTTAACCTATATCATTCTTGGTCTTGCTGTGCTCGGTCTGGCTATCTTGCTGTTTATTCCAGGCAAGTATATCCGCAAGCCGATCAATTTAGATCAGGATCCTTCCGAAACTGATCCTGAAAACAGTCAAACTCGATCAAACAGCACCTTCAATTCAACAACGGACACATTTGATTCATACATCGAAAGCATGGATGCCGAAGATGAATTGGAACAACAACTGGATGCTGAGGAAAAACTTGCAGTTTTTGAAACGAAAGCTGAAGGAAAAATCAAAACCAGGGATAGTAAACACCAGAACCGCATCAACAAGCGGAGAAAACGCTGAAGCTGGCGTGAACCATGGAACTCTCAGAAACCTGTTCAAGATCTCGCTGAATGGCGCATAGCGGCGTTAAAACAGATCTCAAAATGCTCACATACTCCAGCATGCTGTGCTTTTTCGCCCAATTTTGCCTTGCTCTGCATCCATTGATCAAGATCTTGAACAGGTTCTCAATCCAAATTACGCTTTCCAGATTGAAAAACGACAACCAGCGTCTTTCTACGCCAGCTACACGCGGGGACGCCTGGTTTTAGTTCCAGGTTTCTTTTTGGAGAAATTCGGTAAGCCGGTATGTTGTGTTGCAAACGATCTGCCGACTGATTGTTTTTTTGAAGAATCCTGTTTGGAAGGAATCAAGCTGTCAGGTTTTGAGCCAATCAGGTCCATGCGCCCGATAGATTTCAGTAAATCATGAATCATCTGCCAGTTTTGCGGGTCGTGATAACGGAGTAGCGCTTTATGTAGCCGGCGTTGCTCGAGGCTTTTCACTGTATCAACTGTTTCAGATTTATAACCAACTTTTTTCAACGGATCTTTGCCGGAATAATACATGGCTGTCGCTGTCGCCATCGGTGACGGATAAAACGTCTGCACCTGATCTGCTTTAAAACCATTCTTTTTAAGCCAGACAGCGAGTTCCACCATATCTTCATCGGTTGTGCCTGGATGGGCAGCAATAAAATACGGGATCAAATACTGTTCTTTACCGGCTTCTTTCGAGTAATGCTCAAACATCTCTTTAAACCGCTCATAGGTTGAGATGCCAGGTTTCATCATCTTCGATAATGGTCCTTGTTCTGTATGCTCTGGAGCAATTTTTAAATATCCGCCAACATGTTTGCTGACCAGCAGTTTCACGTATTCCGGAGATTCCACAGCCAGGTCATATCGAAGTCCTGAAGCAATCGCAATCTTTTTTACTCCGGGAATTTTTTGCGCTCGCTGGTACAAATGGATCAGACTTGAATGGTCGGTATTCAGGTTTGAGCAAATACCGGGATAGACACACGATGGTTTTCGACAGGCTTTTTCGATATCCGGGCTTTTGCATGCCAGACGATACATATTGGCAGTCGGGCCACCTAAATCCGAAATAAATCCGGTAAAGCCAGGTACCTTGTCACGTATGGTTTCAATCTCCCGGATCACCGAGTCTTCCGAGCGGTTCTGTATAATCCTGCCTTCATGCTCGGTAATCGAGCAAAAGGTACAACCGCCAAAACACCCTCGCATGATATTGATCGAGAAGCGAATCATTTCGTACGATGGTATTTTCTGACCCTGATGTTTGGGGTGCGGAACGCGAGCATAAGGCAGTTCAAACACTGTGTCCAGCTCTTCAGTTGTCAATGGAATCGGCGGTGGATTAACCCACACATCCTGCTTGTCATGGCGCTGTACCAATGCACGTGCGTTATGAGGGTTTGTTTCAAGATGCAAAACACGCGATGCATGAGCATATAAAACAGGGTCTTTGCTGACCTTGTTCCACGAAGGCAATCGAATCACCGAACGCTGCCGGTTGATTAATTGCGAGCGAGGAACAAATTGCAACACGGTTTCACCGGTATCATCAGTATTGACTTGACACGGTTTACCCGTTGCAGCAGCCACCTCTTCATCCGAAAAATAGGGATTGTTATACGCATCAATTGCACCTGGCCTGTCAACACGGGTTGAATCGATTAAAACCCACCCATCCGGCAACTGCTCAATCGTAAATGCAGTCCCTCTCACATCGCGTATAGACTCGACAGATTCACCTGTGGACAAACGATGAGTAATGTCGACCAAAGCCCTTTCAGCATTTCCGTACAACAGTAAATCAGCCTGTGAATCGATGAGGATTGAGCGTCTGATTGATTCTGACCAGTAATCGTAATGCCCAATCCGGCGCAGACTCGCTTCGATACCACCGATAACAACAGGCACGTCTTTCCAGGCTTCCCGGCAGCGTTGACTGTAAACAATCACGGCCCGGTCAGGCCGTTTGCCATTGATATTTCCCGGAGTATAGGCATCATCACTGCGCAGGCGTTTATCTGCTGTGTAGTGATTAATCATGGAATCCATATTTCCGGCAGTGACACCAAAAAACAGATTCGGTTTACCCAGCGCCATAAAGTCTGACTTATC
>JAHZJL010000166.1 GCA_022600935.1 Gammaproteobacteria bacterium
CCATGCAATCATACATTGATGTGTGTGACTCGAAACTTAATGATAAATCGGGTACGTTGAGAATTATTACTTTGTTGCAAAGTTAACTGGATCAAGGGTTATTCAACGATATGCCAATGAAAAAGGCGGACAAACGCGTCGTATTAGCTGAGCTTTTGTGCAGCGTTTTAACCCATTGACTAGAAGTCTCTCTTCGATGAACGTATTTTATTGATGTTTTCATCAAATGCTTCTACAATTTCTTCAGCAAGATCATCCGCCAAACTTAAAAGGGCTTTCGATATAGTAGTATACTGTTGTTCCTGTTGTACAACCCAATTCTCGATTCGATTTGCCCTTTCTATTTGTATAGATTCGGAGCTTACCTTCTGAGCTAAAAACACCTTCCAATCCTTATCTAGTTTCTCTTTTTCATTACATGTAGCGCATGATAGAACTCGGTTAGATATGTTATTCGCTCCGCCCTGAGAAGCAGATATTAAATGATCAATGTGCCCTTCATCCTTGCTCCCTATTTGTGTTCCACAGTACGCACACGAACTATTAAAATATTCCCAAATATGCCCCTCTTGTGCCTTAGTCGGACTTTTATCGACTTGCTCCCGAAAACAACGTCTAATAATATTCTTCACGAATCCTGGAGTTGGTGCTGGCATAATGTATGTTACCTCTAAATACCAATTAAAAAGACTTTTTCAGAGCTAAACCGTAATGTTCCAAATCGTCAAGAATCTCTAACTGCTTGCTCTCAACTGTTTTGGCTTTCAACTCATTCAGAATGGAGTTAAATTCGCTGAAATCAAGACCTGTCTCTGTATCAG
This sequence comes from Gammaproteobacteria bacterium, assembly GCA_022600935.1. Classification (GTDB taxonomy): domain Bacteria; phylum Pseudomonadota; class Gammaproteobacteria; order Methylococcales; family DRLZ01; genus DRLZ01. The sequence continues at coordinate 822 of JAHZJL010000166.1, forward strand.
GGTTATTTTCAAATAAACGCTGGTAGCGGAACTGGTTCCAGCTCGCCTGCTCTTGCTCTGTCAATGACTCTGGATAATTTCTGGCGCGATAACGAAACAGCATTTCCGCTAATCTCTGATCAATAAAATCCGCAGAATAACCGAGCAGCTCATGTTCCGGAATTGTTGTAATATGACGCAATTTACGGCGATCTGAATCCCCTAGAAAACCACCACTGTATAGCATCGTATCGGGATCGGCGTTTTGCGCAGGTGTCGATGACTGAAACACTGCACTTACTTTGTCACGAATGGTGTGTTGATGTTGTTTCAGCATCTCCAGATTCTTCCGGCATAAAGACAAATCAATACTCAATCGCTGACAATCCTGCTCTCTGAGAACGCTGACTGGTGCAATGACAGGACATTTGTTAGCATGAACGGTTTTGAGCGGTATTCGCTCAATTGATTCCGGCAAGTCAGCCTGGGCGGTAAACAAACGCTTGCTGATTTCTTCGCTGTCCAGTTCAAGCAATGGTTCCGGATTAACGGCAAGGTCATACACAATAATGCCGTTTTTGTTCGCCGGATGCATTGCCACTGGAGCGACCATAGCCAGGCAGTGGCGACTGGCGGCAATCCGGCCGGACACGTGGACAACTGGCTCCATATTGTCGAGATCAAGTCCATCGAATACCGAGAGTTTGTCTCGATGGTTCAGGCAATATTCAAACAGTCTGGGTTGTGCATCTCGAACCAGGGCAGCCATTGCAATTGTAGCCCTGACATCGGCTAAAGCATCATGCGCATCACCGTGTTCAATTCCGTTGGCGTTGGTCAAAGCTTCCAGACGAAATACCGGATTACCGTTGTCGTCTACAGGCCACTCAATTCCTTCCGGACGTAATGCGCAGGTCAATCTTAATACATCGATTAAATCCCAGCGTGAGTTGTTGTTGCGCCACTCATGCTCATAAGGCTCTCGCAGATTACGGTATAACAGATGACGGGTGACTTCATCATCAAAGCGGATATTGTTGTAACCGACTGTACAAGTGCCAGGCTGAATTAAGCGTTCCTGAATCTGCTCGATAAACTCGGCCTCACAAACACCGTTTGCATTGGCAATTTGCGGGGTAATTCCTGTTACCAGGCAGGCTTCAGGGTGTGGCAGATAATCATCAGATTGTTTGCAATAAAGAACCAGCGGGTCTTCAATGACATTGAAGTCTATATCCGTGCGAATTCCCGCAAATTGACAGGGCCGATCCATTCTGGGATTTGCACCGAAAGTTTCATAGTCAATCCAGTAAAAACTGTCTGGCAACATCAGTAATGAATCGCTTGCTGACCTTGATGCTATATGGATACAGTGTTAACGCTGTTTCAAGTGTTAAGCCATCCTCAGAACTGGGTTGTCTGAGAAATCGATAAAATTGCCCGCATTACGTCATGGCGACTGATTATACCAACCAGATCGACTCCATCCATAACCAGAAATGAGCGAACACCTGATTCGGACAATTTCCCGGCAAGTTCGACAATGCCGGTATTTGATTCCAGTGTGTATACTTCCTTGCTCATGAAATCAGAAACGACACCGCCCCCCATATCCTGATTGTATGAGACTTTAATTGCCACTTTCATACCCTCGATTTCCGAGAAAATTCCAACCACCTTGCCTTGATTGTCCATGACAGGGGCAGAAGTTATGCGGTTGTTGACAAGCGTCATAAGCGCTTCAATGACAGGGGTAGATGGAGTCAACACGGTGACATTTGGTGACATATAATCTTTCACTGAGACATTTTGCAGCATAGTTCCTCCAATACAACTTGTCTTTATCGATCAGAATGAGTGTTAATTGTCCGGATTAAAATCCTAATTGTACCGAACACCAGACGCATTCTTTCAATGTCATGGCTCAACATATTTTAATGAATAGCCAGTTTACAAAGGTTCTCAAATAGTATTCCCTCACTACACACTGCAAGACAGTGAAACGATGAGGTTTAGTTCATGCTATTAAAAACCAAATCTATGATGATCTCATCAACCGGATTGTTCGGATTTCAAACGTTTTTCGCATTTTTTGACACATGCACATGAGCCGTTATTCAATCCTCCGCAGCTGCCTTTAATGGCTTTTCTGCCAAAGATGACACCAATGGACATCACAAGCATGACGACCAGAATAAACACGAATGTGGTTAAAAATATGGTCATGATTTTCTCCTGATAAAAGCTGATGTTGCCTTGTCTGTATACTTGTCACCCGTTCTGATAATGAATAATACAGGCAGTTGCAATTGGTTGGCGAGTGTATATCCTTTGTCGGCTCCCATCACTGACAATGCAGTCGCCCAGGCATCTGCAATCATGGTCGATTTTGCCAGTACCGTCACTGAAGCTAGATCATGTTTGACGGGATAGCCGGTTTCCGGATCAATTGTATGCGAATATCGTTGTCCGTCAATGTCATAAAAGTTTCGATAATCACCCGACGTTGCAATGCCCTCATCGACTAATTGTATGGCTTTGTATACAGACTGTAATTGCAGCGTTGGGGTTTCAATTCCGACACGCCATGCCTGATTTGCAGCATTTCGGCCTTTTGCACGTAATTCACCACCGATCTCTACAAGGTACTCCTTTACGCCAAGCTTCTCAAGCGACAATGCAACCTGATCCACAGCGAATCCTTTGGCGATTGATGACAAGTCTACAGATAGTTCAGGGATTCGCTTTCTGATACGTTGCTGTTCCGTATCAAGTTCCAGATTCTGGTATCCCGTCTGTTTCAGTAATTGAGTGATGACACCCGCATCGGGAATCGTGTCTTTGCCGAGTTCCGGGCCAAAACCCCACAAATTGACCAGGGGCGAAACTGTGACATCAAATGCACCGTTACTGAGCTGACTTATTTCCTGGGCTTGCTCAAGAACTGTATAAAAAGAACTTGAAACGTCAACCCATTTGAGGCTGCGCTCTCGATTGAATTCCATTAATTCGGAATCAGGGCGATACGTTGATAATAAACTGTCGATCTGTTCCAGTTGGCTGGTAATCCCGGTTTCTATTGTCTGTCGTGATGTATCGGACTGCAAAGAATCAGTAATGATCTTGACTGACCAGGATGTACCCATGGTCGGCCCGGAAAACACCCACTGGCTTCGTTCAGCTTGTCGAGTGCATGAGATCAGCAGGATTGCAAATAAAAAAAAGAGTGGCAGAACATCGCCTGCCACCCTTTTCGTGTTATTTAATCTGGCGTTAACCACCAAAGTCATCTAGTGCAATATTTTCATCCTCGACGCCGAGATCGTGCAACATGTTAATGACAGCGCTGTTCATCATTGGCGGTCCACATAAGTAATATTCAACATCTTCAGGAGCAGGATGATCCTGAAGATAGTTCTTCAATACCACTTCATGAATAAAACCGGTATAACCTTCCCAGTTATCTTCGGGTTGTGGATCTGACAACGCTACATGCCAGTCAAAATTGTCATTTTCAGCAGCAAGTTTGTCGAAATGATCCACATAGAACATTTCACGCTTGCTTCTAGCGCCGTACCAGAAGGTCATTTTTCGATTGGTATTGATGCGCATCAACTGATCGAAGATATGTGAACGCATCGGCGCCATACCCGCGCCACCGCCGATAAAGACCATTTCGTTGTCAGTTTCCTTGGCAAAAAACTCACCATAAGGTCCGGAAATAACAACCTCATCACCTTGTTTCAGGTTAAAGATATAAGATGACATCATTCCTGGCGGGACATCATCACGGCCTGGAGGCGGAGATGCGACACGCACGTTCAACATAACCAGATCATCTTCATCCGGATAATTGGCCATGGAATAGGCTCGAATCACAGGCTGGGTAACATTGGATTCAAATTTCCATAGATCAAACCGGTCCCAATCCTCTCTGAATTCATCCTCAACCTCAAAATCCCTGTATTTAACAAGATGAGGCGGACATTCAATCTGTATAAAGCCGCCAGCCCGGAAATGGATCTTGTCTTCAGCCGGTAAATCCAGCACCAGTTCCTTAATGAATGTGGCGACATTATGATTCGAACGGACTTTACAAATCCATTTTTTGACCCCAAAGACTTCCTCGGGGACTTCAATCTTCATGGGTTCCTTGACAGCGACCTGACAAGACAGACGAACGCCCTCTTTGGCTTCGCGCTTGGAGATATGTGATTCTTCAGTCGGCAACAAATCACCACCGCCTTCCAGAACTTTCACTGTACACTGGCCACAGGTACCGCCACCACCGCATGCCGATGACACGAACAACTGGGCATCGGATAATGCGTTTAACAGTTTGGCTCCAACCGGGATTTCGATGGTTTTTTCACCATTGATTTCAATTGGCACATTTCCAGTAGTGACCAGTCTGGATTTGGCGCCAAGAATCACAAAAACCAAAGCCAGTACAATGGCTGTAAAAAACAGAACTCCTAAAATAATTTCAAGCATTACCAATCCTTACAGTTGAATTCCGGAAAATGCCATAAACCCGAGCGACATTAATCCAACAATAATAAACGCGCTTCCCAGACCTTGCAGTCCCTTTGGAATATCACTGTATTTAAGTTTTTCCCTGACACCAGCCATAGCTGTAATTGCCAGCATCCAGCCAAATCCTGCACCAACCCCGTAAACCACACTTTCGGTAAAGGTGTAATCTCTTTCAATCATGAACAGACTTCCGCCCAGAATCGCACAATTGACTGTAATTAACGGTAGGAAGATACCCAGTGCATGGTATAAAGCAGGAAAAAATTTATCCAGCGTCATTTCCAGAATCTGGACCAGTGCCGCAATGACGCCAATGCTGGCCAGCAGAACCAGGAAGCTCAAATCAGCTTGATCCAGACCCATCCAGCTCAATGCGCCTTCACGCAGCAATGAGTTGTAAATTAGATTGTTGACCGGCACGGTAATGGCAAGAACAATCATAACCGCGATGCCGAGACCGATTGCAGTCGCAATTTTTTTCGAAACCGCCAGGAATGTACACATTCCCAGAAAGAATGCGAGCGCCAGATTCTCGACGAAAACTGACTTGACAAATAAACTGATTAATCCTTCCATCAGTGACCACCTTCCGCACTATGAGCCGGCATAATTTTAAAATCAGGTTGTTCGACCTGCTCGGGCTTCCAGGTTCTGAAACACCAGATCAGCAAGCCGATGATGAAAAACGCACTGGGTGGCAACAACAATAATCCGTTGGGCACATACCAGCCACCATTTTGTACTGTCGGTAAAATTGTATACCCCAGCAGTGAACCGGACCCCAGTAACTCTCTGATCACAGCGACAATGATTAAAATCAGACTGTAACCCAGGCCGTTACCTAGTCCATCGAAGAAACTCATGATTGGCGGGTTTTTCATGGCGTAGGCTTCTGCCCGTCCCATAACGATACAATTGGTAATAATCAAACCGACAAACACCGATAATGATTTCGCAATCTCATAAGCGAATGCCTTGAGAATCTGATCCACCACAATCACCAGTGAGGCAATAATCGTCATCTGCACAATAATACGAATGCTCGATGGAATGTGATTCCTGATCAAACTGATTGAAGCACTCGAAAAAGCCGTTACCGATGTCAATGCAATACACATTGTCAGGGTCGTTGTTAACTGTGACGTGACCGCAAGTGCAGAACAAATGCCCAACACCTGCAATGTAATTGGATTATTATCAACAAGAGGCTCGCGAACAACCTGCTTTAGTTCTTCCTGATTGTCCTTGATTTCGTCAATCAGACCTTTGACTTCATTATCGCTTACTGCACTCATGCTGCACCTTCCAGCGTTTTAGCTTTGAATTTGCCTAGAAAAGGACCAAAACCGTTTTGACCCATCCAATATTTGATTAAGTTGCTGACTCCCGTACTGGTCAGCGTTGCACCTGCAAGACCGTCAACCTGATATTCAGATCCTGCCTTGCTCGGATCTACATTGCCTTTGACCAGACGCAGAGCTGGCTCACCGTCACTGCCAAACACCTTCTTGCCTTTCCAGAGTCCTCGCCAGCGCGGATTGACGACTTCTCCACCCAGCCCCGGTGTTTCAGCCTGATCATAGAAATTAATGCCACGAACAGTTTCACCGTCTGCTTCAAGGGCAAGAAACCCATACATGGTCGACCACAATCCATATCCATTGACCGGCAATATCAATGCATCCAGTTGTCCGTTCTGTTTAACCAGGTAGACTTTGGATAATTTTGAACGGCGCTTGATATGCGCAATATCATCCTTCCTGGGGATGATGAGCCCAAGCTCAGGATCTCCAGCCGCTTTTCTGGCGTTAAAGGTTTCGACATCGACAACATCAGTATATTCGCCGCTATCAAGATCAATTAACCGGGTTTCGATACTCTGCAACGCAGCACGCACTTTGTCACCATCACTGGCTTCGGCTTCAGAGATCAATCCGGCAACAGTCACAATATTTTTATCGATATCGAGTTTTTTGTTGGATACCTGCAGCGGTCTCAATGCTACAGCCGACAATGATACGAATACAGCGCAGAACAAACTGACGCCAACTGCAACAGCAATGGTTTTTTCCAGACTGTCATTACCCAGTGCCCGAATTTTGCCCAGCAGTTGATCCAGTTTTTGCTTTAATCCACTCACGGTGTTGTTTTTGGAATTCATTGGGGAATCATTTTTAGACATAGCGTTTCGCCCTTCTTCGAATATTAACCTGTATCACCGCGTAGTCAATTAATTGTGCAAATATATTGACAAACAATATGGCCAGCATGATTCCTTCCGGATACGCCGGATTGACAACCCGAATCAGTACTGTCATCACCCCTATTAAAAACCCGTAGATCCAGCGTCCGGGGTTGGTTTGCGATGCGCTGACCGGATCAGTTGCCATATATGTCATACCAAATGCAAATCCACCGAGGACCAGATGCCAGTGCCAGGGCATTCCAAACATAGGGTTTGTGTCACTACCAATCACGTTAAAGAGTGTACTGGTAAAAAACATGCCCAGAAATACACCGAAAATAATGCGGTAGGAACCGACTTTGGTCAGCATCAGAAATGCTGCACCAATCAGGCAGGCCAGTGTCGATGTTTCGCCCATTGATCCTGGAATAAAACCCAGAAAGCTCTGGAACCATGAAAACCCCTGGTTAACCGCATCCATACCGCCTGCTGCAGCAACACCTAATGGTGTGGCACCACTGTATCCATCCATGGCCACCCAGACCGAGTCACCAGACATATAAGCCGGATAGGCAAAGTATAAAAAAGCACGCCCGGTGAGTGCCGGGTTCAGGAAATTTTTGCCAGTTCCGCCAAAGACTTCCTTGCCTATAACGACGCCGAATGAAATGCCCAATGCGACTTGCCATAACGGAATGGTTGGAGGCAATATCAAGGCGTATAACATGGAGGTCACCAGGAAACCTTCATTGACATCATGCTTACGCACAACCGCGAACAAGACTTCCCAAATACCACCAACGGCCAGGGTAACAATGTAAACCGGAAGGAAATACAGCAGCCCGTGAATAAAGTTGGACAACGGATTCAGAGTACTGTAACCCAAGCTGTCCATGATTATCCTGCGCCAGTTTTCGACACTGCCCAGACCAGCTTCCGACATCGCCAGATTAGCCTGATAACCGGTGTTGTAACAAGCCATCAACACACAAAAAACGGTAGCCACAACAACATAAGTCATGGTTCGTTTCAAGTCGATGATATCTCTCACATGAACTGTGCCATGAGTCACGTCACCCGGGGTATAGATAAACGTGTCGACCATTTCATAAATCGGGTAGAGTTTCTGTAAACGCCCCCCTTCGACAAAATGTGGCTTGATCGAATCGAGAAATTGCCGTGTTGATGCCATTATCCTTCCTTCTCTATCTGTGTGAGGTTGGTTCTCAATACAGGACCAAAATCATGTTTACCCGGATCTGCGAATGTACACAGTGCCAAATCCTCTTCGTCCAGTTCCAGACAGCCCAATTGAGTTGCCATATCGGTGTCGCCAACAACCAGCGCCTTGATCAACGGGGTTGGATGCAAATCCAGAGGCACCACGGATTCATAAACGCCAATCGGCACAATTGCTCTGGGACTGCCGTTGGAACTGGTATTCATTCTGAATGTTTTACCCTTGTTTTTGGGCAGGCTTGATAAGGTTACATTCAAATTTGAAAATTTGTTGGCAGTCGGATTAATCCACCCAAAAAATTCCTGGATTTTCTGATCCTGGAGAACAGTCACCTGATTATGGTAGTGACCGACAAACGCAGCCCAGGCCACTGCTCGAAAACCATGTAGTGGTGAACCGGAAATCACCCGGCTGATATATTTTGAATCATCCTTTGGAATATTGATTTCATCAGCTACCAGGTCTTCGGTACTGGCTCCCGCCAGTGTTCTAAGCAGACGTGGATGTTTCAATTCCGGACCAGCCAGAGCTATCACACGCTCCGGGTTAATCTTGCCTGTAGTAAATAATGCACCAATCGCAAGGACAGCCTGATAACCTATATGCCAGACCTTTTTTGATGCGTTTACAGGGTCCAGATAATGGATATGAGTCCCTGCAACTCCAGCCGGGTGAGGTCCGTTAAATTCAACAACGTCTACCTGAGGAGATTGATGAACCTTGAGAAGAACTCCCGGATCTTTACAGACAAATAGTTTGCCGCTGGTCAGCTGACTGATGACTTTCAATCCATTCACGAAGTCATCGATACGCTCGTTGATAATGACATTCGGATCCGGTGACAGTGGATGAGTATCCATCGCAGTCACGAATATCGAATGTGGCTGACTGTCGACTGCAGGAATTTTTGAAAACGGACGGGTTCTGAATGCAGTCCAGAGACCGGAATCAACCAGAGTTTCCCTGACTTTTTCATCACCAAGGGTGTCCAGTTGTGATGCAGAATACTGGGTGAAGGATTCAGCCCGGTCACCTTCGACCCGAATCACTATCGATTGCAACACACGACGGTTACCCCTGTTAATCGATTCGACAACACCACTGGCCGGTGAGGTAAACTTGACTCCAGGGTTCTTTTTATCGGTAAACAACACTTGTCCCAGACCGACTGCATCACCGACATTAATGTTTAAAGACGGCTTTACGCCATGAAAATCCCGGCCCAGCAAGGCAACCCGATTGATTTTGGGGCCGTCATGTATGACTTGTTCCGGATCACCTAAAATAGGAATATCCAAGCCTTTTTTCGTATTAATCAGCATTTTCAACCTGACAGTTATCTATTAATAAAGTTAATCCAAATCTGAAATCTGTTGAGTCACCACTCATTATGTAACCATGACTCCGTGGCAAAGGTATCAGCGTTATTCTTGTAAATACCCTGGCATTATGAAAACAACAGTGATCATTGTTTTTCAATATAGCCCTGAGTCTTCGCATCCAGTTCAGCGAATAATGCATCCAGACCCTTCTTTTTGATGACATCGGTATAGTGCACTCGTTTCAGGGCAAGGTCACTGACCCCGTCAGCCATGATATTGATAATCCGCCAACGTTTTTCAGCATCCTGGTCAAGAATATAGTCAAAATTGACCACGCCATATTCAGGGCTTTCCAGCAGCGCTTTGACAAGTACCCGACCGCGCGGCAATGACTGCTCCTTAACGGTCTTGTAATCTTCGCCACCATAACCGTTAAATCGGTTCACATAAGTGGCAATACTGTATCGCGCAAATTTATCGGTAAATATTTTGCGTTGTTCCTCGGTCATTTCATACCAGAACTTGCCGACCGAATAACGGGCGATACGTTTTAGATCATGAGTGCCACGAATCGCTGAGTCCAGTAATTTGTAACGACCCTGATAGCCAAGCGACTGGGCGTTTTTCATGGCATTCAGCAATGCAGTGTTGAGTCTGGTAATGACCTCGCTGGGCGATTCGGCTGGCCCGGTGTCCTGAGTTTGATCAGCAACGAGATTAAAACTCAGCAACAACAGGGCAATCAATGCCAATGCAGTACCAATTTGATATTGACGGTTAGACATCATAAATTACAATTTTCATTCAATTGAGTTAGTGATTATGTCTGTGTCATCTGTAAAATTGGCAATGAACTAATCGTAGCAGCTTTCAAGCAGGATTCCAGATTATTCGGTTGAAACAAGCTGTCATCTCAACCAGAAAGACCACAAGATCGTGCATACATTAATCAGACCGCGCATTGGTATCCGTCAGGATACAAGACCATGATGCGGCGTCTACGTCGCGCACTAAGGACCTGTTGCAGAAAGACTTAAAATTTAAGAAAAACAGCTGAAAACAGACTTTTTGCGCCGCAAAAACCAAGATTATAGTGATTAAAATCAACCCAACATTATAATGTAAATAATGGAAATGGCAACTCAATTCAGAGTGCTGCAAATCGTATCCACAGTTTTTTTTGACGCTGCGTGATGACTGTCAACATATTCCTTGGCACGGTTACCCAGCTCCATACGTTTGCGTTGATCGTGTAACAAACGATGTAATTCATGATTTAACTGATCCGCATCCATAATCTGAATAGCCGCATTTTGATTCACAAGGTCTTTTGCAATGTTCTCAACGTTGCCTATTGATGGACCAAACAACACCGGGACACCTAACATCGCCGGTTCCAGCAAATTATGACAACCTATATCCACCAGGCTGCCACCAACAAAAGCGACATCTGCCATTGCATAAAACAGGAATAATTCACCCAGTGTATCCAGAATAAAGACACTTTGGTCGCATGGCATTGGTTGAGCAGATGAGCGGATTACTTCAGATAGACCGTTTTCCTGACACACACGGGTAATATCTGCACACCGTTGAGGATGCCTGGGAGCCAAAATAATAACCAGGTCATTAAAAGACAAGATGGATTGCCTAAGACTTTGAAGGATTAACGCTTCCTCATTGTCATGCGTACTGCCGGCAATAAAAATGAGCCGGTCTCCAAAAAGCTGCTGTTTCAACTGCTTTGCCTGATTCTGTAAATCAACAGGAATCTGCTTTTGAAATTTAAGATTGCCAGCCACATGAATATGATCGGACGACACACCAAGTCGCTCAAACCTTGAAGCATCCTTGCGCGATTGGGCGAAGACGTTTGACACAGCCTGGAAAACCGGATTAAAAATGCAGTTCCAGCGACAATAGCGAACGAATGAATGTTCTGATACCATCGCATTGACCAGCACCAGATTGATTTTTTTGTGCTGACATGCCAGAAATAATACCGGCCAGATTTCCTTTTCTACAATTACAGCGCGTTTGGGCTTGAATCTGCTTAAGAAAGCGTAGACAGATAGTGGAGAATCCAGAGGCAGATAAGCATGTTGCACTGATGAACCAAATTCCGCCTTGATTCTGGCTGCTCCTGTCGGCGTTATTGTTGTGACCAGCAATGAATGGTCATCAAGCTGTTCTTGCAAGGACCGGATCAGAGGCAAAACAGATTCAACTTCCCCAACCGAACACGCATGAATCCATAGCCCTTCCGGTTTGACGCTTCGACCCGGATAGATTCCCATTCGTTCATAGCATCGCTCCCTGTATTGTGGACGATAACAGGCTTTTACGCATACATACAAAATGACCACAGGAAAACAAAGTGTGGTCACCAAAAAAAGAAGCAAGCGCGCAAGCATTGCTATGTTACGTGACTGTTAAATAGTGAACCATCAAGACGTATTGCTCGCAGCAACCAACAATGATTAATGGGTTTGATTGGCAACGACGCATATTCAGTAAAGGTGATGATATGAACAGGCATCAAACGCTGTCATTCAGCCAATCCAGATACTTTGGTATACCTTCTTCCAGTGATTGAAATTCCAGCTCGCAGCCAATATGTCTCAGCGCTGTTAAATCAGCTTTGGTATAGTTTTGATAACACTGTTTTAATTCTTCAGGAAAATCGATATATTCAATTTCACCAGATCCGTGATGGCTAATAATCACTGATGCCAGTTCATTAAAGGTGCGACTGGCTCCAGTGCCGACATTGAACACTCCTGTGCATTCCGGGTGCTCCAAAAACCACAGATTGACTGCTGCAACATCGGCTACAGAGACAAAGTCCCTGGATTGTTCACCAGCCTGACAATTTTCACTGCTGCCAAACAATTTTGCTTTACCACTGCGCTTGAGTTGCTGGCTCAGGTGAAAGACCATGCTCGCCATTTTACCCTTGTGTGACTCACGGGGACCGTAGACATTAAAATACCGCAAACCAACAATCTGCGACGAACCAGTAGCCATGGCTTGCGCTACGAACTGATCAAACAGATATTTGGAATAACCGTAAACATTCAATGGCCAGATCGTGTGGTTATCTTCAAAACAGTCTTGATTCAAACCATACACGGCAGCACTTGACGCATAAATGAATGGAATTGTATGACGCTGACAAAACTGCAACAGATCTTTTGAATACTGATAATTGTTTTCCATCATATAGCGGCCATCCCATTCAGTCGTGACTGAACAGGCTCCTTGATGAAAAACCGCTTCAATTGTGCCTGGATCAAGCTGCTGTTTGAGAATTGCATCCTGAAAACGATGCTTATCCATATAATCGGCAATTTGCAGGCCGGACAAGTTGTTATAGCGCTTGCCATCCGTCAGGTTATCAACAACAATGACTTCACTGATTCCCTGCTGGTTAAGCTGCTCGACAATATGACTGCCAATAAAACCGGCGCCTCCGGTAACAATAATCATGGCTTGGTCTTTCTCAGTTCACCGGTAAAGATTGAAAAAAATGACAAAAACGTTGCATACCTTCAGATGTATTAAAGCATTGTAATTCCCATTTCCAAACCACTGAAATAAAAAATCACCAAGCCAGCTCTGAAACCAACTTGATGATTTTCTGGATTCAACGATCAGGGCTGCCTTCCTGAAATCGCGAACAGATAATCCAAACGTAATTTATTCTTCAGGTATAACAGATATCGTGACGATACCATCAACATCACTGTGCAGATGAACACCGACCTCATGATCGCCAATGGAGCGAATCGGGCCTTCTGGTAACCGGACTTCTGATTTCAGAATCTCCACACCCTTGGCGACAACGGCTTCTGCAATCTGCAGGGCACCGATGGAACCGAATAATTTACCTTCATCACCCGCTTTCTGGGCTATCGTCACTGTCAACTGGGCTAATGCATCACGACGCTGTTGAGCCGACTGCAAGGCATCTTTCGCTTTTTTCTCCAGTTCCGCGCGCCGCTGTTCAAATTCCTTAATGCGATCAGCTGTTGCGGGTACTGCTTTGCCTTGAGGCACCAGAAAATTTCGCCCGTAACCGTTTTTAACTTTAACCCGGTCACCCAGCACACCCAGATTGGTGACATTTTCAAGAAGAATCACTTCCATAACTTTACCTTAATTGTTTAAATCTGCTGCACAATAGATTAATTGGTATTGCACATGCTGAAATGATTTTTAATTTGACTTATTCATGTGCATCGCAGTATGGAATCAATGCCAGAAAACGCGCTCTTTTCACTGCTGTTGACAATTGGCGTTGATATTTGGCGCTTGTTCCGGTAATGCGGCTTGGGACAATTTTTCCTGTTTCTGTAATAAATTCTTCAAGCAAATCCAGGTCTTTGTAATCGATAACATCTCCGCCTTCAGCAGAAAATCGACAGTATTTTTTTCTTCGAAATTGACGAACCATAGTATCCTCTTCTATCTGTTCTGTATGCTTTGTTTGTAGACGACTGATCTATTTCTTGAGCAACATACAATATGTTTTCACGAAACAGCGTTTATTTCTGATCGTCAACAGGTTTTTGGACAGGCTCAGCTTCGCTGGCTGCTTCAGGCTCAGCTTCGCTGACTGCTTCAGGCTCAGCTTCGCTGACTGCTTCAGTCTCAACTTGTGGCTTCTTCTCAGGCGCTCTCTTGTCAGATTCAGGCGCTGATTTCTCCTGGTCTCGTCTGTCAGCGTATTCCTTGTCACGCTTTTCAGCAGCTTTCATAATTGCAGATTGCTCTGTTATAGCTTTGTCACAGGTAATAATCAGGTTACGCAAGACAGCATCGTTAAAGCGAAAACCAAGCTCCAGTTCCTGCAAAGCCTCGCGTGAACACTCAATGTTCATCAGCACATAATTGGCCTTATGTAACTTCTGAATAGGATAAGCCAACTGCCGTCTACCCCAGTCTTCCTGTCTGTGAATAGCCCCTCCACTGGACTCGATAATCGATGTATAACGCTGTAACATTGCAGACATCTGATCGCGTTGATCAGGATGTATGATTAAGACAATTTCATAATGTCGCACTGATAACTCCTTATGGATTAACAGCCCCTCAGGGAATCTGATGGAGCAAGGGTCGGGTAAAAAAATTAAGAAGCTGCCTGGTTAAAAAGATACACCGATTTCAATGGCTTTACAGCGGATATCTTTTTAACCAGACAGCTTCTAATTGACATACCGATATTTAAACAATGTATGCGCAAAGTTTAAACGGGCAATTGTAACTTAGTAAACACCATATTGCAATCACGGTATCAATTTGAAATACACACAAAACTGGCAATGCAATCGTTAAATTACAGGCTGTTTTGGCATGGACTGCAACAGCTTCCGGGTGTAATCATGCTTGGGATTGTTAAACAGCTCATCACAGTCTGCCTCTTCAACCAGGCGACCGCGGTACATCACCAGGACACGATGACAAATCTGGCGGATCACTCTCAAATCATGTGAAATAAAAAGCAATGACAAACTCGATGCTCGAGTCAATGACACAAACAAATTTAACAATTGTGCCTGAACGGATACATCCAACGCGCTCACAACTTCATCGCAAACCACCAGCTCAGGTTTGCAAATCAGCGCTCTTGCGATACTGACGCGCTGACATTGTCCGCCTGATAACTGATGTGGATAACGTGCCAGGCAATATTCAGGCAAACCCACATTGCGGCTGATTACTGCAACTTGCTGCAATCGTTGGTCTGAATCCAGTTGCGGCTGGAAGTATCTCAGGGGTTCAGCTATGATCTGGTCGATATGTATTTGTGGGTTGAGAGAGGAATACGGATCCTGAAAAACCATTTGCAGAGACCGTCTGATCGTGTGCATCTGGCTTGGACTCGCTTGCAGAATTGACTGACCTGAAAACTCGATCGATCCGGACTCGACCGGAATCAAGTTCATGATTGACCTCGCAAGTGTCGATTTGCCGCATCCTGATTCCCCAACCACACCAACGATTTCACTTTTCCCGACAGTAAACGTAATATTGTCCAGCACCATGTGTTTTTTGACAGCCCACCACCCTTGATGTTGTGGATAACCGACACACAGCTGTTTAACAGATAATAATTGATTGCTCATAACCCGGCCGCGATATACGATAAGATCAACACAGTTAACTCGTTTAATTTTTTGGAAAAAACAGACAACAGACTGTCATCAGGTGTACTCTAACTGATCGCATCATAGACCCTAATCAACATGACCCAAGCCACAGACAGACCGGACAATACACAACTTACACCACAGCTGGCGAATCGATATGCGCTGTATTATATTCTGATCAGCATACTGATTGGTGTGACCGGCTCCATTGTTAACAGTGTTCTGCAATCCAGCAGAACAGAAGTTCCCTATTTAATCAGCTTGATTGTGATGACTGGCATGATAATCTGGCTGGTCCGGCAAGCGCAGATATTCAGCCCTGAAACCCTGAGCATTCGAAGCTTCAGCCTATACAAAACGCTCCATTTGTTTATCTGGCTAAGCATCGTCGGCGAAAGTATTACAGCATTTGTTATTGCCTGGTTTCCGGAAGCTTTAATTGAAATCCTGATATCCGCATTTTTACCGGATTCACTGATCAGCTGGATTCTGTTTATCCTGATGGCGTCTATAGTCGCTCCTATCGGCGAAGAACTGATTTTTCGCGGATTCCTGTTTAACAGCTATGCCAGCTCAGTCGGCCTGCAACGCGCAGTCTGGTTGAGCGCCCTATTATTCGGCCTGGCTCACCATTCACCTCCTCATGTTCTGGCCGCTTTTTTTTCAGGATTGTTGTTTGCCCGATTTATGGCCTGGGGTGGCAGTCTACTGAGCTGTATCGTTGCCCATGCATTGGTCAATTTCAGCTCAACCTTGATGATGGCTGTTAACCAAACACCGTTATTGTTTCCCGACATTGAAGCGACACCTATCGGAGGTTTGATTGGCTTGCTGATTGCCACCATAGCGACTGTGCTGTTTTTTCAGCGTTTCCCGATTGCTGAATCCAATGATACTCCTAAACTGAACAACCCGATTAAAACACCGGCTTTATATCTATATCTGGCAATAACAATTATCCTGCTGGCACTGGATATCCTGTCTTCAATGACACCGCTTCCTGTTGAAATCCCTGGATAAGGGCTTCAACTGAACACTACACTCAGCTTTGCCAATGACTCAAGCTAGAAAAAATAACAACTGACTGAATCCCTAAAAATAGTGTACATTGTTGGCGCTAAAATTAATTGAATGATTTTTTTACTCAAAACAAACTGCATTGATTATGAAAACACCAAAAAAAGTAGCCATATTAACAGCAGGTGGTCTTGCCCCCTGTTTGAATTCTGCGATAGGCAGCTTGATCGAACGATACACTGAAATCGATCCCTCCATAGACATCATTTGTTACCGCAGTGGTTACAAGGGATTGTTACTGGGTGACAGTTATCCAGTCACTCCGGAAGTCCGGCAAAAGGCTGGTTTGCTGCACAAATTCGGCGGCTCCGTGATCGGTAACAGCCGGGTCAAACTGACCAATGTCGCTGATTGTGTCAAACGCGGACTGGTCAAGGATGGCGAAGATCCACAGAAAAAAGCCGCTGACCAGTTAGTAAAAGACAATGTCGATGTTTTGCATACCATTGGCGGAGATGACACCAACACTGCAGCTGCTGACCTGGCGGCTTTTCTGGCCGACAATGATTATGGACTGACGGTTATCGGCCTTCCCAAAACTGTTGACAATGATGTGATTCCGATTAAACAGTCGTTAGGCGCCTGGACAGCCGCAGAACAAGGCGCACACTACTTCAAAAATGTGGTCGCAGAAAACAATTCAAACCCACGCATGTTGATCGTGCATGAAGTCATGGGTCGCAGTTGTGGCTGGTTGACAGCAGCGACTGCTGTTGAATACCGCAAACTGCTTGATCAAATGGACTGGCTACCGGAGCTCGGGTTAACCAGAGACTCGTATGAAGTTCATGGAGTCTTCGTCCCGGAAATGGAAATCGACCTGGCCGCCGAAGCGAAACGTCTGCGTTCTGTAATGGATAACGTCGATTGCGTGAATATTTTTGTATCCGAAGGTGCCGGCGTTGAATCAATTGTCGCGGAAATGCAGGCTCGAGGTGAAGAGGTCCCACGTGATGCATTCGGTCATGTCAAACTCGATGCCGTCAATCCTGGAAAATGGTTTGGTGAACAATTCGCGGAAATGATTGGCGCTGAAAAAACATTGATTCAAAAATCAGGTTATTTTTCTCGGGCAGCCGCATCCAATGTGGATGACATCAGAATTATCAAATCCTGTGCTGACCTGGCCGTTGAATGTGCATTCCGTGGTGATTCGGGAGTCATCGGTCATGATGAAGAACAGAATAATGTTTTGAGAGCGATTGAATTTCCACGTATCAAAGGTGGAAAACCATTTGACATCGATGTTGACTGGTTTGAAATACTGTTAAGCTCGATTGCTCAACACAAGGGTAACAAAGTCGCTGTCGCCCATTAACTGAACATTTCAGGACAACAAAAAAAGCAGGATTGGCAATACTGGCCAATCCTGCTGAATTATCAGCATTATTGTTGTTTTTTATACAGGCCTCCTCATTCGGTGCAACACTATCAGTCCTGCTCCGAAAAACCAGATTGCAGCCGGGATTGGCACCACAGTTGGTGTGGATGTCAAACGTCCGATCAAATCAACACTCGCAGTTTCACCTTCAAAGACCGAAAATGAATCTTCGATTGTAAATCCGCCACCGACCAAACGTCCGAATCCTAAAAATTCCAGAGTATAATCAACACCATCAATATTGAAATAACTG
Organism: Gammaproteobacteria bacterium; assembly: GCA_022600935.1. Classification (GTDB taxonomy): domain Bacteria; phylum Pseudomonadota; class Gammaproteobacteria; order Methylococcales; family DRLZ01; genus DRLZ01. The sequence continues at coordinate 18,947 of JAHZJL010000166.1, forward strand.
GCCGTCACAGTATTATCAAAGTTAACCCGATCTGCACTTGCTTCCTTGTCAGACGAATTGTTGGTATTAATCAAGCGTAAATCAAACGCAAAATCCTTACTCAATTCACTGGGTTCATCCAGATCCAGGATAATGCTCAAATCCACAGTCGTGGCTCCGGTTCCGCTCTTGATCGTGCCGTTATAATAGCTCAAGGTTCCGAATACAAATGCTTCATTTTCATCTGAAGAAAATGATTGACCCGTGTAACCCAGGCTGCTGCTTTGCCTGATCTCACTGGTCGGTGTTCCCCATGTAAATTGATTGGTACCAACCCCGGTTGTCACCATTTCCGGTTTACCGGTCGGATTTACAAACTGCCCATTGCTGATACCACTAAAAACAGACGCATTTGCAGTGCTGATGCATAACGCTAACAGTAAGAATGTCGTTTTTTTCATTTTTTTTCCCTTTAAACTTAATCTTCACTGTTATCGTCCAGCGCTGCAGAAACTGAATCTGATTTTGCATTGCAGTATGAGAAGCTTGATCAAACTCACAAAATGCATGCTAAAACTTGACAGGATTCAAAAAGTTACCAGCTGTTTTAAGAATATGTCCGGGATTCGGATTTAGAAACAGCCCTAACCCGGTTAAATTCAATAAAGTGTGAACTATTGACTTGATTGTATAGAAGACGAGACTAAGATAAGAGATAACTGCTTGTGATTGATGGAGATAGACTGAATACACCAGCGTTGCAGGTGATTTTTAATGTTTGACAATATAACCAGGAGACAATAACCGGGATTTACAGTATTCATCTTAAAAACAAATTAAACAGACAAATAGCAGGTGGGTGATTATGAATGAACAACAATTACAAATCGCATATTTCAATTCCGCATTGCAAACGTGTGTGAATGCTCAATGGCGCTCTTTGGCCGAACAGTTTCAACACCGGCGAATCATCGAATTATTAAAATATTTATACTTAAGCCGTGAAAAACAGTTTGCCTACCCTATTGCAAATGAATTACTGGAACTCTATGAATGCTGGGAAACTCAGTTAATGGAATTTAAACAATTACAGACCAATCTGCATATTCAAAGTTTTTCAGCTCAACCTAAAGCTGCCGAAAAAGCAGCATTGCTTGACAATGACTGCATCAGGGAAGCAACAGAATTACTGGCTGATTATGTATGTGAATATGGTGAATTCACTGAAGACACGATTAGCTACTGGCCATTGGCGATACAACTGATGCAGCATTTTGAATTCAGCCTCGATGATTTCAACGATTGGTTATCCTGGTATAACAATCTTGAATATTATGCACATTAATTCCTGATGGATTATCCGTAACACAATTGCTTGACAGTGATATAGCAGAGTTTAATGTTGTGAGTGACGAATTTTTGAGATCAGACTTGTGGTTGAATAACCATCTATAAAGGGCAGAACTCTGACGTCCCCACCGTTCTCAATGACTTGCCGGTAGCCAGCTATTTGGGTAACGTCGTCATAGTCTCCGCCCTTGATCAACAGATTCGGTTTAATCTCGCTGATTTCCGGTTCAGGCGTATCTCCGTCAAACGGTAGAATCCACTTAACAGGTTTCATGGCAGCGAGCATTTCCATACGAAATGCGAGAGGATTAACAGGCCGATGTTCACCTTTCAGGCGGTGAATCGAGTCGTCGTTGTTAACCAACACAATCAGATGGTCCGCCAAATCTGCGGCTTGTTCCAGATAGCGCAGATGCCCGGGATGCAGAATATCGAAACAGCCATTGGTCACTGCAATGGTTTGACCTGTTTGCCTGGCCTGAGCAACTTGTGCAAGCAGTTCGGTAATGCTGTTCATAATGACTTTGCCGGACTTGTTGCCGTTTCTGAAACGACTGACTTCTTCACGACTCACTGTGGCAGCGCCTAGCTTGCCAACCACGATACCGGCAGCAGTATTTGCCAGTTCAGTCGCTTCCGCAAAACCAAGTCCAGCGGCAATCGAGGATGCCAGCATCGCAATCACAGTATCACCAGCCCCGGTCACATCATAGACTTCACGGGCTTCAGTGTTGAAATGCACAGGCTTGTGTTGATTGACAAATAACGTCATGCCCATCTCACCCTGGGTTACCAACAAGGCATCGAGGTTCAGTTCAGACACCAAGCCCTGCCCCTTATGTTCAAGGTCTTGCTGACTGCTGCATTGCCCCGCGACAGCTTCAAACTCCTGTAAATTCGGGGTCAGCATTGTAGCATTGCGATAGCGACTGAAATCAGTCCCTTTGGGATCAATCAAAACCTTGACTCCAGCATTACGGGCCTCAGCGATAAACTGATTGCAATCGGACAATGTGCCTTTGCCGTAATCCGATAACACAACCACATCCACTTCATTCAAAATGCTGGAATAACGATTGAATAAACCCTGCTTGTCCAGATTGATAAAGCTATCCTCAAAATCAAGCCGAATCAATTGCTGATGGCGGCTTAATATCCGTAATTTTGTAATTGTGCGGGCATCCTCAGTCCGCTCCACCAGGCAATCAATTCCTGCCAGTTTGAGCTGGTCGAGCAATTCATCGCCATGACTGTCGTTTCCTAAATACCCCAACACAGTCACCTTGCCTTCCAGCTCGCGGATATTCAATGCCACATTCCCTGCCCCACCGGCTCTGGACTGCATGGTTTCAACCTTGACAATCGGCACCGGGGCTTCAGGAGACATGCGATTGGTTTGTCCTGAATAATAACGGTCCAGCATCAAATCACCGACAACCAGAACATGGATTCCATTAAATTCCGGGATTGTCATACCACTCATGAATCGGAATCAGACTGATTCAGGCCAGCCGTTAAAATGACCGGCATGTCTGTCATCAACTGTTTGGCCTGTCAATACGGTCAATCCCACCCATATAAGGCTTCAATGCATCAGGGATCAGAATACTCCCATCACTTTGCTGATAATTCTCCATGATAGCAACCAGAGTCCGTCCCACAGCCAGCCCGGAACCATTCAAAGTATGCACCAGTTCTGGTTTGCCGGTTTCCGGATTACGCCAACGGGCTTTTAACCGGCGCGCCTGAAAGTCCTTGAAATTACTGCAGGATGAAATTTCCCGATACTGATTCTGACCGGGCAGCCAGACTTCAAGATCGTAGGTTTTGGATGACGAGAATCCAGTATCTCCGGCACATAACAACATCTTGCGGTAAGGCAGCTCAAGTACTTTCAAAATCGACTCAGCATGACCTGTCAATTGTTCGAGTGCTTGAGCCGACTCCTCGGGACGTACAATCTGTACCAGCTCGACTTTCTCAAACTGGTGCTGACGAATCATGCCCCGTGTATCGCGACCATATGATCCCGCTTCACTGCGAAAACACGGTGTATGCGCAACATAACGCAGCGGCAATTGCTGTGAATTCACAATGTCATCCCTGACCAGATTCGTGATCGGAACTTCTGCCGTTGGTATCAGATATAACACCGGGTCAAAATCCAGTTTGAATGCATCTTCTTCAAACTTGGGCAATTGTCCGGTACCGGTCAGGCTGGCTGCATTAACCATATAAGGCACATACCACTCCTGATAACCGTGTTGTTCAGTATGGATATTCAGCATCAATTGAATCAAGGCGCGATGCATACGGGCCAGTTGCGAATTCATGGTCACAAAACGTGACGCTGTCAATTTGGCCGCTGCTTCAAAATCCATTTGCCCAAGACCCATGCCCAGATCGACATGATCCCTGACTTCAAAAGCAAATTCCCGTGGCTCACCCCATCTCGATATTTCAATATTATCGGATTCCTCTACACCATCAGCCACGCTGTCATCGAGAATATTTGGCAATTCCAGATAATACAGGTGTAGCTGTAGCTGAATCTCTGCCAGCACAGTTTCCTGCTGTTTCAACTCATCACCCAGAGTTTCAACCTGTTTCAATAATGGACCAATATCTTCACCCTGCGCTTTGGCCTTACCGATTTGCTTGGAGCGAGTATTGCGTTCTGCCTGCAATTCCTGGGTACGTATCTGGACTGATTTTCGCTTTGTTTCCAATCGTTCCAGCAATTCGACATCAAGGGTAATGTTTCGCCGCAATAACTGCCGGGCAACCTGCTCCGGATCCTGACGAAACAATTTGGGGTCAAGCATTGAATAACCTCCGATTCATTCTTTCATTTAGTTTGATCAATAGTTTCATTGAAATAGTCGAGCAATCTGGATACCCGTCATTGTTCCGAGTGCACATAATGCTGTATTTCCCAACAGCACGCCTAACATAGTCGATAATTGCTGGCTTGGTGCAATCCCCATTTCCAGAATATACATCACCAGATAAACACTGGAAAATGTGATAAAAAACCCGATTGCAAACACAACGGTTGTCGCCTGAACTTCTGTATCGAGACCATTTTGATACATAATCATTTTTGCTATCAGGCCAATCAGACTCGACACAATGAAAACAACACATGCAAAAGCGAACGGGAAAGATATTCCTAAACCATGAATAATGCCATTTTGTGACTGATGCAGTAATTGACCAATTTTCAATCCCAGCCATACCGCAACAATACACACCACAACATTAATGAGTATATTACTTAGCGCTTTCATCACCTGCCCTTGCTCAAGCAGAGACAATGTATCCAGTGAAAACGTCGAAAACGTCGTAAACGATCCGAAACAACCCACCAACAAGGCCAGCGAAAATTCCTCTGCAAGCACAACTCTTTCCAGTAACATCGCTGTACTCATCAAACCCAGTAAAAATGACCCAATCACATTCACAGTCAATGTGCCATAGGGAAAATCCTTACCTAACCAGCCATACACCCCGTTACTGACCAGATACCGCAGTACTGCCCCGCCAGCGCCACCGATCGCAATTGCAAATATTTGATTCATCTGTGTTCCAATTGGTTTTTAAAAGAATCCGGATTGAATTAGGTTAGTGTAAACCGAAAACGCGATGAAACCTGATCATGGACTTTGCGAAATACTGAGATTCCGGGGGCGAATTGTGAAGACACAACACTTAATTTTACTTTTCATTATTTATGGCAAGATTAGCAAGCGTTGTGCTCCGCTGGCTATCTGCATCATATTACTTAACGTAGCAATCGTCGACAAGACGTATTTTTTTAAGACAGTGATTATGAATGTAAATATGCGAATCTAATAATTGGTATTCTCCCGATGTTAGATGCCAGAGATGAGCATATCAATAGCGGCAAGAATATCGTAGCGGAAGTTTTCTAATGACCCGACTTCTTTTTTTAAAATTGATTTAGGAACAGCAGTCATTTGATGA